>JADDPP010000251.1 GCA_016781845.1 Rubrobacter sp.
CGTCTGCGACCTCCAGGGAGTAACGCCTTCATCTGATATAATGACGCGAACTGAATAGGGTGGCCTGCCCCGTTACCCGCAGGCACCAGGTGGAGTCCGTCAAAGGGCTCCACCTTTTTTAGTTATGGACAACATCTACCTCAAGGTCATGCCGGCAGAGTTTCTCGCTGACATCACGGACATCGAGGAAACGATGGAGTGTGCGAAGAACACCGGCGCGTCTGCGCGCGAAGGACGCCCAATCGGCTTCTGGGATTTTCTCAGGTACGGCCTGCTGGTGGCCGCAGCCAGCATGCTCCTGACCAGCACGTATGTGTGGCCAGGGTACCTGTTATAGGAGGAGACACGATAAGTGGAGAACGGAAGAACACCAGCGATGTCTGTGCAACCGCAGCATCCCATAAGGCGGGTGCTGTACCCAATCAGCGAGTTCATGCACGAAGAAGCTTCGGGCGGTATAGTCCTGATGTTGTGCGCCATCGCGGCCCTGATCTGGGCCAACTCTCCCTGGGCGGACGCGTACACAAGCCTGTGGCAGACACGGGTGACCATCGGACCGGAGGGATACGACATCTCGAAGGACCTGCTGCACTGGATCAACGATGGGCTCATGGCGGTGTTCTTCTTCGTGGTAGGCCTGGAGATAAAACGAGAGGTACTTGTGGGGGAGCTAGCGAGCCTACGACAGGCCGCTCTTCCCATCGCCGCCGCGCTCGGCGGGATGGTCGTGCCGGCGCTGATCTATCTCTCCTTTAACCTGGCAGGCGAGGGCGCGTCCGGCTGGGGTGTACCGATGGCCACGGACATCGCGTTCGCGCTCGGCGTGCTAGCCCTGCTGGGCCGCCGGACGCCCACAAGCCTGAAGGTGTTCCTGACAGCGCTCGCCATTGTGGACGACCTCGGCGCGGTGCTCGTGATCGCCCTCTTCTACACGGCGGAGGTTTCCTGGGCGGCGCTCGGCGCCGCTGCTGTCTTCCTTGCGATTCTCACGGCAATCAACCGACTCGATGTGCGCCATCCAGTGCCGTACGCGCTTCTCGGAATCGGCCTCTGGGTAGCGTTTCTCAAGTCGGGCATGCACGCCACCATCGCCGGCGTACTGCTGGCGATGATGATCCCCGCGCGCACCCGCGTGGACACGGGCGAGTTCGTCCAGAGGGCGCGGGAGCTGCTTGATGAATTCGACCGGTCAGGTGAGGAGGGCGCGAACATCCTCACCAACGCGGGCCAGCAGGCAGCGGTGGAAGAGTTGGAGGCTGCGTGCGAGCAAGTTCAGACACCGATGCAGCGCCTCGAGCACAGCCTGCACCCGTGGGTGGCGTTTGGGATCGTGCCACTCTTCGCGCTCGCAAACGCGGGCGTGGCGCTTGGCGGTGATCTTGGGGCGGCGCTAACCGAGCCCGTAACGCTCGGCGTGATCGCCGGCCTGGTCCTTGGCAAGCAGGTTGGAATAACGCTGTTCGCGTGGCTCGTGGTGCGAACTGGCGTCACGGACCTTCCATCCGACATATCGTGGCGGCATGTATACGGCGCGGGCTGGCTCGCGGGGATCGGATTCACCATGTCCTTGTTCATCTCAAGCCTAGCCTTCGGCGAGGGTCCGCTGCTCAACACGGCCAAGGTGGGTATCCTGGCCGCGTCGCTCCTCTCAGGCATGGTTGGCTGGACGATTATCCGAACCACGAGCCGAGCCGGACGGTCCAACACATCCGGTACCCCGCTCGCAGCCACCACGTACGAACGATCGGCATGACACGGTCAGCAGGCAGGGGCCGAGAGCGGTGGAGCCAGTTGCAACGCGACACATGGCGGACACACAATGCTACACAGCGTTAAGCGGCCACGAGCCTGCACCTTACGGACAACCGATGGTGAAATGCTTACGCTGTGCGAGTGATCTTTCAATCGACAGGGGGAGGCTTAGTTGCGATGTCTATCGCTCAACGGTACACACGGCAGGCGCGTCCACGGATGCACGTCTACGATCCTGATGGACGCAGACTCGGCAAGGTCGGACGGGTAAACATCGGTAGCCATACAGGATCAGCGATCCCGCGCGATCCACAAGCCGGAGCTTGCTTCTTCGAGGTGGTACGGGGACCGCTTGGACTCGCGGGTCGCTACTGGGTTCCCGGCAACGCCGTTCTCAGGATCGTACAGGATGGGGTGGTGTTGCTTCGCCCCCAGGATGGCGCGGCGAGAGGGGGGCGAGACCGCGTGCCTGGTCGAGCTTCCGGCCCTGCCAAGCTCCTAACAAGGGCGGGATCGAGGCTGCTGGCGCACAGGGCGCTGGCGGCCGCGAGGATACTTGGTGCCCCCCGCGGTAAGCAGACGGCATAGGCCAACCTTTACCGGGCCCAGCGGTCTCATACAAGTGAAGGCTGTAGGTTTGTCATTCTTCGCTTCGCTGAGAATCGGTGCTCCTGGGTTACGGATTCCTCGCAAGCTCTTACGAAAGCGAATCTGGGGGTCAAGCTGCGTGTGGAGGAGTAGCCGCAGGTTCCAGAGTAACCGCATTTTCATCATCTCAGGTTCGCCGCAAGGCAAGGCTCTACTCAGAATGACAGTCTGAGTCGCTACTCAGCTACATTCCGTATCAGCGGGACTAATGCAGACGAGGCCGCTCCAGTTGGAGCGGCCTCGTTGACTGTCTGTGCAACTGTATTGCCCCTTTGTGGGGGATCTATACAGTGCTAACCTGTGCTACGGACAGTTAGCCTTCAGGAACAGGGCGTCCGTCGTCCGCGCGCCTGTATCCGAGATCGCGCCCCGAGCCGGATAGCGATCCAGGTACACGTCCGACTGCTCACAGATCGGGTTGCGGCCCGTCTGCATCCTGGAGGAGCGTCCGTTGCGGGCGTCCGTCCAGAAGCCGTAGGCGAGCCCGCCCCTCACGGCGACGTTGTTGTAGTCACCGATGAAGATGCCCGCCCGGAACGCGTAGTCCATGTTGGACGGCACGTCCGAGATCACGAAGTTGCGGAACGGGAACCTTGTCTGTCCCTGGGGAGCAACCCTGCCGCCGCCAGGGTTGACCGGCGCCGTCGGCTGAGGCAGCAGTCTGCTATCCACGACGCACCCGTTGGGGTCGCCGCCCGTCTGCTGGTCATCCTGCTGGTCGTCCCCTGCCGGTGCTACCCGACACTGCGCACCCCAGAACCACGTGAGGTAGTTACCGGGGAACTGGCGGCTGAAGGTTGGCCACTCGTGGCGTGTGGAGTTCGTGTCCAGCCGCCGGTCGTAGAACACCACGTTGAGGTCACCCAGGGTATTGATGTCTACCCACGGGAACCACTGGTCATTGCCAACTACCTGCGCATTGTTGGGGTCGTCGCGGAATCCCGTCAGCCGGGAGACGTCGTTGTTGACGCGCGTCGGACGGGCCCAGTTGTCGCCGCCGTTCGTGGACTTGAACAGGTAGATGTTCGTGTTCGACTTGCGCGGCGTTCCCTCACGGTTGTCGGAGATGACGACGTACAGGTCGTTCGCATACGTACCGCCGCGCTTGTCCACGACGATGTTGCCGTAGGAGTTTACGCGGAAGCAGGAGTTCGTGAGGACGTCGCGGAAGTCCTGCTGGCCTCGGGCTGCACAGTCAGGCCGGTTGCGCGGATCGCCCACCTGCCCGCTGTTTCTGCCGGAGATGGGGTAGTTCACATCGAACACGGAGCCTACGAAGCGCGGACGCGTGAAAGTGCGACCACCGTTCGTCGAGCGTACCACGAGGTACTGGTTCTCATCCGGCGTGTTGAAGTTCTGGAACGACACGTACAGCGCGCCCGTCGTCGGGTGTACCGTCGGCGTCGAACCCTGGTTCAGGTTGCAGTTGGTTGGGCTAGTCGGGAGCGGGAACGGCGTGCAGAACGGCGCATTTCCGCTGATGGCCTTCACGGGCGACCACGAGACTCCCCGGTCATCGGAGTAGCTCATGACGATGTTGACGTTCGCAGTCGCCACGCTCGTAAACGTATGGAACAGCGACCACGTCACGTAGATGCGGTCGGAGCCTATGGGCCGTGAGCCACAGTTGATCGGCTGGTGCGTGAACGCGCCGAAGCACTGTGGTGCAACACCCGCGGGCCGTGGGCCAACGGCGATGTACTCCTTGTCGTTGAACGGCACGCTGCCGTCCGCCGTGGTGTTGTTGTCGAAGTAGAAGTTGAGCACGCCGTCACCCGGCGTCCGAGTATCACCGATGGGTCCGCACCTCCCGGCGTTGTCCGTCGTGTTCCTCGGCGTGGTGTCTTCTGGCACGCACGGGCGGCTCCACGTGCGACCGCCGTTTGATGAGCGGCTCACGAACATACCGTTCGTATCATCCGTGCGGTTGAAGTTGATGTTCGCGTAGTAGACATACCCTTGCCGGTCGAAGGCGATAGCGGGGTCACCGCCGCCATCCAGGTTGTCCCCGTTTGGCAGGCTCGGGAACAGCAGGATGCCATCCCTATACGTCCGTCCACCATCAAAGCTGCTGTAGAAGCCGGACGAGCCAAAGCCTAGCCTGTAGTCGTTTGCACCACCAACAACGTTGAGCGAGTTGCGCGGGTTGACTGCTATGCTCGTCTCATTCTGAGGGAAGCAGCTGAGGTCCTGATTGACACGGATGTCGTCGCCGTCGTCGCTGATAGCCTCTATCCGGTCAGCGGGCGCCTGGCCGTCGTTCACCCCGGCTTGGGGGCAGTCTGTGTGGGTTCAGACCGTAGATGTCGTAGTGCGCCGGTACTCATACGCCCCTGACCTCTGCGGCGTCTTGTCCGCCGGTCGCTGCGGGGCGGCGGTGGTACTGACCGCGGGCGCGCCGGTCGCATTACTGGGTATGACCAGCGCTGCCAGCATAAACAGGGTCACCAGGACTCGCCATGTCGTGGACCGACTATGCATGGGGTTCTCCTTACGGTTTCGCTGTTTCTAGACCTTCACCCAGTGCCGTTACTGGACGAAAACAACGTGCCCGGCCACCTCGTCGGCGCCGAGCGAGCCCCCCGGAGTCTCTTGCTCCTCACCTCCTTGTTCACTCAGCCGTATCCGGCGTGCTCCTCCAGCTTGCAAACCGGAGCGTCAGCACCGA
>JADDPP010000173.1 GCA_016781845.1 Rubrobacter sp.
CGCACTCATCGGCGCTATCCCTCCTCCGACTTTGACATGACCCTGGGTTAATGTGCAGGGCGATTGCAAAGGCGCTGTCAGCGAGCCGTAGACTGGTAGAGACGTAGCGTGCTACGTCTCTACGATTGCTCAAACATCCTCGCTGGACGGGATGGTCGTGCTGCTCGTGCTGCCCAGCGGGGACACGCGCCACCGGGACGTGCCAGGATCGAAAGAAGTCCACGGCGAGGTAGACCTCTCATCGAGCGTGCGTATGCCCTTACATCGCCCGGTTGGTGCTGAGCCTCTGCACGAGCTCGCCGCAACCCGTGACCACTTTAACTCTGTACCGGGTATCCCGCGTCGTCCATCACGGACTCGATCTGCGCCAGCGAGACTCGGCCAGGGTCGTACTCGACGGCCACCTGCTTCGTCGCCTCGTTCGCCTCGACGCGGCGCACGCCGTCCACCTGCCCCACCGCCTTGTTTATCGTCGCGACACAGTGGCCGCAGGAGATATCAGGAGCGTTGAGTACGACCTCCTGAGTAGCGCTGTTGCTCATGGCTTGTTCCTCCCAGAGTGTTATAAACGTCTAAAGGCACGGGACTATCAGCCACCGTCCACGGTGCCAGTATACCTGTTGCTCCGGGTGCTATCATTCCGTATCGGGCGATACTTGAAAGGAATATACTTCGTGTACAGGCTTCTCGCATTGACGACATTAGTGACACTCCTTCTCGCCGCATGCGGCTCGGCCGGCAGTACGGACGAGGGCCACGGCGCTCACGGGAGGGGAGCAACGGCAACTGCCACTACCTCGACTGCTACCGCCAGCGACTTTGACCGCACGTTCATCCAGAGCATGTCCGCCCACCACGAGTCCGCGGTGCAGATGGCGGAGGTGGCGCTGGAGCGGGCGGAGCATCCCCAACTGAAGACCCTGGCCCAGCAGATCATTGAGGGACAGAAGGCGGAGCAGGAGAAGATTGCGGCCTGGCACAAGGAATGGTACGGGGCGCCGCTCGCGGAGGGAAACCACAGCGGGCATCGGTCGGACATGCCCGGCATGCAGATGGAGGGCGCGATGGGAGTCTCGCCCGAGGATCTGGCGGACGCGGACCCGTTCGACCGGGCCTTCATAGATGCCATGATCCCGCACCACGAAGCAGCAATCATGGATGCGAGACAGGCGCTGCAGAAGGCGGGGCGCCAGGAGATCAAGGACCTCGCGCGGAACATCGTGGAGACGCAGCAGCGCGAGATAGACCAGATGAGGTCGTGGCGCGCGCAGTGGTACGGAAGCTAACGCGAAGCGCCTCGTGAGCCCCGCACAGAGTCTAGCGCGCACCAGCCCGTCCGAGAGCCGGAACCCAGGCGCGACCTACCGGAGCGTAGAGGGGAGGATGCCGAGCTCCGCGCGGTACTTCGCGACAGTTCGGCGAGCGACCCGGATGCCACGCTCGCGCAGCTTGTCCCCTATCTGCCGGTCGGTGAGCGCCTGATTCTCCTTGACGATGATCTCCTTGATGACGTCCTTGACGCTCAGGGAGGCCGTGAAGAAGTCGGAGAAAGGAATCACCCTGCGGGCGGGCAGCATCACGAATTTGCCGGCGGTAGCGCGGCTGACGGTGCTCTCGTGTACGCCTATGTGGTCCGCTAGCATCGCGCGCGTCAGGGGCTTGAGGTTGCGCACGCCGAGGCGGATGAAATCCTCCTGCAGCTCCACGAGGCAGGTGGCGATCCTGTGGATAGTCTTGCGGCGCTGGTTCACGTTGGAGATGAACAGCTTGGTACGGGAGATGTAGTCGCGGATATGGCGGCGCTCATCCTCAGAGAAGCTGTTGGGGTTGAGCTCCAGCTGGGTAGCGATGCGCAGGTACGATGGGCTGAGGCGCAACTCAAACTGCCTGCCCTCCATCACCTCTACCTCGAGCTTGCCCTCCTTCTCCGTGATCACGACATCCGGCGCGACGAAGATAGAGCGCGAGGGAGAGCGCCACGTGCGCCCACCGAAGTTATCTTGCGAGGGGAAGGGCGTGAGGTGCTCCTTGATGAAGACGCGAGCCTCGGAAACCTTCTCGGGCGTGGTGTGTAGCTGGCGCGCTATGTAGCCGTACTTGTGCGCGCCGAGCTCGTTGAGATAGAGGTCTACTATCTCGCGCACGAACTCCGGAACGCTCTCCTCCTGTTCGAGGTAATCAACCTGCAGCATCAGGCACTCGCGCAGGTCACGCGCCCCCACACCCACAGGGGCGACCTCCTGCAGCCGCATAAGAACCCATTCTACCCGCTCAAGACCGATACCAGTCTCCTGCGCTATGGAATCAAGCGGGTACTTGAGGTAGCCGTTGTCATCGAGTGACTCGATAAGGTAATCCGCGAGGGGCGCGTCCTCCGTCGGCAGCACGGCGTGGAGGTCGGCGCGAAGGCTGTCCTGCATGCGCGCCTCGGATGCGACGAGCGACATCGGGTCGAAGTCGTCTTCCTCGCTCATTACAGAAGAGCGAGTGGGGGCGGAGTAGCTCTCATAGAGCGACTCCAGATCGTCGCGCGCGGAGCCATTCTCAGCCGGGTCGTCCTTCGAGCAACCAGCGCAGCGGCCACCTTGCATGGGCTCCCCACATACGCGGCACGTCTCATGGTCGAGCACTTCCAGCGCGGGGTTCTGGTTGATCTCATTCATTATCGTCTGCCGCAGCTCTGCCAGCGACAGGCTGAGGATATGGTTCGCCTCGATGAGCGAGGGCGAGACTCGCACCGCCATATCTTGCGAAAGGTCTTGTGACATCTCCATGGCGGCACTCCTCATATTGTGTGTTTGGGTGTTGTAATGTGGTAGACGGGCGGATTATAACACTGTGCGCTCCGCAAGTGCAACACAACTCGCTATTGATGGCACTGTCCTTGCGATACGTCCGCCTGAAGCAAGGGAAGGGCCCGGCGTGAGCCGGCCTTTTTGGTTAAGAAGGGCCGATGCCATGAGCGCCACAAGAGATGCCTGGCTTCTCCACGTTCTGGAGGCCGTGCCGGTGGCGATGATCGCGTTCGATTCGTCCGGGCGCGTGCTCGGCGTGAACACGGCCGGCGAAGCGCTCTTTGCCGCAGTGGAGCACGACTCCACCGGCAAAGACACCTCGCGGCTGGGATCGCTCCTGCCCGTCGAGGTGCGCGAAGCAACGCAGAAGCTGCTGTCGGGCGAGTCCGACGGAGAGCGTGGCGAGGTGTACATTGGCGAGAAGCGGGTCGGTTACACGGCCGCGTGGGCCAGGAGGCACGATGAGGAGCCCGTGCTGCTGCTGAGCGCGCAGGCTCTGCCGTCTGAGATCGATACCACCACCGATTTTCTGTCTCTGGCATCGCACGAGCTCAAGACTCCGCTGACTGCGATCAAGGGCGGCACGCAACTGCTGCAGCGCCGCCTCGCTCGGGCCGAGTCCGCCTTTGCCGAACGCGACACACGGCTGCTCGAGATGGTCTCCGGTCAGGTGGACAAGCTGACTGGGATGGTCGAGAGCCTGCTGGAGGCGTCGAGGCTCTCCTCCGGCAGGGTGCAGCTGTTCACGGCTTCGCATCCCGTGGAGGAAGTGCTGGCGGAGGCGGTGGCGCGCTTCGAGCAGGGCGGGCGCCCGAACCCCGTCCATCTCGAGACCCCTCCGAACCCAACACGCGCCGTATTCGACCGCAGACGTTTACTGCAGGTAATGGACGCGCTGCTCGACAACGCCGCGAGATACTCCCCGCCTGATGAGCCTGTAACCATCAGGCTGCTCACAGGAAACGGGGAGGTGCGAGTGGCGGTTGTAGACAGGGGAGGCGGGATACCTCCCCAGGAGCAGACGCGCGTCTTCGAGCGCTTCTACCGAGGTTCAGATATGGAGGGTGGGCTGGGCCTCGGCCTGTACATCGCCTCCGAGCTCGTCCTGCTGCACGGCGGGTGCATGTGGCTGGAAAGCGAGCCCGGCAAAGGCAGCACCTTCCTCTTCAGTCTGCCCCACGAGTAGGCCCAGGAACTGACCGCGGAGCATGCAGAGGACGCAGAGAAAGTCAGGGAGAGAGAACTAATCGCATGATCGCCCTGACGATGTCTGGCCCGGCGCGCCTCGCGAAGATCAACCATCGCTTTCACCCCCCGGATCTTCCCATCGGCGTTCCCTCTGTGTGCCCCACGCTCTCTGCGGTAGATACTCCGCGTATGGACAGCGCCGGCGTTTGCTTCTATGATGCGTGGCGTGGAACCCGCACCCCGGAAAGGACCGCTGCACAATGAATCTACACGAGTATCAGGCCAGGGAACTGCTGTCCCAACATGGCGTGCCCGTGCCGCCCGGCGAGGTGGCGGCGAGCGCGGAGCAGGCGGAGGCCGCGGCCGCGTGCATCGGGGGGCAGGTCGTCGTCAAGGCGCAGGTCCACTCGGGGGGGCGAGGCAAGGCGGGCGGCGTGAAGCTCGCGGGCGGTCCCGCTGAAGCGCGGGAGGCCGCGGAGCAGATTCTCGGCACGGCGATCAGGGGACTGCCCGTGCATCAGGTGCTCGTGGCGCCCGCCGCCGACATCCGTCGCGAGATCTATGTAAGCTTCGTGCTCGACAGGGCCGAGAAGACCGTGTCCCTGATCGCAAGCGCTGAGGGGGGAGTGGACATTGAGGAGGTGGCGGCGACGAGCCCGGAGAGCATCGTTCGCGCGCACGCGGACCCGCTGCTAGGCTTCCAGCCGTGGCAGGCGCGTGAGGTAGCGTTCCGCCTGGGCCTCGGCGGCGCCCACGTGCGGCAGTTCGCGGACATCGCGATGAAGCTGTACGAGGTGTTCACGGAGAACGACGCAAGTCTCGTGGAGGTGAACCCACTGGCTGAGGTGGGAAGCGGCGAGCTCCAGGCGCTGGACGCGAAGGTGACGCTCGACGACAACGGCCTCTTCCGTCACCGGCATCTGGCTGCCCTGCGCGACACGAGCCAGGAGGATCCAAGCGAGGTGCGGGCGGCGCAGGCAGGCATAAATTACGTCAAGCTTGATGGTGAGATCGGCTGCATGGTGAACGGGGCGGGACTCGCGATGGCGACCATGGACATGGTGAAGCTGTACGGTGGCGAGCCCGCGAACTTTCTGGACATAGGGGGTGGCGCGACGGCAGAGCAAGTGACCGCTGCGCTAAACATAATCTTGTCCGACCCCAATGTGAAGGCGGTGCTCATCAATATCTTTGGGGGCATCGCACGCTGCGACGTGGTCGCCCACGGCATAGTGGAGGCGCTTGAGCACGTTGAGCGGCGCGTACCGATGGTGGTGCGGCTCGAGGGCACGAACGCGGAAGAGGGGCGCCGGATACTCGAGAACGCCCACCTCCACTCCGCGGTGAGCCTGTCTGAGGTGGCGGAACTTGCTGTAAGACTCGTAACAGGCGATGCATCAGCGCCGAAGGAGCTGCCGGTCAGCACCAGCGAGGCGTGAGCGCGACTACGGCCGCGCGTAGGGCCGCACCTGGTATCGCAGGGCAGGGGTGCTGGGCGCGGCTGTATACGGCAGAGGCCGCAGGCGACAGGAGCATGTGGCTATGGGAGACAAAGGCAGTGGTTGGTGTGGGGGCCTGAGGGACCGCTGGTAACACTCACATTCGCGGGGCTCGTCCTCGTCCTGCGGTCGCATCCCAGGTAGGGTCCTTGTACGAGCGCCCCGGCAGCTAAAGTGGCGATAGATAAACTTTCGAGGGAGCAGCGCTTGAGCATACTCGTTGATAGAAATACGCGGCTGCTGGTGCAGGGCATCACCGGCAGGGAGGGTGAGTTCCATACCACGCAGATGGTGGAGTACGGCACCCAGGTGGTCGCCGGGGTCACGCCGGGCGGTGGCGGCAAGGCGGTCGCCGGGGCGCCGGTGTACAACACGGTGCACGAGGCGGTGGCCGAGACGGGTGCGAACACTTCTATCATCTTCGTGCCCGCCCCGTTCGCCCCCGACGCGGTGTACGAGGCCGCCGCGAACGGAATCGAACTGATAGTGTGCATCACGGAGGGCATCCCCGCGCTCGACGAGGTGAAGATGTACCGCTATGTCAGGGAGCAGGGCGCGCGCCTGCTTGGCCCCAACTGCCCCGGCGTCACCACGGTGGGCGAGGCGAAGGTGGGCATTATCCCCGGTAACATCCACATTCCCGGGCCGGTAGGGCTCGTCTCGCGCTCGGGCACCCTCACGTATGAGGCAGTCGCCGCGCTGACGGCGGCGCAGATCGGGCAGAGCACGGTGGTCGGCATAGGGGGCGACCCGGTGCCCGGCACAAGCTTCGTGGACACGCTCAGGATGTTCGAGGAGGACGCCGAGACGCGCGGGGTGGTGCTCATCGGCGAGATAGGCGGCACCGCGGAAGAGGAGGCCGCCGAGTACATTACGGAGATGAGCAAGCCGGTGGTCGGCTTCATCGCGGGCCGCACCGCGCCGCCCGGCCGACGGATGGGTCACGCGGGCGCGATAATCAGCGGGGGGCGGGGCACAGCGGAGGAGAAGGTTCGCGCGCTGGAGGCGGCGAACGTGCAGGTGGCGACGACTCCCGCCGAGATCGCCGACTTCGTGGATCTCGCGCTCGCTGCGGGCTGATGCTCGCGAGACGTGCGGAATGGTGGGAGCTGTCACAGCGAGGGGTGACACAGCAGTCGCTCGTAGAGACCCAGCACGCTCCGTCTGCGTCGTCTACGTCGCACGCTGCGTCGTCCCGACTCTAGCCCCGCGGCCGGGACGACGGGGCGGCGCTAGGTGCTTCGGCTCACGGGATGGTGTTTCACGTGAAACACCTCTGCGCCCGGCAGGCGGATCATCTTCTGGCACATCGTTTGCAACTTGTCACTCACGCCCGTGCTGGCACGACCAGTGGCCGACTGGACAATGGGAACTCCCAAAACGCAGCGGAACGACGGCGCTCAGCGACGATTCAGAGCATACACGTAGCCGAGGAGGTAGCAGATGGCCAGCCACGATCCCAGCATAGTCGGGCAGCTACAGGAAGGAATGGACGTGTTGACCTCGGACGGCGTCAACATCGGGAAGGTCGTGCAGTTGTGGGTCGGCTCCGAGCCCGCGGAGCGATTGCTGACGAGCGCCATTCAGGAGCGCCAGATGTCGTACGAGGCCGCTCTCGCGAACAAGATAGGCGTGTTCCTCGAGGTCCATCCCGGTGCAGGGGGCGACCCCATGTACATCCCATGGCAGATCGTTGATAACGCCGAGGGCGGAGCGGTACACCTGCTAGTAACTGAGAACGCCGCGGAGGCGAGCGAGTGGCGGCGCAGGCCCGCATGGGCGACGGCACAGTAGCAGATTGGACGCGCGAACCGAGGCCGCGCCGAGCGCGCACAGAGGTTGTTTCACGTGAAACAGAACAACGTAATCAAGATCGCCCCCTCCATCCTCTCCGCAGACTTCACCCGCCTGGGACAGGAGGTGCGCGAGGCAGAGGAGGCGGGGGCAGACCGCATACACGTGGACGTAATGGACGGGCATTTCGTCCCGAACATCACCCTCGGGCCGCTCGTCACGGAGGCCGTCCGCCGCTCCACCTCGCTGTATGTTGACGTTCACCTCATGATCGAGCACCCCGAGCGCTACTTCGCGGACTTCGCCAGCGCAGGGGCCGACGGGATCACCGTTCACCAGGAAGTTGCGCCCCACCTGCACCGCCAACTCGCAGCCATCCGCGATGCTGGCGCTCGCGCCGGCGTCGCCATCAACCCCTCCACGCCGCTCGCAGCGATCGAGGAGGTCCTGCCGTACCTGGACCTCGTGCTCGTGATGAGCGTCAACCCCGGCTTTGGCGGGCAGAGCTTCATCCCCACGAGCGTTCCCAAGATCGAGCGGCTGCGGCAGATGCTCACAGAGCGTGACCTGGATGTCGAGATAGAGGTAGACGGCGGCATAGCGCCCACCACCGCCCCCCCCGTCGTTGCCGCCGGCGCGCGTGTGCTCGTAGCCGGCTCCGCTGTTTACGGAAAGGGAAGCGTCGCGGACAATATCGCCTCCCTCCGCGAGGCGGCCCAGAAAGGACTTGAGCACCCGGAAACCTGAAGGCACCGGCCCCGGACGCCGTCCCCCTGATGCCATATCGCGGCCACGGGCTGGGTATACTGTAGTAGCCGTTACTAAATGTTCAATCGCCCGGTCTCCGTCCGGGCCCCTGGTAGACTGTGTGACAGTACAATTACTCGGAATCAACCACCGCACAGCAGACACGGATCTGCGGGGCCGTCTCGCGCTCGACGAGCCGCACCTGCGCGCCCTCCTCACCGAGCTGGCCGGCGCTGCCCCCGAGGTGGTCGCTCTCTCGACGTGCAACCGCACAGAGCTGTACGCAGCAGCGGCGTCCGATGTCACGCCCACTCTGCTGCGGCGCCTCTCGGCCCATACCTGCGTATCAGAGGATGAGATAGCGTCCCACTGCTACATGCTGCACGGGCAAAGTGCCGTGCATCACCTCCTGAGCGTAGCGGCGGGCCTCGATTCACTCGTCGTCGGCGAAGGACAGATCCTCGGGCAGGTGCGCCACGCCTGGGACGCCGGCCGCGCTGCCGGCACCACGGGGCCGACCCTGAACACGCTCTTCCGCTACGCTCTGCAGGCAGGCAAGGAGATCCGCTCCCAGACCGTCGTCGCCCGCGGCGCTACCTCTGTCGCGCATGCCGCCGTGGAGCTGGCTCGAAAGGAGCTGAGCACGCTCTCGGGGCGCAACGTACTCGTGCTCGGCGCGGGGGAAACAGGGCGCGTCGCCGCCCTCAACCTGATCTCAGCGGGCGCAGGCAGGCTCGCCATCGCGAACCGCACATTCGCCCGCGCCGAGGTCCTAGCCTCCAGTTTGAAGGGCGAGGCCGTCCCGTTTGATGAGCTGCCCCGCGCGTTGCGGGACGCCGACATGCTCATCGCATGCTCCTCCTCACAGCAGCCCCTCGTTACAAGGGAGATGTTGCGAGACGCGACTGAGGACCGCCACGGAAGCCCGCTCCTCGTCGTGGACATCGCGGTGCCGCGAAACGTGGAGCCCGCGAGGGAGCTACCGAACCTCGTGCTGTACGATATGGACGACATACAGCGACTCTGCGAGCGCAACAAGCACGCGCGCTCCATGGCCGCGAGAAGGGCCCAGCGCAACATAGAGGAGTGGGGCGAGCGCTTTGACCGATGGCAGCGCGAGCGGGACGCCGTTCCGCTCATCACACAGCTACGCTCGCACGCCGAGCAGGTCCGCCACGAGGAACTGCACGACACCCTCCAGGCGCTGCCCGATCTCTCCGAACGGGAGCGCGCCGCCGTAGAGATGCTCTCGCACTCGCTCATCAACCGCCTGATACACCAGCCCCTGGTGTGGCTCCGACAGAACAGTACGGAGGAGCAGCGCCGGGCGCTCGGGGAGATGTGGAAAGCGCAGACCGAGGAAGGAACGGATGAAGACTCGGAGTAGCTTGGCCCAGTCCGCCCGCCTGATGGAGCGAGCGCTTCCTCTCATGCCCGGTGGGGTGAGCAGCCCTGTGCGCGCCTTCAGGGCCGTCGGCGCGGAACCGGTGTTCATAGACTCCGCCCGTGGCTCCCACCTGTACGATGTGGACGGAAACGAGTACGTGGACTACATCGGCTCCTGGGGACCGATGATCGCGGGACACGCCCACCCGAACGTTGTCGCGGCCATAACGCACGCCACCGCGAAGGGAACGAGCTACGGCGCGCCTGTGGCCGCCGAGGCCGACCTCGCCGAAGCAATCCTGCGCCGGATGCCCTCCCTACAGATGGTGCGCTTCGTGAGCTCCGGCACAGAGGCTACCATGAGCGCTATCCGCCTAGCCCGCGCGGTCACGGGTCGAGATGTTATAGTCAAGTTCGACGGCTGCTACCACGGTCACTCCGACTCGTTGCTCGTCGCCGCGGGTTCCGGCGTGCTCACGCTCGGCCAGCCCGACAGCCCCGGCGTGCCCGCCGTCCTCGCCGCGCTCACGGTTTCCGTTCCATACAACGACCTCGACTCCGTGCGCGCCGTATTCAACTCCCGGCCGGACGAGGTGGCCTGCGTCATAGTCGAGCCGGTGGCGGGCAACATGGGCGTTGTAGCGCCGGCGCCGGGTTTTCTTGAGGGCCTGCGCGAGGCCACCCGCGAGCACGGCGCCCTGCTGATCTTCGACGAGGTGATGACCGGCTTCCGGGTGGCTCACGGCGGCGCACAGGAGCTGTACGGCGTCCAGCCCGACCTCACAACGCTTGGCAAGGTTATAGGCGGCGGCCTGCCCGTCGGCGCGTACGGCGGCCCGTCCGAGCACATGAGCCTCATCTCCCCGAGCGGCCCCGTGTATCAGGCGGGCACGCTCTCCGGCAACCCGCTCGCGATGGCCGCGGGACTGGCAACGCTGGAACTGGTGAGCGCTCCAGAAGCGTACGAAAAGCTCGAGCGCGCCTCCGCGCGCATAGAGGAGGGCCTGCTGGCTGCGGCAGCAGAGGCCGGGGTGCGCGTGACCACAGGACGAGTCGGCTCGATGCTCACGCTCTTCTTCTCAGACCGCCCCGTCCGCAACTACGAGGACGCCCGCGCGTGCGACACTCAGAAGTTCGCGCGCTTCCACGCCTCGATGCTGGAGCAGGGCATCTACCTGCCCCCAAGCCAGTTCGAGGGGTGGTTCGTCTCGCTCGCGCACACGGAGGAGGACGTAGAGCGCACCCTCCAGGCCGCCCGAGCCGCCCTGCACAGCTTGACATAAGAACACACGCTGCATTACAGAAACATCCTCGCCCTGTGCCGTCACAGGCCCGAACGCTCTGCTCGCCCCTGCAGTCGCGGCAACACGCAGCGCACCCCATGGGCCAGGGCTACTGAACGCGCAGGACTCGCGGCTTCACCCCTGTGGCAAGGACAGCACGGCTCACCGGCGCCCAAAGCGTCACGCTCTTACCCTCACGCGCGAGTCCTCCCCGCCGCGCCCCCGTACGCCTCGTCCAGCACCTCCACCAGGTGTCTCACCCTGACCCCGCTCCCGCTCGCCTGCAGCCCGCCCTGCAGCTGCAGGATGCACCCTGGGTTCGCCGATACAATGATATCCGCACGGGTCGCCAGCGCGTGCCCCATCTTGCGGTCCAGCAATCGGCGCGAGCGCTCCGGCTCCGTGATGTTGTAGATGCCGGCGCTCCCGCAGCACACCGATGACTCCTGCATCTCCACGAGGCGCAGCCCCGGCACCTGCTGCAAAAGCCTTCGGGGCTCTGCTGAGATGCGCTGCGCGTGTACGAGGTGGCACGGCTCCTGGTACGTCGCCGTCACGTCCAGCGACGCCATCCCAGGGGCGAGCTCCCCCAGCCCGGCCAGGAACTCGCTCACGTCGCGCACCTTCTCGGAGAACGCCTTCGCCCGCCCGGCCCACTCCGGGTCGCGCTCGAACAGATGACCATACTCCTTGAGCGTCGCCCCGCACCCCGCCGCGTTCACGATGACCGCGTCCAGTTCCAGTCGCTCGAACGCCTCAATGTTCCTCTTCGCGAGGTCCCGCCCTCCCTGGAGCTCCCCCGCGTGGACGTGTAGCGCACCGCAGCAGCCCTGGCCCCCCGCCAACACCACCTCGCACCCGTTACGCTGCAGCACCCTCGCCGTCGCCGCATCCGTCTCCGCGAACGCCGTGCTCATCACGCAGCCCGCGAACAGGCCAACGCGGTACCTGCGCTCTCCCACCGGTGGCAGCACCTGACCGCGCGCCACAAGAAACCTCCGTGGCACGCGCGGCAGCAATCTCTCCATCCCCGCCAGCCCCAGCAACCGCAGTACCCCACTCCTGCGTGCCGCCACCTGTAAGCCGCTCACCTGGTACAGCCAGAGCAATCGAGAGAAGGACCGGAATGCTCGCATATCCGCGAACAGCCGCCCGAACACCGCCCGTCGCAACAGGGATTCTCGAAGGCCGTGCCGCCGGGCGCGCTCCACCTGGAAGCGCGCGGGCTCCACCAGGCGGCCGTACTGCACCCCCGAAGGGCAGACCGCCTCGCACGCACGGCAGTCCAGGCACTCGTACATCTGGTGGGTGAAGCCAGGGTCCAGCACGTCCAGCACACCGTCGGAGACCGCCTTCATAAGGTGTATCCGTCCCCGCGGCGAACTCGTCTCGCGCGTGTTCAGCAGGTACGTCGGGCACGACGGCAGGCACAGACCGCACTGCACGCACGAATTGATAATCTCGTACGACGGCGCATCCGTCCCCTGCCACCCCCGCACTACCTCCGCGCCCAAGCTCATATCACCCGCCCTTCACATGGTCCACTTGCTCATCACAGAGAGTACAGAGGCGAGGATGCGGGAACAGCCCCCGTGTTCGTCTTCACCGAACACCTCGCAGGGTACACGCCGCAGGGGCAGGTTCCCGCGCCTGCCCTGCGCCCCTCATCTCTCTGCTCTCTCCGCGTGCTCCGCAGTGTATAACCATTCATCGTCCCGGCGGTTCAGCCATCCTCCCCGCCGTCCCGCCAGTCCGAGTCGAAGTGCGTGAAGCCCACCAGCTTCTGGTACCGATCCTCCACGTCCTCCATAGTGACCGTCCGCAGGCGGCCAACGCTGAAGTCCTCGCACGCGAACGACCCCATGATGTTCCCATGTACGAGTGCACGCTGGTAATCCCTCTCCGTGAGAGCTTCTCCGGAGCGCAGCCGCCCCGACAGGTAACCCAGGAACCCTCCCGCGAACGCGTCGCCCGCGCCTGTAGGGTCCACCACGTCGTCCAGTGGAAACGAGGGAGCCGCGAAATAACCACCGTCCGCCCCGAGCAGCAGCGCCCCGTACGAGCCCTGCTTGATCGCCAGCCGCTTCGGTCCCAGATCCAGTATCTGGCGCGCCGCGACCCGAAGGCTAGGAGTGCCAGCGTACTGCCGCACCTCCTCCTCCGCCAGCAGCACCAGGTCTACCCGGCGCAGCACCTCCGTCAGCTCGTCCCGCGTCGTCTCTATCCACAGGTTCATCGTGTCCAGCGCGCGAAGCCGCGGCGTCTGGTCGCCGTCCTCGGTCTGCTGGAGCACCTCAAGCTGCAGCTGCGGGTGTATGTTGCCCACGAACACCACCTCGGAGCATCCAAACTCTGCTGGCACGCTCGGCTGGAACTCTCCGAACACACCCAGCTCGGTAAAGAGCGTCTCACGGCTGTTCATGTCCAGCGCGTACCGACCGCCCCAGCGGAACGTCTTTCCCGGCGCGACCTGCAGGCTCCTCAGGTCCGCGTCCCGCGAGCGCAGGAACCCCAGGCAGTCCTCCGGAAAGTCCTCCCCGACAACGCCCACCACGTTCACCCTGTCGTAAACGGACGCCGCCGTCGTGAAGTACACCGCCGAGCCGCCCAGCGCATCCTCCGCCCGTCCAAAAGGCGTGTACACCGAGTCCAGGGCAACCGAGCCCACCACAACTATTGACACACTGCAACTCCCACTACCAGTCCATAACCTCTCATCACGTCAACTGCTACAGCGCCAGTCATAATCATCGAGCCTGCCAGAACGCGGACAGGCTTCCCTGCGCTACCGGCGGGACCAAAGACCACAGGGGCGCGTTCATGCCTGTCTGCAAGGGGCAGTCATTCGCCCATCACCGTGAAGGGTGTGGCGCGCCAGTCGCAATACATATCACACAGGACTCACGACGCGCAAATACCAGGCTCACGCCCAGCGGGCGTAACCCCTGGCCACCCTCCGCACAACCACCCGACCTACCGAAGGCTCGGATGCGGATGCCCTTCCTCCGCGCTCAGCGTCTCTGGGGCCTCGTCGCTGTACGCGAACGCACGCATCGTCCATTCCGGCGTGGCGTGCCCATTCTCCCGAGCCCGCGCCACGAGCGCGTCCGCCTGCTTGATGGCCTGCGCCGCATCCCGGCGTATGGCCATAAGCCGGTACATCTGCTGAGGCGCGGTCTGCAGGTACACCGCATATACCAGGGGACGGTCCGCCTCGCCCCAGTGCCGCGCCTCGAACGTCCGCTCCCACAGCGTCTCCTCAACATAGGGCGCGAGCATCTCCGAGCGCCGCCTCACCTCAGGACTCTCCTGGACCCGCTTCACTGTCTCCAGCGAGTCGAAGAACCCCACCCCCCACATCTCGTTGGGGTCATCTGTCGGGTGCAATGCGTACACGGTCGGCCCCTCCGGCGACGCGGGCGAGATCGGCAGCGTCACGACCGGGTCTTGCCACGCCTTGAGGAACTGGTCCATCATCCCCTGCTTGATGCGGCGCGCGGTAATCCAGACGTACATACTCATTCCCTCCCTTCCCCCTGATCGAGACTGCCTCCCCCCGGTCTGGTCCTCGTGCTTCACGCGCTTCCGCGGTCGGCGGTCCCCCAACATCGCTGTGTGAGCCGCCCTATGATCGCAGCATACGCTGTGCCCTCGCACAGCGCAGCAGGCTTCCCCCCGGTCTTTGCGTGACAGCCAGCGGGTCAGTATAACTATGTGAGGCGCTGGCTTCGTAAGCCGGCCCGAGCCGCGACTGCTGCGCGTTGCCGCCATCGGGCGCCTTCCTGGTCGCCGCATACGGAAAGGAAACAACTTGAAGATCGTACTGGACTGCGACACGGGCATAGACGACGCTGTAGCCATCGCATACGCGCTCGCCTGTCCCGAGGCCGAGATACTTGGCATAGGCTCCGTCCTCGGCAACGTCGAGTCGGACCTCGCCGCGGAGAACACCCTCAAGCTGTTGAAAGTAGCGGGCCGCACCGAGGTTCCCGTCGCGCTCGGCGCCCACAGGCCGCTCGTCCGCCCACCAGGGTACGCAAAGTTCGTCCACGGCGAGGACGGCCTCGGCAACACGTATATGCCCCCTTCGGGCCTCTCCGTTTCAGGCGAGCACGCCGCGGACCAGATCATACGCCTCGCGCGGCAGCATCCCGGCGAGGTAACGCTCGTGCCCGTCGGACGGCTGACCAACCTCGCCCTCGCGCTGCACAAGGAGCCCCAGCTGCCCTCCCTCGTCAAAGGCGTGGTCCTCATGGGCGGCGCTGCGACGGCGCCGGGCAACGTTGGCCCCGTCGCGGAAGCGAACATCTGGGGAGACCCTGAAGCGGCAAGCGTTGTCTTCGCCGCTCCCTGGCCCATCACGATGGTCGGCCTCGACGTTACGATGGCCTCATTGCTGCTGGAGAAGCATCTCGAATGCTGGCGGGAAGCGGACACGCCCCTCACACGCTGGCTTCTCGCCGTCGTGGACTTCTACTTCGAGTACTACAGCGCCTCGTTCGGACGCCGCGCCTGCGCTATGCACGACTCGGTAGCGGTCGGCATCGCGCTCGGGCTCGTCATGGAGCAGGAGTCGCATCTGCTGCCCGTCTCCGTCGTCACGCACGATGGCCCAGCCATGGGTCAGACCGTGGTGGACCGCAGACCGCTCGTCACCCCCGGCAGGTATTCCGCGGAGGGCGCGAACACGAGAGTAATGATGAAGATTGATGGCGAAGCCTTTATAGACCATATGGTCGAGCGCATCGCCCTGTACCAGGTGCGTTGACGCTTCGGTCCGGCGCGCATATACTACTTCGGGGGCAAACTCCAACCTGTCGTTTCACCGCGCAGCCCCCTCAGGGGCAGTATCTATGGTGATTCGGATACCGGGCACCGGGCGGCGCATAGCGTTCGGGCCGCTAAGAATGGCGATGCTTCTCGTAGTGCTCGTGCCCCTCGCGTGGGCGCTCTACCTGCTGGGCAATCTCTGGCGCGTACAGGCGAGGATACAGCAGGGCCTGCCGCCCCAGGCGTACGAGACGATCGTGGCCAGGACGAGCAGCACCCACCCACCACTCATCTTTCCGACGGAAAAGCCCGGCAAGTCGAAGACTCCCACCGCCGCGTCGTCCAGTGCGTCAGGTGACGCCACTCCGGTGCCCGGTCCCACACAACCACCCCAGGCCACCGAGATCCCTGGAGTGCCCACCGCGTACGACCCTAGCCAGGCGGTGCCCACACCGACCGTCACGCTTTCTACCCCGGAAGCGCAGAAGAGCTCCATCTCCGACTGGAAAGGCAAGAAGCGCATCAACGTCATGCTGCTCGGCATTGACCAGCGTTCCGATGAGCCCACCCGCGCCGATACCATCATACTCGCCTCCCTTGACTTCGAGCATAACAAGGCGTACATCCTCAGCATCCCACGCGACCTCTACGTCGAGGTGCCCGGCTTCAACTGGTGGAAGATAAACGCCGCGTATACCCTGGGCGAGAACCCGAAGTACCGCGATGACGTGAACGGCGGCGTCGGCCTCATGATGAGGACGCTCCGTTACAACCTCCTCGGTGGCGCGCCCATTGATGCTTACGCTGTGGTTGACTTCCAGACGTTTGTGGACGGGGTGAATGCGCTCGACGGCATCTGGATCAATATCCCGAAAAAGATCGTCAACAACAAGTACCCCGAAGGCTCCAGGTACACACGTGTCGTCTTCATGCCGGGGTTGCAGAGGATGGACGGTGACGCGGCCCTCAAATACGCCCGCACGCGACACGACAGCGATTTCGGGCGCATGCGCCGTCAGCAGGCCGTGATCCTCGCCATCCAGCAGCGTGCCCGCACCCCGGCAACTATCCTCAAGGCGCCCGCCCTGCTCGACGTACTTGGTGAGAACGTCACTACCAGCCTGACGCTACGCGAGCAGATCCGCCTGTCTCAGTGGGGCGCGTCCCTGCCAAGAGAGAACATAAAGTTCTACACCCTCGAAGGAACCATTGGCTCCGCGGCGGGACAATCGGTGGTGTGGCCCAAGAAGAAGGATGCGGACGCCACCCTCAAACTCATCTTCGGCCCGCAGTCCGGACTGCGACACGACTGAACTGCCCTGATGCCATCCGCGCATGAGAGCAGGCGCACGTAGCGGCATTCAATTCGTGTCCCAGCTGTGGTCGTCCGAAGTAGTGCGGCTCGAAGGAAAAAGCGTGCTCGAATACGTGAAGCTCAGCAGCGAGGTGGTGCTTGCCCGTGGCGAGGGGCAACCTGTCGTGGCCCTCGAGAGCACCCTCATCACCCACGGCCTTCCCAACCCCCTCAACGCCGAGACCGCTCTCGCCATGGAGGCTGCCGTACGTGCCGCGGGCGCTGTCCCCGCCACCATAGCCATTCTGGGAGGGCGCCTGTGCATCGGCCTGAGCGAGGAGGAGATCCGGCATCTCGCGGCCTCTCAAGACGTACTCAAGGTCTCCAGCCACGGCCTGGCGTACGCCCTCGCCACGAGCCGCACCGCCGCCACCACCGTGAGCGGCACCATGTACGCCTCCAGGCTCGCGGGCATCCGCTACTTCGCCACGGGTGGCATAGGCGGCGTACACCGGGGCGCGGCCATCACGGGCGACATCTCCACGGACCTTCTGGAGTTATCCCGCACCCAGGTCGCAGTGGTCTGCGCGGGCGCGAAGAGCATCCTCGACATCGGTCTCACCCTCGAGTACCTCGAGACAGCGGGCGTCCCCATCCTCGGCTACGCCACCCGCGAGTTTCCCGCCTTCTTCACCCCAACGAGCGGCCATCCCCTCGAGTACATCGTGCAGGATGCCCACGAAGCCGCGCGGGTCTTCCGCGCGCACCGCAGGCTCAACCTGCCCACAGGCGTGCTTATCGCCTGCCCCCCGCCCCAAAGCGACATTGACCAAGCCCGGCTCGAGAGCGCGACCCGTCAGGCCGTCCACGAGGCCGGGCAGGCCGGAATCACCGGCGGCGAGGTCACCCCCTGGCTGCTCGCCCGCGTAGCCGACCTCACACGTGGGGAAAGCCTCAAAGCCAACGTCGCCCTTCTGAAAAACAACGCCCGCATCGCCGCCCACATCGCCATCGCGGACGCCACTGCGTGATGCTGGGTTGCACGCTCTCATAAGGGCACAGCGCGCTTCCCCCCCGCAGCGTGCTACGTCTTCCCCTGCCCGGAGACCTGCATCACGCTGATCTCCTCCTGCCGCTCCGTCGTCACGCGCGGGCCCTCCGGCAGCAGCATCGCGGACACCTCCAGCCGCACGCCGAACCGTCCCGGCCAGTACAGCCCTGGCTCTACAGTGAACCCGCTTCCGGTCAGGAGAGGGCGGTCGTCGGGGAACTCCACATCGTCCAGGTTCGTGCCCATGCCGTGAACGTGGTCCGTGCCCAGGCTATGGCCCGTCCGGTGGACGAGATGCTCCGCGAGTCCCGCTCTCGCCACGGAGTCACGGGCAGCTCGATCAATCTCCCTCCCAGCGACGCTTCTCCCCGCCCGCGCCGCGCTCTCAATCAGCTCAATCGCCGCGTCGCGCGCGGCCCGCACGGCAGTGAAGGCGCTCATGTAGTCGTCGGGCGGTGTAGGGCCGGTGTAAGCCATCCACGTGCTGTCGGCGTACGGCGCATCCTCAACATCCCGAACCTTCGCCCAGAGGTCTATCAGCAGGACCGAGCCCGGCATGATAACAGCGCCCTCCCCGCCCCCTGTGCCGTAGTGCGGGTCGGCTGCGTGCGCATCCACCGCCACATCCGGGCCGTCCCCGGCCACAAGCCCATTCTCAGCGAAGTACGAGTTGATAAGGGCCGCTAGAGCGCCCTCCGTTACCCGCTCGCCCCGTCGCAGCATCTCCTCACACCGCGCCAGAGCCAGCCTGCGCGCCTCGTCCACACCGCGCGCCGCCTTCTCGTGCAGCGCCTTCTGCCGCTCGTCCCACACCTCCAGATTCGCGACAAGCGCCCCCGAGGAGACGACGGTGACGCCCGTGCCGCGCACCAGCTCCACCAGCCCCGCGTCCACCCGCGACACCGTCGGCAGCAGGCCGCGCTCGACGTACTCCATCGCCACGCGGCCTCCCCTGTGGAGCATCTCCCGCAGCCGCGCCTCCATCTCGTCGAATCCGCCGTACAACGTCACGGGGCAATCGAGGTGCGCCAGCGTGTGCCCATCTACCTGTGAAGCCAGCACCCGCGGCCCCCCCCGGCCGGAAGCCGGCAGCCAGAGGAAGCAACGACGGGTCAGGATGCCGGAGCTCAGACCAAGCAGGCGGGGCAGCAGGGGGTTATTCCACCGGAAATCCGCGACCAGCCAGCCATCGAAGCCGGCATCCCGCACCATCCCCATCCACCGCTCCAGCCGCACCCCCAGCGCCACACCCTGCCCTGCTGTCATCGCTTCCTCACTCACATCTACACCACTGCGGCGCACGTAACCAACTACAGTGTGATCACCTGATCCGGCATGTTCCCCGACAGCGCCCCGTACAGGTCCGGGAAGCACCCCACGGTCACACCTTCAACGGCGCCGACGACCCTGTACCCACCGTCAATATCGCGCTCCGCCAGGCCCCTCGCCTCCGCGCACTGGTCGCAGAGCATCAGCATGATGTTCTGCTCCCTAGCTACCTTCGCCAACCGCTCCCCCAGCGGGTCGCCCTTTCGCAACGCGTACGTGTTGTCGTCGAAGAAGAACATCCCGATGACCTCTACGCCGTGCGTCCGCTGCTCAAGCTGAGGCAGTATCATCTTCCCCAGCTTGTAACTCACGTTGTTCCCACTTGTGCTGAAAACGTATGCTACCTTCATCATTCCACCTTTCTCGTATCGCGATCCCGCATTGGCGGCATACCCCGCCCGTATCCCCTGCTATCGTACGAGCCGCGCCGTCACGGCCCCTATAAGCATCCCCAGCACGAGCCCCGCCAGCGCGACCGCTGGCAGCGCCCCAAACACCCCACCCAGCGACAGCAGCAGACCCAGCCCGGAGATGTCCGATGTCACCGCTATACCAAGCGCGATAACCGCGCCCAGCACCGCCGCCAGTGCCCCCGAGACGCCGCCTGCCACGATACCCAGCGCGTACCTCAACCCTAATAGGCCCTTATGCTAGTTGAAGGCCAGCGGCTTGATCTGCAGGAAA
>JADDPP010000104.1 GCA_016781845.1 Rubrobacter sp.
GACCTAAGCCGACGTTTGGGGGCACTCGGTGTAGGGCCGCTCAACCGAGCGCCCTACACGGTTCTCGAACTTGCCTGACTCCGGGGTCAGGCCGCAGACGCCAACCTGTTTCAAGCTCTGTTGGCCGCACGTCATCCCGAGCAGGAGCGCTCGGGTGATTCGCGCGAGAGTCCTCGCAAGCTCGGGATGACACTGGAGCACCGCATCAGGCGCAGACCGGTCTAGGGGGCAGCAGGGGCCCTGGAGGGGTTCAACTCTCTGTTGACAAATCTTGTGGCTCGCTCGCGCAGCTTCGCCTTGATCTTCGCCGCCCTCTTTTCGTTGAGGTCTCCGCGCTCGACCGCCTGGTCTATGCGCTTCCCGGTGTTGCTCACGATGAGATTGATGAGCCTGGGTGTTCTCTCCGTGCCGGCGATCTCGGCCAGGCTCTTGCTCTCTCGAAGCTGCTCGCGCAGCTCGCTCGGCTGCAGCCCTAGAAAGGCACTGATCGCAGGGAACTCGCCCAGGAACGGACGCCTGGCTATGTGCGCGGCGGGCAGGATGCGCACACGTTCGGCGACCAGGACGGCCCGGCTACCCTGCTCGCCCTTGACGACCAGTCGGCTGCCGACGGGGATGCTGTCTGCACGGGCGGCCCCCCGCGAGCGCACCACGGTACTATTCCGAAGCTGCACCTTCCGCTCGCCACGGGGTGTCGCCAGGGTCAAGGTATTGCCCTGCACCCTGGTTACCTCGCCCACGAGCGCACGCTGGCCACATCCGGAGCGACGCTGTGCGCCGCCGTGGGCGCCTTGCTTCCCCTCTTTCTCTTTTGTTCGTGTCGCGAGGCTTCCCGAAGACTGGGTCGAGTAGGATACTCGCCCCTCTTTGTTCGCACCCTCGTCCGTATCCGGTTCCCCAGCCATGCCCACAGCCGCGAGCGCCACCGCCAGCATCAGCGCAAGGGACAGCCCCGCCAGGAATGGCCTCGTGCTGTATCTCATGCCCTGAGTACCTCGCCTTCTTTCAGAGAGAATGATGCGTCACTCGGTGACAAGGGTTGTCGTATCGGCGCTATGATCACCGGCGCGAGCTGCGGCATGCTACACGAGATCGTCCTCGTCCTCTTCGTGAAGCTCTCGGCGTCCGCTTTCGATCCTGCCCCACTTTCGGGTGAAGAAGTTTCCGCCGATGGCTCGGTCTATCCGTAACTCTTCGATTGCGCTGGCGCCGCGGGCGCCGGGCTCGAAGACTCGGGCGGGGATTCGCTCACCGAGGAAGCGGAGCGCCCACGCGCCCCTGTCCGCGGGCTGAGCGAGGCTCAGCAGATGGTCGAACCGCTCGAACTCCTCGTCACTCAACTCATACAGGTGCGGTCCCTCTGGACTGGCCACAAGCACGCGCTTCATAGCACGCCTCCCGCTCGGTGGAAAGATGTTAGACCATCAATATAGAGGGGCATCCAGGGGGTTGCGCACCCCATTGATGTATGCGTCGTTCGGTGATAGCTCGACTCCATAGTTTTACCTTGAGCACCTCTATGCACATACCGGTGGCTTCCGCTGGAATGGCAGCATTGCGCATGCCGAGAGTTGCGACAGAGCCTGACAGCAAGCACGGGACGGTGTATGTGATCGCACCCTCACCGGAGCGGCTACTACGCTTCCGGGTCGAGTGCTTCTACTTCTATGGGGTCCTCTACATCCGGTGACTCCGCGGACAGCGCGAGCCTATTGAGGGTGAGCCAGTGGAATGCTGCGAGCGCAAGCACAGTGCTCAGGGTGCCCGCGGCCAGGCCGTATGATACCCGCTCCAGCAGGTCCGCGCCGTCGAGGAGCCACGTAGCGAGCCCCGTTGCGCAGATGCCGAGGAGCCAGCCCATGGCCGCGAGGCGTGCCAGCCCTCGTGCGAACAGTACCTGATTTAGCAGCTCCGCCACCAGGTAGAACGCCGCCACCACCGCCAGTACTGTGAGCAGCCCCCGACCGAGCCGGAACTCGCTGCCGAAGAACGGCATGATACGCTCGCCCAACAGCCATGTGACGAGGATGAGAGCCGCTCCAGCGATGGACATTACACCCACAGCCCGGCGCACGAACAGGTCGAAGCCCTGGCGGTCGTTGAGCGCCGCGAGGCGGCTCAGGTGGGGAAGAAGGTTGGCTATGGTTGGGCTGAGGACGTACTGCGGAGCGCGAGTGAGTATCAGACCTGCGAACAGCAAACCGGCCTGCCTCTTCGCCTCTGCGCCGCCAAGCGCCGAGACAAGCAGCGGTCCGCCGTTCGCCAGCGCCTGCGCGCACGCGCTGCACAGCAGCACCGGCGCAGCGAAGCCCAGCGCGCCCCCGATGCTGAACGAACTCCCCGGTCGCTTCGGTGGCTCGATAGAGCCGACCCGTATGATCCAGACGCTCAGGAGCGGCGCGAGCGCGATGCCCATCGCAGCCCCAACGGTTCCCGCACCCGCGGCGAGCAGTATCGCAGCTATAAGCACGCGGCCCGCTGACTCCACCACGAAAATCCCGCTGAGCCGCACGAATTGCCTGTGCCCGCTGAGGACACCGCGCCGATAGTAGCCATGCGCGTATCCGGCGATGGCAAGTACAAAGGCGGCAGTTAGCTTCCAGTCGCCGAATAACCGGATCAGCGCGGGACTGGCAACCGCCGTCGCGATCAGGAAGCCGCAAAGCAGGAGCAGCTGCAGGCGACGTGCGCTGAAGGTGACCTCCTCCCAACCCTCGCCCCGAGCTTCTCGCTCCGCGATATGGCGACCAAGCATCTGTGTTATGCCCGTCCATAGCACCTGCGCGACCAGGAAGGTGGCCGACCAGAGCGTTGCGAGAGCGCCGTACCGCTCCAGGCCGAGCGACTGAGTGGAGATAAACTGAAATGCGTACGTGAGCAGCCCGGAGACGCCGACGGCCAGGATCAGATAGAGCGACCCGGAGCGAGCGCCCTTTCCGGACGAGAGACGGCGACGCGTCAGTTGTTGCGTTGAGAGGGATCTCACGAGAGGCGGGAGTGACTCAGCGCAGCCACGTCTGGATGATGACGCGAAGGAAGCCGAGCGGATACCCCAGCCGCTTCGGCTTCTTGCTCTCGCCTTCGGCGCGGCGAAGGATGGTCACCGGCACCTCAAGGATGCGTAGCTTCTTCTTCGCAGCCTCCAGGATGAGTTCGGCTGTGCTGAAACGGTCCTCGCGCAGTTCGAGCCTTTCCAGAGCGCTGCCGCGGATCGCGCGGTAGCCGTTTGTGGAGTCCGTTATCCTGACGCCGCTGAGCACGGAGATGAGCCGTGAGAAGAACAGTATGCCTGCGTGCCTGGCGCCTCCCGCTTCCTCGTACTCTCCGAGGAAGCGGGACCCCATGACGAAGTCCGCCTCGTCACGGACGATGGGGGCGATCAGTTTCTCCAGTTCTTCCGGCTGGTGCTGGCCGTCCGCGTCCATATTTACTACTATCTCAGCGTGCTGCGCGCGCACTATCTCGAAGCCCGTGCGCAGGGCGTCTCCCTGCCCACGACGGAGGATGTGGGTGGCTACTGGGACGTTCAGGGATGTGGCTACGGCTTCTGTCGCATCCGTCGCGCCGTCCACCACGACAAGCGCGTCAACGGGGAGCCCGCAGATCTGTTGCGGTACGCGGGATAGCACCCCAGGTATGGCGTCCTGCTCGTTATATGCCGGAATGATGATGAGGACCTTCCCACGCAGCTGCGTGCTTCCCTCAGGGCTGGAGGGACCAAACCGCTCCTGGTACTGCCGCCTTGCGATGGCGCGCACTATCTCGCCGCTCCTGCGGCTGCTTGCCCGCACCTGACCGAGCAGATAGAAGACGAGACCAAAGAGGAGCAGGTTCGAGAACACGAGCAAGGCAAGCAGCCGGTTCTGCAAGCGGAACAGTGAAGTGAGGAGCCCACCAACTCCCGGATATACGGATACGATGGCGATGCCGCTTGCGATCAGCAGATTGAGCAGCAAGTCCGACTTCGCCCAACGCCCTCCGCGATACTTTGAGATGCCGTATGCTGCGAACGCCACGGCAACGAGCACGCCGATCAGTCTAACGTTATCCATCCACCACTTCCTGCCCCACGCTTCTCTCAGCCAGCAGTATACCGCAGGGAGGGAGTTATGGACACTGTTCGAGCACGCGGCACGCCGTGTCCAACCCCCAGGAACATCTCACCTGTGGCTGCTCCCCAGGGCGATTTCAAAGTCAGCATGGGGGACCAGCGCCTCCCACTTCCGCCAAGTGTCTGGTGGTTACATCAGCGGATAGAAGGGAGATCGGGCGTAGAGACGTTGCACGCAACGTCTGCGCGGCCACCATCGGCGACTTTGAGATTGCCCTGGCTGCTCCCTGAGCAACCATCGTCGTGAGCGAAAGGACGGACCTCGACGGGCACGCCTACGCAGAGCGGCGTGATCCCTCGCCGCTCGCCCGTGCAGTTGTGCGTCCGAAGTGGTTATCCTTTCGCTTGCTGTCGTGGCCCGCCTACGTCTCACTGAACTCACGACAATCAGGACTATCCGCCGGGGGGATACGGGGCTGCGCTGCTGGCTGCTGAGCAGCTCTGCTGACGCTCCAAAGACCGCGCACCCGCCGCGTCGGGTACTGATCGTGGAGCACCGCGGCATATTCCGGGCGCCCGAAGTCCCGGTAGAGGAGAAAGACCTTGCGGCCCGAGCG
This sequence comes from Rubrobacter sp., assembly GCA_016781845.1. Taxonomy (GTDB): domain Bacteria; phylum Chloroflexota; class Chloroflexia; order Thermobaculales; family Thermobaculaceae; genus JADDPP01. The sequence continues at coordinate 4,669 of JADDPP010000104.1, forward strand.
CAGGTCCTGCTCGAGACGCTCACGGACATTTTCGGGGGTAATCTGGCAAACGCCGAGGTCCTGCCTGCGGCGCTCCACGTGGTCCAGGTAGTCGAGGGTGGGGGTGAACCGTGTGTCATATAGAAGTGCGCCTTGCGGAAGCGCGACCACTCGCTCGATCTGCCGGCGCGCAATCAGGTTTTCACTCTGGTCCACAGCGGTCAGGTTCCCCCGCCAGCTCAGCCCTGCGTCCATCAGCAGTACGACGCCGAGTAGAACCATGGCGGCCCGCCGCGCCTGCGAACTTCGAACCTCGCGGAGAAAGTCCAGGATCGCTCGCACGCCAAACGCGCTCCACACTGCCAGAGAGATGTACGTCGGGATGAAGTAGGCGTTGATGTCTGATATGTCGTACTCCAGCGCGTAAGCGAGCTGGCCGGTGAAGAGAGCTGCCAGGAATGCCGAGGCAGGGTGATCATGGCGAAAGCTCCAGAGTATCCCGACCAGCGCAAGAGGGAGCAGGAGCAGCGCGCCCTGGAGCCTCAGATCGGCCCAGTACAGTCCGAGCCGCTCTGGCAGCTCGCCCGGCCCGAACGCGAACATTCGGTCGGCGAACTGCCGACCTGTGACGAGGTAGAAGAACCTTTCCGGGGTGGACGGGTCGGTGTAGTTCATGGGCGGGTTCATCGAGGCGCGGATGGGAAGGTATGTGTATGGCAGCAGGCCTAGCGCGAAGAGTGCCGCCCCCTTCAGCGCCAGCCGCCAGTCCCTCAGCCGGCGGAGATCCGTCATCGCGATCCACAGCAGTCCCAATGGGATGAGCAGCCCGCTCGTCGCATGGTTCGTGAGCGACAGGCCGCAGAGGAAGGCAGCGGCAAGCAGGTAGCGGTCGCGCCTCGTATCGCGCCACACCGCGAGCGCGAGCATCACCGCGCAGATAAAGAGGGCGTGGAGTGTGTACACCTCCGCGATGACGGCTTGCGACCAGTACGTTCTGCTCAGTCCGAAGCTGGCTGCGGCGACGAGCGCCGCGGGCACGCTCGCGGTCAGACGTATCGTTACGAGGTAGAGGAGGCTGACGGCCAGGGCGCCGTACACGGCCGACGAGAGGTTCACGCGGTATGCTACATCGCCCACCGGAAGGTACGTGAAGAGCTTGCCGAGCATGATGAAGGTGGGGTATCCCGTTGCATGGCCGATGTCGAGGGCGTACGCGCGCGCCTGGAAGCGACCCGGGTCACCGGGCAGCACCGTTGGCGCCAGTGTCAGGAGGTAACAAGCCAGGGTCGCGAGTCCGAGGAGCACTGCACCCAGCAGAGTGCTCAGCCGGCGATGAGTGGCGATTCTCGCAGTGCTAAGTGCCGCAGTGCTGTGACTGACGGTGTTCGTCGCGGTGCGCGCGTTCATCTAGCCCTGTCCGCCCGTGTCTACGTGGAGGATAAGGACGTCCTCGTTCTCGAAGGCTACGCGGTACGGCCCTGTCCGCCGCTTGAACACCCTCCAGTCCACGCTTATCTTGTTTTCCCAGTAGCTGTTCTGACGGAAGCGCTTGTAAATCACCAGGTAGTCCGCGTCGTGTCTGCGGAGCAGTTGGAGGGTCTTCGTGGCGTACGGACGTTTCAGGATGGCCAGCACGTCCCGCGCCTCCTGTCGGTCGCGGTGGGGTACCGCCCTGGGGTCTCGGAGCTGTTTGGCGGTGTACGCTGTCAGTCCGGAGTAGTTGCCCATAGCGAGCATGGAGTTGGCGGGCACCTGGTTCCCTGCCGGGCTGACAACCAGCCGCCCACCCATGTTGTTCGCGCGGAGCCATTCGCCCGCCGCCTCGATGCCCGGCGTCATGTAGAGGTACGTGCTAGGCGCGGCTGCCTGTGCCAGAAGCCGGCCGCCGCTTATAACGCAGACGAGTGCCAGCAGCGAAGCGGCGGCTACGGAGGCCGGTCGGCGGACGGTAACGGATCGCAGGACGAGCACTGCCGCAAGCGCGGCGAGAATGGAGAGCGGCACTCCCAGGTCGCGGTGGAAGCGCGTGGGAAAGCCGCTCAACGAGGTGAGGCTGCCCGCGAACATGATGAGGCACCACAGCGGCAACAGCGCGACCGCGAGCGCGCGGGGTCCCCTGATGTTCCTTAGCATCGCTGAGAGCACGAGCAGGCCAAAGAGGCCGAGCCAGAAGATGCCCTGTCCGAGACTTGTCGGCGCGGAGCGGAGTGGGACCGGCTTCTGGGTACCGATCGCCATGGAGGCATGGCTGGTCGTGCCCGTTTGCGAGGCGAGGCCCAGAAAGGCCGCTATCGTCCGGGGCACGTCGTACGGCGCCCACACATAAGCAAGGGCGAGCACCGCGAGAAGAGTCATCGCCCCTGTCAGCACGAGTCCCCGTGGTCGGTCGCGCAGTAAAAGGTAGGGCAGCGCGACCAGTCCGAAGGCGGCGAGGAAAAGCGCGAGGTAGATGCTGGCGACCGAGTGAAACAGCGCCACGCCGGAGCCCAGGAGGGCGAAGAGTATCGCGTGACGTAGCGAGGGCGAGCACACGAGCAGAGCGAGGGCCAGCACAACGAGCACGAGCAGGAACTGCGCGGCTATGAGGTCCGCGTACGTGCTGTTGCGGACGTAGTACCACGGACTCGTGAGCACCAGTCCCGCGAGCGCCGAGGCTCCTACCGCCGCCGCATGCCCAAACAGGCGAAGGGCGAGCGAGTACGAGGCGAGCGCAGGCAGCAGAATGAGCGCGGGTGCGAGCACGTAGTAGATGTTCAGGGGAGGCGTGTCGGTGAGACGCGCCAGCACCGCGGTGAGGACGTGCAGGCCGGGCGGGTACACAAGAAACTCGCTGGCGCTGCCGCTAGTGAGCACCAGGTTCGCCATCACGCTGTGAGCATAGATGTCCTGGCCCCGAAGGTACGGCCAGTCATGCTGCACGGGGCCAGCGTAGCCGCGTGCGAGCACGAGAAGCAGCACCAGCCCGACGAAAGCGCGGGAGGCTACCAGGAGGGCGGGGCGGCGCGCGTCCGGGTGTCCGGGAGGTTCCGCAGGGTTCCCAACGGTCCCGCTCGTGGCATCGGAGCTGCACCTGCCCAGGGTGGGTATGTACAGGATCGCCGAGAGCAGCACTAGCAGCCCTACCGGCAGCACTGCACGTCGGCCCGGCAGCAGACCGAGCGCCACCCCGAGCATCGGTACGGCCGCGGCGGTCAGGAGCGCAAGCGACCATCCGGGGAGCGGAGGCGGCTGGGGCGACACGGGCGCCCTCTGCGTCGTCCCAGAGCCGCCAAACCTTAGCCACGCCGCGATTCCAGTCACTGTCACCAGTACAATGGAGCTAACCGCGATGGGAAGCGTAATCCCTGGGCCGAACGGGACGGAGAGGGCCAGGGCAGCCACCGGCACAAGGCAAAGCGAGAGCGCCACTGTAAGGGAGCACCGCTCTACGCGGTCGAGCGCTCCGAACAGAACGCGTGACCAGGCGTAGCCAGGCACGCCTACGACGAGCAGCGCGACGGCTGCCACCTCGACAGCCCGAATCAGCACGCTCTTCTCCTCGTCGTTCTGCACCACATCGCGCAGACATGTGTCGGGACGAACGCGAACATCTCTTTACCTGCATGCGCTGTGACCGTTTTGATGTCCCCGATTGGACTTGCAACAGCACGGCCGAGGGCGCCCCCACCTGGATCCTTGGGGCCGGGAAGCCGCGACAGTTGGGCCGTTTCCGTCATCATCTCGGACTAGTCTACCCGCCACGCCTGCGGCGGCGCTATGGGCCCCCTCAGTCCCACGCTCGGGTTATATACTGTACCTGTCCGTCGCGCAGCGTGAGAGATATGGTCATTTGACGCCGCGCCTTTGAACCCGAATCTGACATAACATATCTTCCGTCCGTGACGGTAGGGCGGGGACACATCGCGAGGTGCGCAGGGTACATGCTCAAGGAGCCTGAGGCCGCAGGGCGGGATGGTGACGAGCCGCGGGTATCACAGATGGACAGGGCCGGGTCCGGGGCACGCGGTCAGGGGCGGTTCAGGCACTGGCCGATGCTGCTCGCCGTGGTGTTCGTTGTGGTGTGTACGCTCGTGCCGGAGGCGCCCCTGGTGTGGTCGGGTAATGTCCCGCTGCGGCGCGACAACCTGCACATCTTCTACCCCCTTAACGATCTGACTGGCAAGATCCTTCGGTCAGGCCAGTTGCCTGTGTGGAACCCGTATCAGATGGGTGGGATGCCGCTGATGGGGGACCCGGAGGCGGGGTGGGGCAGCCTGAGCAGTATGATCGCGTACGCGTTCCTTCCGCTTGGTTATGCGACGGCGGCTACCCTTGCCGCGCAAAAGGCGCTCGCTGCCGTTGGGACGCTGTTATGGGTGCGGGCGACGGGGGCGAGCCTCCCCGGCGCTGTGCTCTCCGCGCTCGCGTACGGCTTGTCGGGTCCCCTGCTCGGTCCACTTACGAATACCTCGTACGGCAACCTCTCGTACATCGGCACGTATGCCTGGTTCCCCTGGATGCTGCTGGGGGCGGAGATCGCACTGAGACAGCGGGGGCGGGCGCGGCTGGTCGGCTGGTGCCTCCTTGGGTTCGCGGGGTCGCAGGAGTTGAGCGTCTGGGCGGGGCAGGGCGCCTACTACGCTTTCCTCGGCACTGCAGCTTACGTGACGTTCCAGACCCTGCTTGGGTCCGCCGCCGGTGGGCTGGGGCTGCTGGCGCGAGTGCGCGCGCTGCTCGCGCACTCCGTCGTGATGGGCGCAGTAACTATCCTGCTGTCGGCGTGGACGCTCTTCCCCAGGCTCGAGTTCGTGCTTGCTTCCAACCTGCGCGGCGGTTACGACGAGGGGGAGCAGCAGTTCGGGCCCGGCGCCCTGGCCACGCTGCCTCTCAGGTTCTTCCAACTGGGCGGGGCATACGTGGGGGCGGGGGTAATCGCGCTCGCGATAGGCGCCCTGCTGCTCCGCCCTTCTCGACTGCAGTGGTTCTACGCGGGCATGTTCCTGGTCACGTACCTGGCATCGCTCTGGTCGGTCGTGGAGATAGTGGAGTCTTCTTCGCTCCTGCGCTTCGTGTTCGGCCTCGTGCCGGGTGCGCTGCAGCTGCACTTTCACGATCCCCAGCGCATCGTGTTTGTAGGCTTGCTGTTCGGAGCCGCGCTTGCCGGATCCGCCCTCGACTCCGCTCTAACGGCAACAGGCGCACGCCGGGTGGGTATGCTTGCCGCCATGATGATGGCGGCAGGAGTTCCTGTCATCGTGGGGCCCGGAGCGCTCGCCCTCGACGGGTACTGGCTGTTCTACCTGGGCTCGACAGTGTTCGTTTCGCTTCTGCTGCTGGCGTGGAGGGGCGGGCCGTGGGCAAGAGCCGCGGCTCTCCTCATCGTCGTACTTACCGCGTCTGAGCTCATATATGCTGTCTTCACATTCCATGGGGGTTCCCTCGCCAGCATGGGCGACCCCAGGCGATACTATAATGCCGCCAGCGTCCGTGCGAGTGTGGACCTGCTCTCCTCGATGCCACAGCAGCGCGCGAGGTACTTCGGATACTCTCCCCTCGCGCTGCAGAGGCGTCCGGATGTTGTGTACCGCGCATATCTCTGGGTTCCCTGGTCGCTACGTCTGCTTGCCACTAGCCAGGCTACCGTACATCGCTTGGAGGACGTTCAGGGATACAACCCCCTCCACCTGCAGGTCTACGACGCCCTTCTCTCGACTGCAAACGGCGGTCGGAGCGAGAACTACCGAAACGCGTACATCACCTCCGATGCGCTGCACTCCCCGCTCCTGCAGATGCTCAACGTTCGGTACGTTCTGACAACGAGCGGGACGAAGCTGGGGCCGCCGTACGAGCTCAGGTCTCGACACAAGCAGACTTGGCTCTATGAGAACACCCGCGCGTTGCCGAGAGCGTGGGTTGTGCATGGTCTGCTGATGAGCGCCGATGGGGACAGGGCGTTGCAACTCATCAACGAGGGAGAAGTCGATCCTCGTGAGACGGGCGTCGTCTCCAGGCCGGTCAGCGGCGTGCGTCCTCGCGCTGGGGCGGACTCCACGGCCATAACCGAGTACCAGGCAGGGCGTATCACCGTGCGCGCACGCCTGGCTTCGACTGGCTTGCTAGTGCTGGCGGAGCTCGATTACCCTGCCTGGAAGGTCGAGGTGGACGGCAAGCCCGCGCAGGTCGTGCGGGCTAACGGTGCGTTGAGGGCGGTACGCGTGCCGGAGGGAACGCACACGGTGGTCTGGAGATTCGACTCAACGCCGACGAGGCTTGGATTCGCACTCAGCACGCTAGGGGTGCTGGCTCTCGCGGCATTGTACTGGCTTATGCCCGGTCTGACCAGGGTGCGTGTTCTCTCTTTTATGCGCCTACCGTGAGAGCGGCGTCTGGCGGCGCAGGGGCTGGGTACGCTCGCATCCGTGTCACCGTGGAAGTTCTATGAGCGCCGGAGTGTTTTTGCTGGTCGTGCTCGCCACATAGTGGTATTCTATCTCTCATTCCCGCCCTGGTTATGTATCTGCGTCGTGTACAGAGGAAGAGGGAGAGAGATGTCCAGCCCGTTCACCATTGGCATCGAGGAAGAGTTTCAGATAGTTGACCCTAAGAACTACCAGCTCAAGTCCCATGTCTCGGAGATGCTACAGCAAGGCGAGGGACTACTCGGCGACCAGATCAAGCCAGAGATGCTTCAGAGCGTTGTAGAGGTGGGCACAAAGGTCTGCAAGGACATCAAAGAGGCGCGTGAGGAGTTGATGCGGCTGCGGTGCGGCCTGGCGGCGCTGTCTTCCCAGGACGGGCTGGTGATCTCCGGCAGTGGCACGCATCCGCTGAGCGACTGGCGGGACCAGGACATCACCGAGATGGAGCGGTACATTGAGCTCGTACACGATCTGGGTGACATCGCCCGCGCCTTGATCATCTGGGGGCTGCACGTTCACGTGTACGTTCCAGAGCGCGACATAGCCATGGATGTGTTCAACGAAGCGCGATACTTTCTGCCCCACCTGCTTGCGCTCTCGACGGCGTCCCCGTTCTGGGTAGGCAGATCCACCGGACTCAAGAGCTACCGGCACGTGGTGTGGAATCAGATGCCACGCACGGGGATACCGGATGCGTTCAAGTCTTGGGCCGACTACGAGTCGTTCGTGGACCTGCTCGTGCAGACTCACTGTATCGAGGACGCCACGAAGATATGGTGGGATCTGCGGCCGCACCCGAAGTTCGGGACTCTGGAGTTCCGCATCTGTGACATGCAGAGCAACATCCAGGACACACTCGCGCTGGCGGCGCTGAGTCAGGCGATAGTCGCGAAACTATACCTGATGCGATCCCAGAACTACGGCTTCCGGCAGTACCCTCGCGCGGCGCTCGCGGAAAACCGCTGGCGGGCGATGCGCTACGGGATAGACGGAAAGCTGATTGACTTCGGCAAGAGGGAGGAGGTCGAGGAGCGCAAGCTGATCGAGGAGCTGCTGCTGTTCGTGGACGACGTGGTGGACGACCTCAATAGCCGGGAGGAGATAGACCACATCGGCCGCATCCTCGAGACCGGCACTAGCGCCGACCGCCAACTGCGGGTCTGGGAGGAGACCCACGACATCAAGGCCGTGGCCCAGATGCTTGTCGAAGAGACCATGTCGGGACTGGAGCCTGCGGAGTGCGAGCTGCGGGGAATAGTCCGTGTGTAGTTGGAATCGCCAGTAAGGCCACAGCGACCCGTCGAGGTGCGCAGGGCGAGAAAGAGCCTCGGCTCCGGGTACGATGCCTCCCGCGCGTTGTCACCCTTGCGGCTGGGACTACGACTGTCAGGCGCTCCGGGACAAACCGATGAAGCTCAGCGACGGGGACGTTACGGCCTGCCCGCAGGTGAGGGTGCGAGGGGCAGGCGCTTCTCGTATCCGCTGCCGAGCTCATTGCCCGCCAGGTCCCGAACCGTTGCCGGTATCGCGAGGTCGAGAGGCGCCGAGACACGGCTCGTGATCGTGTAGGTCGCTTCCACCGAACCGGGGGTGTAGCTCCAGCGACCCGCTGTCGGTTCGCCGTCGCTTGTGACCGAGACCTCACTCAAGCTATCCGCTGACACGGGCTCACTGAAGGTGACCGTCAGAACGCTGCCCATCAGGCGCGCGCCTCCAACCCGTGGGGGTGTCCGGTCTAGAACTATGGTGTCCGAGTAGGCCAGCCAGTTGCCCTCACGGTCTGTGAAGCGCACCCACACGGTCTTCATACCCTCCCCACCGCCCAGGTCCCACGGATGTAGCCCGCGCGCTTTGTCCCACCTGTGCCACGTCTCTCCGTCCTTGCTCCACTCTGCTCTTACCTCGCTCTCCGTACCATCCAGTGCGCTGGTGGCGACGGTGGTATTGCGGTCGTTCACGCTCAGGAGTCCGGCGTCGAGCGGCGCGTGGGCGGCGAGATACGCTACCTCGGCCGGGGTGAGTGGGTCTGTCCACAGGGAGACATCGCCTACAACCGCGTTGGGGTAAGCCGGACCCTTTGCAGGGCCGAGGGTGAGTTCGGCGCCCGGCTCAGGTCCCCCGGCATTCGCGCTGCCCATCAGCCCCCCACCCTGATAGAAGCTGACCGTCTCGCCGTCCCAGGTCACCCCGTACGCCTGCGCTACTCCTGGCTTCCAGGGCGCCCTCGCGATCTCCTTGCCCCTGATCTGCAGTACCGCCCAGGCACCGCGCAGGCGAATATGGGTGTACTCACCCAACTGGAGCAGCGTCGCGCCCACGGGCGCTCCACCCTCGGCCCGCGCCCAGTACAACAGGCTCCCCTGCTTGCCCCTGGTGCGCCCGTACGTCACAGACGCCCTCTCGCGCAACGAGCCGCTGGCGAATGGCTCGCCCTCCCATTGGTAGCCGGTCCCGAGGGAGCCATCAATGTACGAGCTTACGTGCTTGCCGCTCTCCATCTGTGCGCCGTCGAGGTAATAGACGCCACCTACCGGCATCTCTCCTGACGAGTAGATTCCGTACAGACCAATCTTCTCCGTGGGCTGTATGGTGTAGTAGCCACGGTACCAGCCCCCGCCGACAGCCTCCCACCTCATCGCGGGGCGGTTCTTATCCGTCAGCGCGGGGACGTCAACCTCGTCCGGATCGTCCGTACCCTCGTAGTACCAGCCGCTCAGAAGGTCGTTCGTGACCGGCTTGCCGTCCTGCAGGCGCACGTAAACGGAGTACGTATACGGCTTCCCTGGCAGCGTAGTGACCGGGGATACAGTCGCTGCGTTGCCCTCCTTGGCCTTGGTTACCATCAGCCCTTTACCGCCATAGCGAGCGTAGTCGGGGGATGCCACTACCTTTACCCAGGCATTCAGGCCGCTCCAACCCTGCTCCCCCAGCTCTATGCTGGAGTTGGGCACGTAGTTCCTGGCCGGACCTTCAAGCAGGACTCCATCCGCACGGTAAGCGGAGGCGGACCTGCCTTCTTCAAGCTGCAGGGCATCCCAGTAAACCTCGTAGCCCGAGAGACTGACGGTTGCGTCCGTGGCAGTGGGGCCGGACTGGAAGCTCAGGGAGAGTTGCTTCCAGTGCGAGGTGCTTTCCGACGTGGCGGTATGCAGTTGGAGCGGCTTGCTGGCGACGCCCTGGGTCTGCAGCTCCTGCACCTCAAGCTTGCCACTGTTGCCCTTGGCCCACGCCGAGAGCGTATACAGGGTGCTGGGCTTGAGTATCACCTTCTGCGTCAGCCTACCCTCAGGCTCATCCTCTCTGCTCGCGCTCATCAGCGCGAGCGCGACGTGGTACGCGCCGGTCTTCGGCTCGTACACGTCGCGCGCCTCGTGACGCAGCTGCGTGTCCCAGCCATCCGGAATGCCGCCTGCCCACGCCTCGAAGCTGCTGTTTCGCAGCATGTTTGGGCCGAGTGGGCGGTACTGCAACTGCCCCTCCGTTTTCGCCTCGCGGCCTATGTTCGCCATCGTGTTGCCCGAGAGGTTCGCGTTCAGCAGCACGCGGGGATCCGGCGCAACAATCACGGAGCCAACCGGCGGGCGCTCCTCGAGCTTCACCTTCGTGCTTACCACGTCGCTCCACGCGCCCGACTCGTTCTTGAACCGGGTGTAGACCGTCTTCTCACCATCACCGGGCAGCAGCGTCCACTGCTTCGTCTCGGCGTACGGCTCCTCGAACCCGTCAGTGAAGTGTGGGTTGTTCGAGAACATCATGCCCACGACCTTCTCTTCGGCGTCCCGCGCGTCGATATTGAGCGTGACCCAGCGAGAGCCGGAGGTGTCGGGGTCCTGAACCACCTTGATGTTGCTCACGGTGGGGGCCGTAGAGGTAGGAGGCGCCTGATCGGTAAAGACTGGACCGGGGCCGAGCAGGGTGATGGTCTTGTTCGGTCCACCCTTCAGGTCGTTCTGCCTGAACGCCTCCTCCCTCGTTCCCGGCCAGAAGATGTCCACGTGCCATCCCTTCACGAGGTTGCCCGTGTCCTCCGCCACGAATACCTGGTCCCCGTAGCCCTCGATGTACATCCTCGTGCCCAGCGGGATGTACTCAGGGTCTACAGCGACAGCTCCCCAGTGCACCATGTTCCCGTTCCTCATGATGCCCCAGCCTGGGTCACCAGGACGCTTCCGGGTCTCTTCGAAGCTTGCCGTGAAGAAGGTGATGGTGGCGTTCTGCTTTCTGCCAGTCTCCACAGGCGGACGTGTCCCACCCAGTATCTCCACTCCCTTGATGGACGTGGGGCTGGAGTTGGCGACCATCGCAGCCTGCACCTCGCTTGCAAGGTACAGCCGGTCTATGCCCTTCGGTGTGCCGTCCGAGTACCAGTACCTTCTGTTGCCTGGTCCTCCCCAGACGTTCCCGTCGTACACGACGAAGTAGCGCGCATCGGAGGTCACTCCCTTGACCACTATCCAGTGGGGGGCGGCGAAGGAGTCGTAGCGGCCGGTGCGCAGGGTTGGGTCAGCAGACCTGCCTCCCACGTCCACGCCGGGGCTTATCTTGCGCATGTCCAGGTTTATGAGCGCTATGTTTCCACGCTTGAGCACCTCGCGGATGTCCTGCGCGTTCACGATGTTGCTCTGGTGCTTCACGCCCCACTTACTCAGGGAGCGTGTGATGTCCGAGTGGTAGGTGTAGCCGTTGTTGCCCGCCGCCCTGTTCCTGCCGATAAAGGTGCGGATGTCTTTGATGGGAACCGAGAGGTTGCGGCTGTGCTGGATAGCCATAGCGACGGAGGTGGGGCCGCAGTTGACGCGCTGGTTGCCGTACGAGTCGTAGCTGGAGGGCTCTCCCTGGTAGCGGTACCACGACCCAGTCTGCCCGTTCGCTTGTGCGTGCGCCGGTCGCGACTGTCCGGCGGGCAGGACACCTGCGAGCAGGGCGCAGACGATGAAGACAGCGAGGTAGCGTGCCAGTTTCATGCCCTTGCGTGAATCCTATTCTATGCTCACGTCTTATCCGAGGGCATGATGCCCGCGGCGCCCGGCCGGGGAATGTACGTTACCACTACTTCAGCCGCGCCTAACGCAGTATACAAAACCACGTCGGTTCCGCCTATACCTAAAATGCGGTAAATCTGTGCTTAGTTTGGCTCGAAGCGCTGGTGACTTGTTCCATCTGGTGGTATGCTGATACGCTTCCCGGCCGTGCCGTATCATCGCCGTGCTGGCGTCCAGCGCAGGGTTCGGAAGTTTCTTTGGACATGAGGCTGGGTGGGTAGCTCCTATCGCCTGCCCGCTCGGCGCTTGGCGGTGCGCAGCCGCTCCATCGCGTCAGGTCCCGCTGGCGGTTTGGACTCAGCCTGGGGCTCCGGGTTGGAGGCGGTTGGAGCGGGGGCGGGCGCGCGGGTCGTGCTGGTGTCGCCGAGGGAGGCCGACGCAGGAGAAACGGGCGGCTCACTCTTTCGCGGCGACCGGGCCTGGGCGCGCATAACCGGTACTGCCGGAAGGGCGCTCAGCTTGAGTCGGCGCACCGCGACCTCGATCGGGAGCAGCAGGAGGCTGAGCAGCATCAGGGGCCACCACAGGGGGCGGGTGGAGAGTACGGCGGGCAGGTCGTCTGACCATACTTCGGCTGGGGAGCGCAGCTCACGCCCGCCTGTCAACGAGGCAATCCTCGTGAGCGCCGCTCTGTTGGGTCCGAGGGACCGGTACTCGGGGGAGTAGCCAACCGCGAAGCCTGTCGTGGGCGCCTGCAGGAGCTGGCCCTCACCCGCGAGCGAGACCGACGCGATGTGCGAGCCGGGTTCGGTCGCGGGAACTCGTGCCTCGTAGTGCCCTGGCGCGGTCTGCGTCAGCGCGACCTCCGAGACTGTGCCACTCGGCGAGACCACCGAGACCTTCGCCTGCGCGCCGTTGAGGTACGAGCCATCGGGACGAAGGGCGTCCACATCCACGCGAGCCTCGCCATTCGCCTGCGAGATCTCGACCTGCACGTTCTCGGAAGGTCGCGCGAGCACCCAGCCCACGGCCTGCGACCACAGCCGCGCGTACTCGGCCGTGCCTATCCAGTTACGCGACCACCGGCTCTTCGCGTCGGAGGTCCACGCGACGCTGCGGCCGAGCCCGTACTGCCACTGGGCGAGCACCGGTTCGCGCTCCCCCGACGAGAGGACCACGGAGGCCGTCGGTTTTGGGGAGGTGCTGACGTAGCCGAGCAGGCTGGGTACGCTTGTGAGACCCTTCAGAACCGGGCTGGGAGCCGTGATGGAGGGCACGAACTCTCTTTCCTGTATGTACCGGCGCAGGCGCGTCTGCGTCTCTTTGACGACTATTTTCGGTATCTCCGAGCTGTCATTCGCCACGTAGAACTGCCCCCCGCCCTTCTGTGCTACGGACCGCAGCAGTTCAGGCGAGCCACCTGCGGCGGAGACAGTGCTTACGGTGATATTGGCGGCGCGGGCTTCCGCCAGCAGCTTATTGTAGTTGCCGACGTTGCTCCAGCCGTCCGTCAGCAGGATGACGTGCTTCAGGCTCGCCTTGCTGGACTTGAGGCTCTCGACAGCCTCCGCTAGCCCGCCATAGATGTTCGTGCCGCCGCTGCCCTGGATTCCTGAGACACGGTTGCCGACGTCGCCGGTAGTCGCGAGGGGAGCGGGCCTGATGACCCAGCGCGCGGCGGTGTCGAAAGCGACCACGCCGAACTCATCGTCCGGGCCCAGCAGTTGGGCGCTCTCGACCGCCGCCGCCTTCGCCACGTCCACCTTCGGGACATCCCCGCCGCCCTCGCTCGCGTGGCTCGCTGCCATGCTGCCGGATTTGTCTATCGCCATCACCATCGCGACGGCCGGGTCCTCCTGCTTGTTCCTGGGGCGGGAGTCAAGCGGCAGGGCGGCTTCCAGCGGCGAGTTGAAGTAGGCGCCGAGACCGTAGGAGTCCTCGCCGCCGACGGCGACGAGCCCCTTTCCGAGGTCGCGGACGTAGCTCTGGAGGAGCTTGCCGCCATCCGGCAGCGCCGAAAGCGGCACGTCGGCGAGCACGACTGCGGAGTACTCTCCCAGCTCGGTCAGGCTGCGGGGCAGGGCCGACACGCCGACAAGCTCCGTCTCCAGTCCTGTGGCGGTGAGGGCGGCCTTGAGGTTCCTCCCCTCGCCCGGTTCGCCCTCGGCAACGAGCACGCGGGGCGGGGACTCGACGTAAGTGAAGCCGTCCCCCTCGTTGTTCTGCGAGACCGTATCCCCACCAGCAAGCACCCGCGCCCGCCAGCGCTTGAAGCCGCGCGGCTGCGGCCCCACGCCCACGACGTAGCGGTTCTGGCCAGCCTTCAGGTCCACCGGGCGCTGCGCGAGGACTTTCCCGTCGCCGAGCACCTCCAGCGTGCCGGACCCCGGCTCGGTGCTGTTGACGAGCACCTCCACCTCGAAACTCTCCCCGGCGCGCACCCTGGGGGGGGCCTGTACGCTCTCGACGAGCACGTCGCTGTCTCCCCGCGCGCCGAGCGAGTGTGTCTGTATCTGCACTCCTGCGGCTGCGGCAAGCCGGGCGGCCTCGTCCAGGTCCCCCGAGTTGTTGTTGCCGTCGCTGAGAAGGACTATGCGCTTCTGTGCGCCTTCCGGGAAGAGCGCGAGGGCGAGACGAATGGCCGCAGGTATGTCGGTCGCGGTCGCGTCGGGGCGAGAGAGCAGCGGACCGAGCTCGCCCACTGAGCCTACGTCCTGCTCGACGAGCGGCTCCTTGCCGAAGAGGATGAGCCCGGCCCTCTCCGTGCTGCCGGCTGCGCCGTACGCCTGGCGCACCCAAGCTTCAGCTTCCTGCCTGCCCAACGCGCTGAGACTGTCTGAGGCGTCCAGCAGGAACACGACGGAGAGGTTCCGCTCCGGCAGACCGAGCGAGGTCCCGGCGAGCGCGAGGATAAGCAAGGTCACGGCGACGGCCCGTAGCGTGACGATGATGCGCGAGCGCCGGGTTGGGGGCAGGGTGCGCAGGCCGAGCCACACGAGCGCGGGCACAAGCAGAAGGGCAAGCAGAACGAGCGGCTGCGCGAAGAGGAGCCTCATGCCAGTCTCCGCACCCGGCGCGTCCGGGACTGCAAGCGATTGTACAGCCACCACTCGGCGAGCAGCACCAGCAGGGCGAGCAGCGCCAGCGGCCACCAGCGCTCCGCTCCACCGGGCCGCTGTGGTGCGTCAGGACGCGCGCCGTCCGTCCTGAGTGGTGTCTGGCTGCTCTCCGTGATGCGCGACTCGTTAGCGCTGCCCGCGTTGACGGCGAAGCGAGATACTACTGCGCCACGCTGGTTCCGCACCTCGTACACTCCGGGCAGGGAGGTGGCCGCGTAGGCGCCTGTGCCGGCTGCAATGCGCGCGTGTCGCCCGTCGGGGGACACAACGGTGAGGGGTTGCTGCGGCGCGGGAAGTTGCACGGTCTCACCGGGCCGGACGGCTCCTGACACCGCGGGGGGCTGTGGCCTCAGGTGGCGCATCAGGTTGTCGACGAGCACCGGGAAGGCCACCTGCAGAGGCAGGTCGGAGTTTTCCGGGGAGAACGCGAGCGCCACGACCTTCCGTCCCTGGGTTTCTCCGGCCACGAGCAGGGGCACGTCCCCGGAAGAGGCGAGCGTCTCCATCCAGTCTGGGAGAGAGAGTCGGCTGGCCCGCGCGATGCTCGTGTTCGAGAGGTCCACGAAGCGCAGCAGGAGGCTGTCCTCCTTCTGGGAGGTCACCGGCAGCCCCTCCATCTCGCCTCGAACTGGCAGGAGAGCACTGTTCTTCGGTCCGAGCAGAAGCACGTTGCCGGGCGGGAGCTGGGCGGGAGCGTCACCATTGAACACGTAGATGTCGTACCCTGGCTCATGCGGGGCGCCTGACTTCCCTTTGAATACCTGCACATCGGGCAGCAACGAGAGGGCTCGCTCCAGGAAGCGGCTCTCCTGACCAAGCAGCAGCACACGTGCGGGTGGCCCCTGTGCGTCAACGTGCCACGCCGTGTTGTCAGCTTCCAGTGAGTCCTGCACGTCCAGCTTCGCCTGAATGACGGCGCCGGGCGGAAGGTCGTCGCGCGCCACCCCCGTTACGGTGTCGGCAGGCAACTGGACCTTGGCGGCGTCCACGAGCTTACCGTCCACCGAGAACGAGAGCGTCGCGGCGCGCGCGGGGCCGTAGTTGCCGATCGACACCCAGAGCTGCCTTCCTGTAGCCCCGGAGCGTGTGGAGAGACCAAGGATGCCTGCGTTCGCGCCCGTGCCCTTGACGGGGTCGAAGCGCACCGTATAGGGCACGGGCGCCGCCTCAGACGCGACGGGACCGCCGTCACCGACGAGCAGTATTGTAGGCTCCTTGAGCCGTCCGGCAACGGAGCGCGCGAGTATCGCAGCGTCGCGCAGGTTCGAATCGCCGTGGGGCGCGCCCAGGTCGGAGAGCGCGTTCGCAACAGCGGTCTTATCGGCGGTCGGGCCGGCGAGCAGACGCGGCGTGGGACCGGCGGTGACGACCGCGACGCGGCTGCCAACGCCGGCGTTCTGTGCCAGCTCGCGCACCCGGTGTACTGCGGCCTCCCACCGCGAGGGGCGGACATCCGTGGCCGCCATGCTCTGGGAGGTGTCGAGGATTAGCACGAGGTCGCCTCCGGGAGCGATGCCTGAGTTCAGAAGTGGGCGGGCAAGCGCGAGCACGAGCAGTGACAGGATGATGAGCTGGAGTAGAAGCAGCAGGTTACGCTTAAGTTTCTGCCAGGGCGCGTTCGCCTGCACCTCCTCCAGTGCCTGCCGCCACAGGAACGTGCTCGGCACCACCCGCTCCTCGCGCCGCGGTTTGAGCAGGTAGAGCAGTACGAGCGGCACGGAGAGCAGCCCGAGAGCGAGGGCGAGGGGCGCTGCGAAGCTCATCAGGACACCAGGACCTGCGCCTGCCGGAGCTGCCCAAAGAGCGTCTGCTCCGTCGGCGTCTCGGCCTCAATAAGGCAGTACGTCGCGTTCACCGCGCCGCAGTCACGCTTGAGCTCCCCGAGCCACTCTTCCAGCCTGCGCTCGTACGCTGCCAGAGCGTTCGCGTCGAGCGTCATAGGCTGCCTGTCGCAGCTCTCGGAGTCCACAAGCTCCAGGTCACCGATGAGCGTGGGTGACAACTCCTCGCGGGTGAGGACGTGCAGGACGGATATCTCGTGACCGCGGGCACCTAGCGCTCGGAGGCCGTGGCGGATGCCGTCGGGGTCCAGCAGGTCGCTGATGAGTATGAGCAGGCCGGCACCAGTCCCTCGGCCCGCGTATTCCGACAGGCTGCGGTTCAGTGCGGACTGTCCCCCGGCCTGCAGACCTGACAGAAACCCGAGCATCGTTGTCACCCCTCCCGTGCCGCGCAGGGGCCTGAGCGAGCCGATGCCGCCCCCGCCGAGCTCCGCGACGTGGAGGCGGTCGAGCTCGTGGAGCGCGACGTAGCCGAGCCCGGCGGCGAGGCATTGCGCGGTCTCTAGCTTGGAGGGCGAGCCAAAGGCCATGGATGCGCTGGTATCTATGAGCAGATGCACGGCTCGGTCTTCTTCCTCCTCGTACACCTTCAGAAAGAGCTTGTCCGTCCGGGCGTACAGGTTCCAGTCCACGCGGCGGAGGTCATCCCCCGGCGCGTACGTGCGGTAGTCCGCGAATTCGACGCTGGAACCACGCTTCGTGGAGCGCCTGTCTCCCCGCAGCTTCCCGGCACGCCGAAACCTGCTGCCGAGCTCCAGCCCCTGGAGCCGCCGGGCGAGCTCGGGCGGCAGCAGCTCAGCGGTGCTCCTTGCCAGCATGGCCTCCCTCTCCGGACCCATGACTACGAGGAGGACCCAGAGGATGCCCTACCGAGCACCGAGTCCACCGGGAGGGTTAGTTCGGCGAGGACCGATGACCGAACGGTCTCGCCCAGGCCGAACCACGCCACGCTCCGGTACGCGCCCGTCTCCGTGTCGGGATCGCCGTGCCGCTCAACGCTCGTTCCTGATGGATCAGCTATCCATGTCTCGGGTATTCCCGCTCGGGCGTATATCGGGAACTTAACTCCCCTGTCGTACACCAGGCTTGTGTCGGCCACCTCGATCAAAAGCAGCACGTCGGCAGGGGTTGGGTGGCTCTGATCGTAGTCATCCTCGCGTGCTCGCACCAGGGCTAAGTCCGGTTCAGGCTCATCGTAATCCGGGATCGCTACGGGCAGCTGCACTCGCAGCTGCACTCCGTCGCTGAGTACGGGCAGCAGGAGTCGGGTGAGCCGCTGAACGCGCCCGGCACGCCTGGCGCCCATTGCAGCCATCTGGACTACCTCCCCACCTATCAGCTCCACGCGGTCGTCCTCGCCGAGGATACCTACCTCGGCCATCGCGTGATAGTCATCCAGAATGAACCGATGACGAGGACGGTCCAGTTGAGCCGCTCCATAAATCTGCGTGGTCATACCGTTCCTCCGTAACTCGCACCCGGTTTCCTGAGAGTGGTTTATAGCCTCGCGGCCGCGGCGGTAAGCGTCTCCGTCACCTCCTGCACGATCTGGTCGGGAGTGATGCCCTCGCTCTCGCCCTCGTAGTTGCGGATGAGGCGATGGCGCAGAGCAGGCAGGGAGACGGCGTTGATGTCCTCTATTGATGCATTGTAGCGGCCGTCGAGCAGGGCGTTCACCTTCGCGCCCAGCACGAGCGCCTGTGCGCCGCGGGGGCTCGCGCCGAACCGGACGTAGCGGCGGACTATCTGCGGGGCGCGTGGATTCTCTGGGTGTGTGAGCAGCACCAGCTCCGCCGCGTGCTCCAGGACGTGTTCAGCGACCGGCACGTGTCGGGCGAGCGCCGCCATCCGCAGCACCGTGGGAGCATCTCCCACCTTCCGGGTCGCCGAGCCGAGACCGGCAGTGGTGCGTTCCAGTATCTGCACGAGGTCGCGAGCGTTGGGGAAGGGCACGAGCAGCTTGTACAGGAAGCGGTCGAGCTGCGCCTCGGGGAGCGGGTACGTCCCCTCCATGTCAACCGGGTTCTGCGTGGCGAGCACGAAGAATGGCTCGGGCAGTGGGTAACGCGCGTTGCCCACAGTGACCGCCTTCTCCTGCATCGCCTCAAGCAGCGCAGACTGCGTCTTCGGGGTAGCGCGGTTCACCTCATCCGCGAGCACGAGGTTCGCGAACACGGGGCCGGACTGGAAGCGGAAATCACGGCGGCCCTCCTCATCCTCGTGAATGATGTTCGTGCCTGTGATGTCGGACGGCATCAGGTCCGGTGTGAACTGGATGCGGCTGAACTCCAGGTCAAGCACCTCACCGAGTGCGCGCACCGTGGCGGTCTTGCCGAGGCCGGGGACGCCCTCCAGCAGGGCGTGGCCGCCGGTGATGACGCAGGTAAGAACGCCGCGCAGCAACTCGGCCTGCCCGACGATGCTCTTGCCGACCTCGGCCTCGATTGCCTGGGCGGTCTCGATAAAGTGCTCCGGTGTCATCTGTAAGGTATCTGCTGTCACGATAGCCTCTACATTTTCCTTGTGAGTGGTAGGGCGCGATAAGTCACGCCGCTGGTTTCGATTGGGGGCGCACGGCTGGTCGGTGCGCGGCCCGCTCACAACATATCCCGAAAGCTAAACAAACACATCTCCACATCCATGCGCCGCTGTGGACCAGGAACTCCAACTTCGCCTCATTTCTGTTTCGGCGCTATCTCGGCGAAGTAGTCGCGGACGTAGCCCTTCAGGGTGATGGGGATGTAGTGTTCGTCGAGGTAGCTCGTGGCCGCGTTCTCGTACTCGGCATACGCTTCGCCATAGGGCCGGGTCGGAGCGCTCGCCTGGCCCGGAGCCGCGGGGCCCTGTCCCTGGCGCACGCGCCCGCCACTCTTCCTGCCGCTCGCGCGCACGAGATCCCCCTCGCCGTTCGTGCTCGACGGAGCGTACGTCTGCTCGTGCGCGCCTATCTGCTCGCGGCCCTGCTGGCTGCCACCTCCCTCGCCAGTGTTCTTTGTGCCACCGCTCCCCTTGCCTGAGCCTGATGTTGCACCACTTCCGCCACTTCCACCAGTTGCAGCGCCACCTCTTCCCTGTCCCTGCCCGGCGCCCTGACCTTGACCGGCAGCCTGTCCCTGACCAGAGCCCTGTCCCTGGCCCGAACCCTGCCCTTGTCCCTGTCCCTGGCCTTGCCCTGCGCCGGGGGCGCCAGCGGGAAGGGGGGTGCCAGACATGGCTACCGGCGTTCCAAGCGGTGCGGGCGTGCCTGAGGGGGACTGCGCGACCGTCTGGCTCTGCGCGCCTGCGCTCGCAATCTGGCTCTTGCTGTCCTGTAGTTGCGAGAGCGCGCCCTCCATTGCCTGTGCTGTCTGCGCGCTTGCAGCAGCCGCGCTGAGCTGATCCGAGAGATCGCTAGCGCTCTGTGCCGTGCCCGAGGAGGCCGCCTGGAGCGCGGAGGATAGCTCGGGCGAGAGCTGGCCCACGGACGCGGCAGCCGCGTTCAACGTGTTCTCCGCCTGTGCGCGCTGCTCGGGCGACATCTTCGCCATCTCGTCCGCAAGCTTCTGAGCCTGCTTCTGTATCTCCGCCCTGTTACCCGCCGCGGCAGCACTCGCGAGTGCGGAGGTCTGGGGGTTGGCCGCCAGCATCGAGGTCGCCTTCTGCAGCGCGGCGCGGCTCCGGGCGGGGCCTGTGCTGCTCGCCTCCTGGATAGTCGTCTCGGCCTTGCTCAGTCGCGCGGCAGCCTTCTCGCGGTTCAGGTTGCCTCGCCGGAGGTCCTGCTCGAGCCTTGCCAGCTCCTCAAGCGCCTTGCGTGCAGCGGCGTCCTGTTTCGGGGCGCGTTGCTCCAGCTTCTTCGCCGTCTGGCGCACGGCCTCAGCCTGCTGCTTCTGGGCAGACGCGACCGCCCGGTTCTCCCTCAGAGTATCTAGCTGTGGATTGGGCAACCAGAGCAGTGCCACGAGGGCTGTCAGTAGCGCTGGAGCGAGCAGGAGAGCGAGGCGGGGCGCGCGTTGGGGCACGGCATCCACCCAGTCCACCGAGCGCGCGCGCAGCGCCGCGTCATGCAGCTGCTCAGGCGCGAGCGGCGTGCCCTCCCCCCTCAGGTGCAGGGCAGTGCTCAAGCGGGACTTCAGCCCGAGACGAAGCTCCGCCGCGACGAGCACCCGTGCTGCGTCTACGGGCCACAGCGCCGCCACCAATGGCGCGGCAACGGAGCAGGCAAGCAGCACGCTGAGCGAGAGACGCAGCAGTTCTGAGGCGTCCAGGACAGGCGTCAGACGGGCGCCGACGGCCAGCAGCAGTGCCAGCGCTAGCCCGGCGGCGATTCCCCACGGCAGCCAGTAGAGTGCGCGCACGAGCCGGACGCGCCGCACCAGTCGGCGCTGGGCGCCACGCACCTCGTTGAGCTCCCGAGCGTAGTGGGCCTGGCTATTCTTCATGTTCGTCCGTCTCGCAGCAAGCCGTCGCCTGCATCATGTACCCTCCTGCGCGGCGGAGGGTGGCAGGTCTACGCGCCGTGGCGGGGGCGGTGGGGGTAGACCTTCCTCGCGGAGCACCGGGGGGCGCGAAGGGTTGTTAGGGTTGCGCGCGGTCGTGGGGCGGACGTAGCGCATGCTAAGAAAGATTACCAGCGCGGAGAGTCCGAGGTAGATGACGGAGTAGACCAGCCACGGGCTTACGATGAAGTAGCCGTTGGGGTGGCCGGGTATACCTTCGCCCTCACCCAGGCGGAACCAGAAGGTGCCTTCCCCGGTGTTCAGTGCTACCGCAGTCAGCCCGCCCGCCGTCAGGGGGCTCAGCGACACCAGAAGGAGCGCGAGGTATACGGCCCAAGTCTTTGGCGCGGCCTGATCCGGCGGTCCCTCGAAGAATATCCCGAGTGGGCCGCCAATGCCTATGATGCTGGAGATCAGGGCCACGAAGAGCGCCCCAATGAGGCTCATCGCGACGACGATGTAGCTGAATAGGCTCGCCGTGGTCGTCGTTTTCATGACGGAGGAGAAGAAGAGGCTAACGGAAGCGTAGAAGACAGTTGCGACGATCAGAGTCCAGAAGCCGAGCAGTAGCTCCGTCAGCGTCAGCCCGCCGAAGAGCAGTGCGAGCACCTGCACCGGCAGCGCCACGAAGATCAGCAGCAGTACATACGAGATACCGGAGGCGAGCTTTCCGAGCACGAAGTCCCGCCCTCTAATGGGAGTGGTCATAACGAGGTCGAACGTCTGTCGCTCGCGCTCTCCAGCGATAGCGCCAGCGGTGAACGAGGGGGCAAGCGGCGCGATGAGCAGAAGCTCGACGAGGGTAACGCCGTAGAAGAGTATCTTGCCCAAGGGCGGGGGCGGGCCTCCCGCGTCGAACGGGTTGGGGTTGGCGATGGTCCTCGCAGTGAAACCGTAGATGACTACGACAAGGCAGGAGAGCAGGAGCAGGTACACGGTGAGCACGCCGAAGGCTCGTCCTCCCCGCATTCGGCTCCGAAGCTCTTTGGTAGCGATTGCCTGCATCCTTACTGCACCTGGCCTTTCGTTATCTGCAGGAAGACATCCTCCAGGTCGCCCGACTCTTCAGCGAACGCACGCACAGGCACGCCGGAGCTCACAAGCTGAGTGAGCACCGCGGACTCATCCTGCACTTCCTCCGTGAGACCGAAGGCCAGCGCCGCGGGCTGCTCATCCGTCTCGGGCGCGGAGCCCTCGAAGCTGGCGTCCACCACGCCGGGGAAGCCGGAGAGCACCCGGTGGGCGGTGAGCGGCTTCGAGGATACGCGCATCCTGACCCGCTTGCGGACGCTGAGACGCCCAATCATCTCCTCAACTCGGCCCGAAGCGAGCAGCCTCCCGCGCTCAATGATGCCGATATGGGTGCAGACATCCGCCAGTTCCGCCAGGATGTGGGACGAGAGAATAATCGTCTTGCCCATCGTGCGCAGCTCCTTGAGGAGCTCACGCATCTCGACGCGGGCGCGGGGGTCGAGCCCGGAGGCCGGCTCATCGAGCACGAGGAGGGCGGGGTCGTGGACGAGGGTGCGCGCGAGGCAGAGCCGCTGCTTCATGCCGCGCGAGAGCGACTCGACGTACGCGTTCTTCTTCTCACCGAGGTCCACAAGCTCCAACAGCTCGTCCGTCAGTCCGGGACGCTTGCTCGCGGGCACGTCGTAGCAGCGGGCGAAGAAGTCCATGTACTCCCACACCTTCATGTCCTCGTACACGCCGAAGAAGTCGGGCATGTAGCCGATGCGGTTTCGAACGCGGTCGGGCTCGTCGCGCACGCTGTGACCGTCTATCCACGCCTCACCGGAAGAGGGCTGCAGCAGGGTGCAGATAATCCGTATGGAGGTGGTCTTGCCCGCGCCGTTCGGGCCGACGAAGCCGAAGATGCTGTTGCGCTCGACGCTGAGGTTCATCGAGTCGAGAGCTACAAGGTTGTCGTAGCGCTTTGTGAGCGCCTGCGTCTGGACGAGCGCATCCATCTATTGCTTCCTTCCTATGACCTTGAGCCGGAGCCATTCGGGCGGACCTGCAGGGTGACCGCTGAGTCGCATCGTTATCGTGCCGTCCTCGTCTACGAACCGGGCGGCTTTCTCCACCTTGATCGGCGCACCATCCGGCGAGGATTTGGGGGTAACGTCCGTCCACCCTCCGGTTCCCGGTTCCCGCACCTCGACCTTCCTCACGCTTCTGAAGAAGTCCTGAGGCATTCCGGGCATCGGCATCGCCACACCTTCCTCCCCCACAACGTTGCCCTGGTCGTCGAAGATGGGTTGGCCGAAGCCTTCGTCGGGTCCGGACTGCCTCACGGTCAGACTGATGCTGTCGGGGGTGACGCCCTGCGGCATGTGGAATCTCAACTCCGCCTGGTCTGTCTCGTCGAAGCCGGCCATCCTCTGCGCCTGAAGCTCAAGCTCAACAGGGCCGGGCTTCAGCTCGTAGCTGCTGTGCAGGATGGTGAGGCGGTCGCTGATTGACTGCGCGCGAGCGTCGAGCACGCTGACGGGAGCGCCGGGCTGCTTCTGCCACGCGAGCACGAGCACGTCGGTCGGGGCGAGTCCGACTGGTCGTTCGCCCCCAGGGGCCACCCCGGGTCCTGGGCCTTCGATTCCTCCGCCCATCAACCGGTCGTAAACTCCCAGCACGATTTGCTGCCGATCCCAGTCCTTCGGTGGACCAGAGCCTTCCCATCCGTGCGACAGGGACGGTGTACTGCGGTCCAGAGGGCCTGACTCACCGGGCCGAAGCGGACCGACCTCATGCACCCCTGACTGGTCAATGAAGTACATATTGTCCAGCGGAGCGCCGGAAACGTTCCTGACCTGTCCGGAGAAGCCTGTGCCGTTGCCGGTGACCGTCGCCTCGATAACGGGGGCCTGGCCCGCCGACACGCTCTGCGCGGAGAAATTGCGCAAGGAGTACACGTCCGCTTGCAGGTCCTGGAGCACAGGCCGCTCGCCTGCCTGCACCGTGAAGAGCGGCCCGGAGTTGCTCCCAGGGCTGGGGCCCGGACCGCCCATAGGACCGTCGAACTCTGGGTTGGGTCCCCTCACCGAGAGGCCTGGAGCGAGCGCGAGGTCGTAGCTGCGCCTGCTGGGGCTGAAGAGGGTCGCGTAAGTGGTTACTCGCTGTGCCGTCGCCGAAGGGTAGACATCAACAACCTCGAGGGTGCGGAGGGTAACGCCGTTCCCCCGTACGAGGAAGTTCGCGCCGTACGCTATGCCGCTGAACAGCAGCGTTATGGCGGGTACCAGCACCCAGGCAAGCTCCCGCCGGTCCCGGCGCTTGAGGATGAAGTAGAGCAGGGGGCCGATAACGAGCGAGTACACCAGGAGGAACGCGGCAACGAGGATCGTGGGGGGCAGCTGCGCGCCCGCGATGTTGCTGAGGAACCGATTGACTGTCCAGCTGTCCAGCGGCCTGCCCACGGCGTTGTTACCCACGGAACCCGAAAGGTTGCGTAGAAGCTGCGGCGTGCCGGGCCAGCCCCGGAAGGGCTGGGCGGTAGGGCTCCAGGCCAGCCAGCTGACGCTCCCCTGTCCGGAGCTCCGGGTTACGACCAGCGGGCCCTGCGGGGAGGACGCGCCTACAGTCGCGCCCTGTAGCGGGGTAGCCTGGGTGATTACGCCGCCCCTGGGCGCGACCTGCCCGCCGGAGAGCTGTGCCAGCGCCTCGAGGTCACCTGCGTTCTGTTGGCCGCCGAGTGAGACGGGCATCAGCGAGGAGAGGCCAGCGGCGTTGCGCGCTGCGTCCGCACCTCCGGCGATGATGAGCTGGCCTCCGAGGTTCACCCAGGCCGCGAGGGCTTTGGTCTGCGCCTGGGACAGGCGGCTGGTGTCCGCGCCGTCCACTATCACGCTTGCGAGTGGAAGTAGCGCGTCGGCGCGCTCCGGCAGGCTCTCCGGCCTCAGCAGGGCAACCGATGCCTCGACGGGGCCGGTTCGGTTCGAGAGGGCAGCGTACGCGCTCGTGTCGGCGGCGAGCACGCCGTACAGAAGGTCGTCGTTGTCCAGGCGCGCGAGCTTGTCCTCACCCTTTCCTACAACTGCGTTGCCGTCCAGCACGCGCACCTCCGCCCTCGTGGCGAGGCCGTCGTACTGTGGAAAGAGGGTTATGACCTTCGAGCTGTTCTGGGGCAGGTCCAGCTCCTGGAAGTGGAGAATCCGTCCCCCCTGCGATGGCGCTTCCAGCTCGACCCTCGCTCGGACGCTGTTTCCAGGGTTGGTGAGCCGTACGCGAACAGGAGTGGGACCGGCGCCCGAGTAGAGGCCGTCGTATCCGGCGTCCACCTCCACGAGTACTCCTCCCTGGGCGCTGGCTGGTGAGGCCAGGAGGAGCAAGATGAGCGCGACGAGGGTACAGGCAGTCTTCAAGTGGGCTTCCTCTCTAGGAATACTATCATCGCCTGCCTTTATAACGCCCGGCGAGGCGCGCAGGTTTCAGCGCGGCTGGGCTGGCTGCAGTATATCAGAGGGCAGGTGCGAACCTTTCTGGCTGAACGTTCCACCATATTAGTTGCTTCCGGTCGCAGAAAGGTTCACCAGTGTGCACGGTTTCTAACGATATGCTGACGCTCGCAGGTGAGTGTCCCTGCTGTCGGCCCCCGGATTGCGGTGACAGGCAGCGCATAGGACGAGTCAGACTTCGTAACGGTCATAGAGTTGGAGGGACAGATGGTACATGTTGCGCTGGTGGGGTGTGCGCACATCCACACGCCGGGGTTCATCAAGCGGCTGCAGGCGAGGCCGGACGTGCGCGTGAAGAGCGTCTGGGACCACGACCGGGCGCGGGCGGAGAAGCGCGCCACTGAGCTGGGTGCTGAAGTCGCGCCGGAGCCGCAGGCTGTCTGGGAGGACGGGGAAGTCGCTGCCGTTATTATCTGCTCCGAGACGGAGCGCCACGGGGAGCTTGTGACCGCGGGCGCGGCGGCTGGGAAGCACCTGTTCGTGGAGAAGCCGCTTGGGATGAAGGCGGCGGATGCGTACGAGATGGCGGAGGCGATAGAGCGGGCGGGAGTGCTGTTCCAGACGGGATACTTCATGCGCGGCAACGCGGTGAATCGCTTCCTGAAGGAGGAGATTGAGCGGGGCGCCTTCGGCGTCATTACCCGCATTCGCGCGTCTGTCGTTCACGCGGGCTCGCTCCGCGGGTGGTTCGACACGGAGTGGCGCTGGATGGCCGACCCCGCGCAGGCGGGCCTCGGAGGCTTCGGGGACCTCGGAACACACGCGCTCGACCTCCTCCTGTGGATGTCGGGCGAGCCGGAGGTAGAGAGCGCGACCGCAAGCATCGGCTCGGCAACGGGGCGGTATGGGGACGTGGACGAGTATGGCGAGGGCATGCTCCGATACGCGGGGAGTACCGTGGCCACGCTTGCCGCGGGCTGGGTGGACCTGGCGAACCCCGTGCAGACGCTCGTGGCCGGCACAAAGGCGCACGCCCTGGTGCTGAATGGGAAGCTGTACCTGAAGAGCGATGATATCGAGGGGGCGACCGGTGAGGAACCCTGGACCCAGCTCCCTGAGCAGTTGCCCCATGCGTTCGAGCTGTTCCTGGATGCAGTCTCAGGCAAGGAGGGCGTGCCGCTCGTGACCCCGCGCGAGGCCGCTGTGCGGAGCGCTGTCATGGAGGCTATGTACGAGGGCGCGGCGCGGCGGGAGTGGGTGAGTCCACGGGTGCGGTAGTGCGGGCACGCTCACCGCATAGCACGCGAAGGGGCAGAGAGAGCAAGGGACGGCGAGACAACCGTAGAGACGTTGCACGCAACGTCTGCGCGGCGTCCGCGCAAACTGTCCACGTCCACGAATAGCGACCTTGAAATAACCCTGCGAGCCCCTGGAACGCGCATCAGAGGTCTATGAGCTCGGTGTACGCTTCGAGGAGCTCGACGGGGAAGTGGTAGCCCTCGGTGAAGGCGACTACCTTGGAGAGAACTTCCTCCGCGTGGCGGGAATCGCTGGCGGCCAGGGTCACGAGGATCTCCGTGACCTGCCACTTATCCTGGTCGCCCGTCTCAGCCACGGAGACATTGTAGGTGTTGCGCAGGCGCGCCTGCAGGGAGCGGATAACCTGGCGCTTGTCCTTGAGGGACTGGCTCTCGGGCAGGCGCAGCGTGAGGCGGCAGGCGCCGATTATGGCTGGCATCGCAGGCTTGTTGGGAGCGGTCCCGTCCCGGCCGGTCGTCGTGTGTGCATCACGTGTAGTGTATCCGACGCGGTGGTGCGGGCGCGATACGTCACTGCGCGACAGAGATTGGGGCGTCGTGAATAGCCCCTCTCCTTGTCAGGCGTCATCCTCTTCTTGAGCGGCCTGGTCGTCGAGAAGCCGCAGCAACCGGTACTCCTGGGCCCTCCAGTTCGTCGCCGCCTCGTCATCTCCGGCATCGAGGGCTGCCTGCGTCCACAGACGCACACTCGCAAGCTGCTCGTGTAGCAGACGCTCCCTGTCCGTACCGTAATCAGTCGGGTCTCGACGGCTGTACGCACTGCTCTGGTTGATGATCTGGATAACACGGGCGCGCACCGCCTCCAGGCGTATACCCAAGCTCTCGAGCACCCCAGCGCCGATGCCCTCCCCCTCTCGCACGAGTCCTAGCAGTAGATGCTCCGTACCCAGGTAGTGGTGGTTCTGTCGCCTCGCCTCGTCGAAGGCCAGTTCTATTACGCGCCTTGCACGCGGTGTGAGCCCTATCTCGCCCTGAGGCGCACCCTCTCCAAGTCCTATGATGAACTCTACGGCGCTGCGTGCCTTCGGCAGGTCTACTCTCATATCACTCAGGACTCGCGCCGCTACGCCGTCTCCCTCGCGGATGAGACCCAGCAGCAGGTGCTCCGTGCCTATGTAGTTGTGGTTGAAGCGCGCCGCTTCCTCGTGCGCGAGGCTCAACACCCTGCGAGCGCGCTCCGTGAACTTGTCGAATCGTTCGTTGGGGCTATCACTCAAGAGATGCTCCCTACCACGCATCCAGCCCCGTCGTGTTCGCCACCGCCACGGCAGCACGCGCCGCAGGAGACGGGCCGGAGCCGTAACCATTAGCCGGATCAGATTTATCCAGGGGGTGCCCGATGTCTCCATTCGGCCCTCCCTCTCTTCACGCGTCTCAAGCGCGGTTCCTGGCCGCATCGGGCGCGGTCGTGAACTAAACGCAGGACCGAGGCTTGAAGTCACTGAGCCGAACCGCCGATGTGACACCGGGGGCGGTCATTATACAGCACGGGTGCGGGAGTCAGTCGGGAAGGTACGAGGCCCAGCCGACGTACGAGAGGTCGGAGTAGATGGGATCTACGGAGATGCCCTTCTTGCTCATCCGGGCGCTGAGGTATCGGGAATCACCGAGGTAGATGCCGACGTGATCTATGTAGTCATGGTGCGGCTGCTGGAAGAAAACGAGGTCCCCCGGTCGCGCGCCATCGAGCGCGCCCTGGGTCTTTCGTGGGGCCATCGTGAACTGGTCGTCCGCGTCCCTCGGTATGCACAGTCCCGCGCGCTGGTACGTGCGGTACGTAAGGCCGGAGCAGTCGGGACCGGCTGCACTGCTGGTTCCGCCCCAGACGTACGGCTGGTGCTTCCATATCCCAAGAACGCGCAGGATGGTGTCTCGACCGGCTGTCGGGAGGGGCCACCGAGCGACATCGGCTGCCCACACGTGGCCCTCGCCGCAGGATGGCAGCCGAATGGGTACCGTATCGGAGTCGGGGCCGTGCTCAGGGAGCAGTGAGCCGATTGGGAGCTCCGCGACGATGCGGCCGGTTCCGTCGCGCACCGGCGCGCGCTCGACAACGGTCTGCCAGCAGGGAAGCTCGTCCGATTCGCGCAAGGCGTCCTCCGGCAGCCACCCGGGATAGCCCACAGGATGCAGGCGGGTGGGTTGCAGCGGGAGCGAGACGTGTGCCCAGCCGCCCGACATCTCGAGAACCTGCACGGGCTCGCCCAGAACCGCCTCCGTGACCCGCGTGGAGGCCGCTGTTGGCTGCTCTCGTAGAGCGACGGAGACTGCGGCTATTCGGTGCCGCGAGTCCGTGAAGGCGCGAGTGTTGTCCATTGCGGCCTGATTATAACAGCTCACCGAGGTTTGCCGGGATATGAGCAAGGGCGGGGCGCAGTCGCGCCCCGCCCTGCCACGGTCTCCGTAGGCTGTGACTGAGCCGCCTACTGATCTACGGATATAACCTGCTTGGCGTCCTCGCCAACGCCCACAAACTCGCAGTCGAGCAGGGTGAAGAAAATGGCGCGCCGCAGGAGGCGAACCTGGTCCTCATCCAGATGGCCGAGGTCGGCCTGCTTGTTAAGGTCGTACAGCCTGTGCAACCTGTCCAAGTAGAATAGCTGCCACCGGTTGTACGTCCTGATGGAGCCCTGCGTGCGGTCTTCGTTCGGCTGCGTCTGGTCGCGCTCTTCGGCGTTGCGGCTGGTCATAGCATCTTCCAATCTAAGGAACTGGGTGTCATCTTTTTGCTACTGCCATTATAGCAGTGGCACGAACCATACCACGCTGCATATCGAGGTGTGTGACCCTTTTCTGGACACCCCGGAGCCGCGAACACTACAATGGCGCTCAGAGAAGCCCCACAGCATACGTAGTAGCGAGGATTCCTTTGGCTGAGCTCAGGCCGATAAAGCCGCTCCTGTACAACCCCAGCGTGGTGGGCGATGTCTCCAACGTCATCACCCCGCCTTACGATGTCATCTCTCCCGCGGAGCAGGACATGTACCGGACGCGGAGTCCGTACAGCGCGATACACATCGAGCTGCCCGTGGAGGGAGGCGGCGTCGGGCGCTACGAGTACGCGGCGCAGCTGGTACAGCTATGGCAGCAGCAGGGCGCACTGCGGCCGCGCGAGGAGGCGGCTTTCTTTGTACACCGGCAGGAGTTTGAGGTTCAGGGCGAGGGCTACGCGCGCACCGCACTGCTGGCGGGGGTGAGGCTGGAGCCATGGGAGGCAGGGGTAGTTCTGCCTCACGAGCGTACCTTCCGCGGTCCGAAGCAGGACCGCCTCGAGCTGCTGCGCGCCACGGCAGTGACCCCCAGCTCCGTGTTCAGCCTGTATGAGCAGCCTGCAGCTGTGCGGCAGGTTATCGAAGCCACGACGAGGACGGAACCCATCTACACCGCAACCGAAGGTGGCGTGGCTCACTCGCTTTGGGCAGTGGCGGACCCTGCCCAGGTGGACGCTATATCGGATGCCATGGCCGATCGGCAGCTGTACATCGCGGATGGTCACCACCGGTACGAGACGGCGCTGTCGTACCGCGACGAGCGGCGCGCGTCGGACGGTGTTACCGACCCAGATTGCGCGTACAACTTCCTTGCGATGAGCCTCGTGGCCTTCGATGATCCGGGTTTGGTGGTGCTGCCCACGCATCGTCTGGTGTCGGGGGTGTCGCAGAACCTGGTGGAGCGCCTGGCGGACTCGCTGTCCAGAGCCTTCCACGTGGAGGTGCTGGATGGGTACGCGCGCACTGAGGACAGCCTGAGCGAGTTGCTTGGAGATGGTGCGCCGTACGCATTCGTGTTGTACGATGGCCGGCGGGCGTTGCGCGTGACGGGGGGCGAGGGCGTGCGGGAGCAGTTGCCGGAGGGACGCTCGGAGGCGTGGCGGGCGCTGGACCTCGCGGCGCTGCACGAGCTGGTGCTGGGCCGGGCGCTGGGAGTGCCAGCCGACAGACTCGAGGAGCACGTGCGCTACACGCGGGACGTGTCGGGGGCGTTCGGGCAGGTAGACGCTGGACAGGCGCAGCTCGCGGCGTTCGTCCGTCCGACGAGCGTACACCAGTTGCGCGCGGTGGCGGATGCTCACGACAAGATGCCGCAGAAGAGCACTTACTTCTACCCGAAGTTCCCGGCTGGCCTGGTCATCAACCGGCTGGACCTGCGGCTGCCCGCCCTGGCCGCGCGGGTGGGCTCATGAGCCGAAGGCCGCCGAGGCGCGAGCCAGCTCTCCTCGGTGCGGGCAGGATAGCGGCGATAGTGCTTGTCCTCGTGCTCGTACTCTCTCTCCTGGCGCAGACGTGCGCGCCTGCGACTGTCGGAGCCTGACGCGGTGGGTGAAGCGCGCAGGATACGCCTGGCGATGCAGCGACAGGGGCGGCTCACCGAGGGCACCCTGAGCCTGCTGCGCGGCGTCGGGCTGCAGTTCGAGAGCTACCAGCAGCGGCTGCTCACGCCGTGCCGCAACTTCCCGCTCGACATCCTGTATGGGCGCGACGACGATATACCGGAGTACGTCGCGGATGGGACGGTTGACCTCGGCATAGTCGGGCGCAACATAATCGCGGAGAAGGGGGCGCACGTCGAGGAGCTGCTGAGCCTGGGGTTCGGTTACTGCTCGCTCGTCGTGGCGGTGCCCAACGAGTCGTCAGTGCAGTGCGCGGAGGAGCTGGCAGGGCATCGCATCGCCACTTCGTATCCCCATTCCTCTCAGGCGTACTTCGAGCGGCTGGGCGTGGATGTGGAGCTCGTGGAGCTATCCGGCTCCGTTGAGGTCGCGCCCGCCCTGGGCATCGCGTCCGCCATCGTGGACCTGACCGCGACCGGGAGCACTCTCGTCCTGAACGACCTGCGGCAGATAGCGACGGTGCTGGAGTCGGAGGCGGTGCTGGTCGCGAACCCGGCGAGTCTGGGGGATCCGGGCGTCGAGCGGGAGATAGACCGGCTGCTTCTCAGGATACGGAGCTCGCTCGCAGCGAAGCGGTACAAGTACATCCTGATGAACGCACCCGTGGCCTCGCTGCCGGCCATACGCGAGATCACACCCGGCCTCAAGATGCCCACGGTGGTTCCGCTTGCCGACCCCCAGTGGGTCGCGGTACACACGGTCATCGCGGAGAACGAGTTCTGGGAGATTATCGAGCGGCTGCGGGAGGCGGGGGCGTCCGAGATACTTGTGATGCCCGTCGAGAAGCTGTTGATGTAGGCGTGTGAGTTCGGCATGGCGTGGCGGGGTTGCTGTGGTGCAGGCGTCGGGCTCTCTACCGAACGTAGGTGGCGAGATACGGGCTGGATTGTTAGCTTCTGTAAAGAGGGTGGAAGAGATATTTGGCGGCTGCGGTAGCGATTTCGATTGATAGACTGAGTACACTCGCAGCGGTGGAGCGCCAACGGCTGCTCAGGCGGGCGGGGACGATGCCGGGGCACGTGCTGCCAGCGGTGCGCGAGATCGTCCGCGGCGTGCGGGAGCGGGGGGACGAAGCGCTGCTTGAGTACACGCATCGCTTCGACGGGGTCCATCTGGAGCGGCTGGAGGTCGGGCCGGACGAGTACGAGGATGCGATTCGGGCGGTCGAGCCGGGCGTGCTGAGCGCGCTTCAGGTGGCTATGGACAACATCCAGACCTTCCACGAGGCGCAGTTGCAGCCGCAGCCGGTGGTGGAGACACGGCCCGGTGTGCGGGTCTGGCGTGAGTGGCGTCCGATAGACCGCGTCGGCGTGTACGTGCCGGGCGGCGGGGCGGTGTATCCCTCCTCGGTGCTGATGAACGCGGTGCCAGCGCGCGTGGCGGGCTGTCCGCAAATAATAGCCTGCTCTCCCCCGAACGAGTACGGCCAGATTCCGCCGGAGACCCTGGCGGCGGCGAGCATGGCGGGGGTAACGCGCTTCTTCAAGCTGGGCGGCGCGCAGGCGGTGGCGGCGATGGCGTACGGCACCCAGACCGTGCCCCAGTGCCTCAAGCTGTACGGCGCGGGCAGCATCTGGGTCACGGCGGCGAAGCTGGAGGTGTTCGGAGACGCGGACATTGACGCGCCCGCCGGGCCGTCCGAGATACTCATCGTCGCGGATGAGACGCCGGACCCCAGCATGCTGGCGGCGGACCTGCTGGCGCAGAGCGAGCACGGGCCGGACTCGGCCTCGGTGCTCGTCACCACATCGGTCGAGCTCGGAGAGGCCGTCGCAGCCGAGGTAGGGCGCCAGTTGCAGGAGCTGCCGCTGCGAGAACGGACGGCGGAGGCGCTGCGGAAGTACGGCCGTATCCTGCTCGTGGACACGCTCCACGAGGCGGTGGAGTTCGCCAACGAGTACGCGCCAGAGCACCTGGAGGTTGCGACCGAAGAGCCAGAGAGTCTGCTGCCGCTCATCAGGAACGCGGGCTCGATCTTTCTGGGCACGCACGCGCCCGTGGCGAGTGGGGATTACGCGACGGGCGCCAACCACGTGCTTCCCACGGGCGGCGCAGCCAAAACCTTCGGCCCCCTCTCGGTCGAGAGCTTCGGACGGTGGGTCCAGGTGCAGAGCGTATCGCGCGAGGGCCTGATGGGGCTGCGCGAGGCGCTTGTGGCGCTCGCCGAGGCGGAGGGACTCGACGGGCACGCACGGTCGGTGGATATGAGGTTCGAGCGGTAGGGACCGAGGTGAGATGGGCGCGCGGGGCGCCGCCTGCAACCGCGATGTTCGCAGTGGCGTACTATCCATGAGTTATGAGCTGTCGGTGAGGTAAAGAGGTGATTGAACAGGGATCAGGGCTGGAGTCATATTTCAGGAGGCACGTGAGGGAGCTGCAGCCGTACGTGCCCCCCGAAGCGCTGGAGATTCTCGCGCGGCGGCACGGGCTGGACCCGGACCATGTGGCGAAGCTGGACTTCAACGAGAACCCGTACGGGCCATCGCCGCTCGTCCTCGAGGCGCTGGCGAACCTGCGCCATCTTCACCTTTACCCTGACCCTGTTGCCGGGGAGCTGAGGGCGGAAGTGTCAGACTACGCGGACGTGGACTCGGACCGGATACTCGTCGGCGCAGGAGCGGACGAGATTATCAGCCTGCTCGTACACCTCTTCGTGGAGCCGGGCGACGCGGTCCTCGACGTGACGCCCACATACAGTATGTACGGCGGCGTGACGCTGCAGAACGCGGGCAGGGTGGTGCATGTACCGCGCGGGGATCGCTTCGAGGTGGATGTCCCGGCGACACTCGAGGCGATGGAGCGGGAGCGCGTCAAGATGGTGTGGGTCTGCTCGCCAAACAACCCCACCGGGAACCTCGCGACGGAGGCAGAGGTGCTGCCCCTGCTGGAGACCGGTGTGCCAGTCGTGGTGGATGAGGCGTACCACGAGTTCAGCGGGCACACCTTCGCGCGCTTCCTCGACAAGTACCCGAACCTCATCATCATGCGCACCTTCAGCAAGCTGGCGGGGCTGGCAGGGCTTCGGGTCGGGTACGTGCTGGCGAACGAGGAAGTCATCGCCCACGCGAACAAGATCAAGCTGCCCTTCAACGTGACCCTTGCCGGACAGGTCGCGGCGCTCGCAGCGTTGCGGGACCGGGAGCGGCTGCGGGCGAACCTTCAGGCGCTCCTGTCCGAGCGCGAGCGTATGGTGGCGTTGTTGCGGGAGCAGGGGGAGTTGAAGCCTTATCCGTCAGATGCGAACTTCATCCTTTGCGAGGCGCGGGGTGGGAACGCGAAGGCGCTGCACGCGCAGCTGGCGGGGGAGGGCGTGTTCGTGCGCTACTTCCCGAAGCCACGCATAGACACCTGCCTTCGCATCTCCGTGGGCAGGCCGCAGGACACGGACCGGCTGCTGGCGGCGGTATCGAGGCTGCGGCCTGCCAAAGAGGCGGTGCGTGTATGATCGAGCAAGCGGCGCCCAGAACGGGGGGAGCGGAGCGGAGCACGTCGGAAACCGACGTGCGAGCGAGTGTGAACCTCGACGGGAAGGGTGAGGCGTCGGTGAGCACTGGCGTGCCGTTCCTCGACCATATGCTTCACGCACTCTCAAAGCACTCCCGCATCAGCATCAGTGTACAGGCGCGCGGTGATGTGGAGATAGATGACCATCACACTGTAGAGGACGTGGCGCTGACGCTCGGACGGGCGCTGCGGGGGGCGCTGGGTGACAGGACCGGTATCGCCCGGTTCGGCCATGCTTATGCGCCACTGGACGAGGCGCTGGCGCGGGTGGTCGTGGACATCTCGGGGCGGCCGTACGCGGTGTACCGCGCCGATGGCTTAGGGCCGTACGTGGGAACCTTCCAGACGTACCTGGCCGCGCACTTCTTCCGCTCGCTGGCGCAGGAGGCAGGTATGGCACTCCACGTCGAGCTTCTGTACGGCGCAGACCCGCATCACTCCATCGAGGCGATGTTCAAGGCGCTCGCGCTCGCGCTGAAGGCCGCTGTCGCGGTGGTAGGGGGCGGGGTGCCCTCAACGAAGGGGGCTCTGGATTGAAGAGGGTCGCGGTCCTCGACTACGGTGCGGGCAATGTGTACAGCGTGTGCCGGGCACTTGAAAAGGCGGGTGCGAGCGTCGTGCTTACGGGCGACGCGGAGGTGCTGCGCGCGGCGGACGGTATCGTGTTCCCTGGGCAGGGGTCCGCGGCGTCCGCGATGGAAGGGCTGAACGCCTCGGGGCTGTCAGACGTGCTGCGCGAGCACGTGAGGGCGGACAGGCCCTTACTGGGAGTGTGCCTCGGGATGCAGATCTTCTTCGGAGCGAACGAGGAAGGCCCGAGCCGCGGACTCGAACTGCTTCCCGGTGAGGTGGTTCTGATGCGCGGAGAGCGCCGGGTGCCTCACATGGGCTGGAACAACCTGCGCGTCTGTAATGGCTCACAGTTGCTGCGGGGTATTCCGGACGGAAGCTACGCATACTGGGCGCACTCCTACCAGGTTGTGCCGTCCGAACAGTCAGACATCATCGCGACCAGCGATTACGAGGGCGAGGTTGTGGCGATAGTCGGTCGCGGCAACCTTGTAGGCACCCAGTTTCATCCTGAGAAGAGCGGTGAGGT
Organism: Rubrobacter sp.; assembly: GCA_016781845.1. Classification (GTDB taxonomy): domain Bacteria; phylum Chloroflexota; class Chloroflexia; order Thermobaculales; family Thermobaculaceae; genus JADDPP01. The sequence goes on from JADDPP010000104.1 coordinate 40,169, forward strand.
TGGCCTCCGCATGTACGAGAACTTCGTAGAGATGCTCGGGCGATGATACTCATCCCAGCAGTGGACATCTTGGGTGGCAAGCCCGTGCGCCTCCTCCGCGGCGAGTACGACCGCGTGACGCAGTACGGCGAGAGCCCGCTCGACGCGGCGCTCCGCTGGAAGGCGGCTGGTGCGCGGTGGCTGCACGTCGTGGACCTCGACGCCGCTCGCACTGGAGATGGGGAGGCCGTGAACGGGGAGTCCGTGCGCTCCCTGGTGCAGGAGAGCGGGCTGTGGGTCCAGGTAGGTGGCGGCCTGCGCACGGATGCCGATGTGGAGCGCGTGCTTGGATGGGGCGCCGAAAGGGCGGTCATCGGAACGGCCGCGGTTGAGGACCCGGAGTTTCTTCGGCGGCTGTGCAAGCGGTATCCTGGCCGTATAGTCGTCGCGTTGGACTCCAGAGGCGGTGAGGTGACGATGCGCGGCTGGATGGAGAGGTCAGGTAGAAACGTTCACGAGGTAGCGCGGCAGGTGGAGGATGCGGGCGCTTCTCGCATCCTGTTCACAGTTATCGAGGTGGACGGTGGCCTTGGGGGACCGGACATCGCCGCAATCGAGGAACTGCTCTCGGTGGTTGATGTGCCCATCATAGCGAGCGGCGGCGTGGGCACGGTCGAGCACCTGGAGTCGCTGGAGCGTACCGGCGTGGAGTCGGTCATCGTTGGCCGGGCGCTGTACGAGGGAACGGTGCCGGCGGACGTAGTGGCGCAGTATGCGAGCGGTGCGCGGTAGCACGGTATCGTTCGCAGCTTGAGCGGTATCCTCGTTTCGTCCGCACTCTCGCCCGTGGGGTCGCCCGTTTGAGCAGAGAACTCGCGGATCGCGACCTTTATCCGGAGCGTACCTCGTATCGTCGGTGCTGATAACCTGCGCCCGAAGAGCATTCGTATCAGGCCATTTTCAAGTTGCTGTGGGGGGGAGCGTCTGCCCAGACCCCTGCCAGACGTTGCGTGCAACGTCTCTACGGTCGTGATCCCGCTCAACTGCTGGTCATGGGATCGCCCTGCATGCTTCGTGGTATATGATTTAATGTCCCCAGGATGTTATCCCGAAGCTGGGTACGAGATGTTTGTAATCCGGGAGTCAGGTGCAGATGCTCACTAAACGGGTGATACCGTGCATGGATGTGCGCGACGGCAAGGTGGTGAAGAACCTTCGGTATTTCATCGCGCTTCCTGACGCGGGAGACCCGGTAACGCTGGCGGCGGAGTACAACGCGCAGGGGGCGGATGAGCTGATGTTCCTGGACATCAACGCCTCGCACGAGGGGAGGAAGCTGACGCTGGACCTCGTCCGGCGGACCGCTGATGAGGTGTTCATACCGCTCACCGTCGCGGGGGGTATCAGCTCCGTCGAGGACATGAGCAACGTGCTGCAGGCAGGCGGCGATAAGGTGGGAGTCGTGACCGCGGCCGCGGTGAACCCGGCACTCATCACCGAGGGCGCGGTGAGGTTTGGGAGCCAGTGCATCGTCGTGGGTATAGATGCCAGGCGAGAGGACGACGGTGACTGGTGGGTGTACACGCACGGCGGTCGCAGGGCGGCAGGGCGCAGGGCAGTGCAGTGGGCACGCGAGGCGCAGGAGCGGGGCGCGGGAGAGTTGCTGGTGACTAGCATGGACCGCGATGGCACCGGCGAGGGTTACGACGTGGAGCTGCTCCGCCGCATCACGGAGGCGGTGACGATTCCCGTGATAGCTTCGGGCGGGGTGTCGAGGCCGGAGCACTTCGTGGATGTGGTGCGAAAGGCAAACGTGGACGCGGTGCTCGCGGCCTCCATGTTCCACTACGGACACTACACCGTCGGGCAGGCCAAGGAGTGCATGCGTGACGAGCAGGTGCCGGTGCGCTTGTGAGGCTGGCTGAAGAGCTGCGCTTTGGGCCCGGTGGGCTTGTGCCCGCGGTGCTGCAGGACCACGAGTCGCTTGAGGTGCTCATAGTCGCCTTCATGAACGCGGAGGCGGTGGAGCGCACACAGGACACGGGGCTTGTGCATCTGTGGAGTCGTAGCAGGCAGGAGTTGTGGCTGAAGGGCGAGACATCGGGCCGGCTGCAGCACGTGGTGGAGATACGGCCGAACTGCGAGATGGACTCTCTGCTCGTGCTCGTGTGCCAGGACCTGCCCGGCGCCTGCCACACGGGCCATTCGAGCTGCTACTATCGCCGAGTCACCGCACAGGGGCTGGAGGAGACATCCCCGCCGCTGTTCGATCCCAAGAGGATCTATCGTGATCTGCCGTCCGTAGAGTCAGTCCGGGAGTTGTTGGACGCCTACGCATGGCTGCGCGACCAGCCGGTCGTCCCGGAATCGGGCACCTCACGCCTGCTGCATGGGGAAGGCCCGGACCCGCTATCGCGGTTGCGGGAGGAGTGGGAAGAGTTCTTCGGCGTGCTCGACGGTACGCACGTACACTCAGGCTTCGATGAGGACGCACTTCTCGAGCTGTACCAGGCGCTGTACTGGACGTGTATGTATCAGGTCCTGCACGGGTTGGGCGACGCCGATGCAGCGCATGCCCAGCTTACGGATGGGTACAACTCGGGAGTGGACCCACGTCAGGCACTCGCCCAGGCTCTTGGTTCGGAGAACACAAGCGAGCAGCTCAGGGGTTTGTGGTATTCCTGGGGAAGCGGCTGCAGGGCGGCCGGTCTGCGAGCGGCGGCGGCGGTGGAGCGCGACCTGGATGAGCTCAGGGCGAAGCCCTACATGGTGGCGTACTTCAAGGGGGGCGGCCCTGCCGCGGCGTGATATAATCTGTACCAGGAGGTGCGGTAATGTTCGGCATCGGTCCCTTTGAGTTGGTAGCTATTTTGGCCCTCGCGCTGATATTGCTCGGGCCGACGAAGTTTCCGGAAGCAGGTCGGGCGGTCGGCAAGGCGATGCGGGAGTTCAGGCAGGTAACCGGCGATCTTTCCCGCAGCATCAACCTCGACGACGTGGACGAGACGCCCCGGCGCAGGTACTCGACGAATACCATCGAAGCTCAGAGTCCGGAACCGACTCTGGATGACCGTCCTTCGATAGAGAACGGCGAGGTTAAGAAGCCCGACGAGAACGAGCCGGGTCCCGTCTAGAGCGATTCAGGGTTCACTTCGAGCCGATAACAGCAGCACGAGAGTGTATGATGGCCGCCCCTGTGCGAAATCCGGAGTTCCTTCCGGTTCGCGCGGGGGTGTGCGGTTTTAGCGCCTGGCGGAGAGTAATACCCAACCAGCGTTCACCCGGCCGAGTGAGATGCGTCGCAACAGGCTTGGCCTTCCGGATTCCCCTGATAGCCGTATTGGGCCTATCGCTTGTGTGTCAGAATTGGCGCCCCTAGTCCGTGAACTCCTGGGTGAACATCTGGCCGTACAGACCGCCCTTGATGACGCCGATGCCTACACGCTTGTACAGGAGTGACATAATATTCTTCCGGTGGCCGGGGCTGTTCATCAGCTCGCGATGCGCTGTGACCACGTTCGGCTGGTAGGCGAGGTTCTCCCCGGCAACCAGGTACGAGATGTTATTGCGGTCGAGACGGTCCTGGGGAGTGCCTGTGCGTCGCGACTCGTGGGAGAAGTAGGAGAGCCTGAACATCTCCTCGCTGTGCGCTCTCGCGACCTGGACCAGCTCTGCATCCATTACCAGTGGTTGCAGTCCCTCCCTGGCGCGATCGCGGTTTATGAGCTGCAGCATCTTCCGTTCGGCCCCAGGGTCGGGGGAAAGACGCAGGTTTCTCGGGAAGTTTAGCTTCGTGCGGGGGCCAGTGCCGGGGACTTCGACCCGGAGCACGGGCTGTTGTTGTCCAAGCGAGACGAACCGCTCCATGCGCGGCGCGAGCAGCGCGGTCGCCCGGCGCAGCTGCGATGCGAGCACACTTTCCTCTGCCTGTGCAGCAAGCGAGCCGTTGAGAGGTAACAGGGCGAGGGCGGTGGAGAGCAAGCCCGCCATGACCGCTCCGTGTACCAGTCCTGGCCCCAGGCCGAGCAAGCGGACGAGCCTGCTGCGCCGGGCAAGTTTGCCTGCGGGCCTCAGGGCTAGAAGGAACGGGTACGAGATGAGGCTGTAAAGCGCGCTGGCGACGAGCACCAGTATGAAAAAGGCAACGACCTGCGCCACCTCGTCCCTCAGCGGAGCCAGGCGCTCGAGGACTGGGGCGATCCCGCGATACCCGGCGAAGCTAATGACCAGCACGATGATCAGGCCCGCGAGATCCGCCATGCCCAGCACCAGGCCGCGCCGCATGCCTCGTACCGCGTACAGCAGCAGTACCACGATGATGACGATGTCGAGTGCGTTCATTGGCTGTAAAGGCAGGCCGGTTCCATCGCTACCGGTCACGTTCCAGTACGTACTCTCCGAGATCGTAGAGCGCGTTGCGCGCCTCTCCCGAGGGCAGCTCCAGGAGCGCGGCGCACGCCTCGTCTACCAGCTTGCGAGCCTCGTCGTGAGCCAGCCTCACCGCGTCCGAGTCGCGAACAAGCTGCAGGGCATGTGCGGGGTCGGCGCCTTCTGCGCCCGTCAGTGCGTCCAGTACTACAGTAGCGTGCCCATTCGCGCCCGCCAGGTCCTCCAGGTAGATAATGGTGGGCAGGGTGGCGGTGCCGTGCAGGAGGTCGCCCCCAACGGGCTTGCCGGCCTGGGCGCTTGTGGCGGTGAAGTCCAGGATATCGTCAATTACCTGGTACGCCTGCCCCAGCTTTTCTCCGTAAGTCCGCAGTGCCGAGCGGTGAGATTGCGGCGCATCGGAGAGCAGTGCGCCGATCTCCGTTGAGCACGCGAAGAGGGCCGCGGTCTTCTCGTAGATCCGCCTGTAGTACTCCTCCCGGTTGAAGGTGAGCCTGTGGTTTCCGAGCGCCTGGCGTAGCTCACCGTCGCAGATGTCCCGCAGAGTGCTGGCGAAGACGGAGACGACCTCCGGGCTGCCCGGTTTCGCGGCGTACATCGCGGACTGTGCGAAGATGTAGTCGCCAATGAGGATTGCAACGCTGTCGGGCAGAAAGGAGTTGACCGTGGGTTTGCCTCGGCGGAGGTCCGCGCGGTCAATAGTGTCGTCGTGGACGAGGGTTGCGGTGTGCAGTAGCTCCGCAGCCACGGCACCCTCAACCAGGCGGGGCAGGTCGTAGCTGTTGAAGCGGGCGGAGAGCAGCACGAGCGCCGGACGGATACGCTTGCCTCCCGCGCTTACCAGTCCCGCGATGATAGCACCTAGCTCCGGATACTCCTGGGGTGCGACCTCGAGCAGCGCTTCCTCGACCTTGAGCAGGTCATCTCCAACGGTGGTCAGCGCTGCGGAGTATGCCACTCACGTACCTCGCCTAACTTTGTACATTCTTTCACAAACATTATACTCCCAACCCTTCCGGGCTGCAAAGCAGCTCGCCAGTGCGGATTCCGGCTCGGCCGGGCTGCTCGTACCGATGCGCAGGATATCATTTCAACTCTTCTCCTCGCTCGCGCATAGAATACGCGAAGCATACCAGTAGGTGCATGCCTCCTCACCGATGAGCTTCCTCGCGAGGGCGGAACGGCAAGCCCGCGCTCTGCCCAACTCATCTGCCGCCCCGGACCGGCAGGATGCATACCGCGCCTGCGCGAGCCGGGCCTGCTGGACAGCGGGCAACGACTGCTCACCTGCGCGCCGGTAGTACGTTTCGAGGGTATGCCACTACTGCTCGACCGGCACGCCGCGCTCGCCGACGGTCTGCGCGAGCTGGGTGAGGGTTGCCACAGCGACACCAGTGGGCCCCTTGGAAACGTACGGCAGGTCTCTGTCATTGCGCGCGGTTCCGGCGATGTCGAGATGTATCCACGGCGAATCGCCCGCGAAGTCCTGCAGGAAGGCCGCTGCCGTGCATGCCCCGCCCTCCCGGCCGCCCGCGTTCGCGATGTCCGCGATGTCGCTATTCATTCTCTCCCGGTACTCGGCCCCGACCGGCATCTGCCACATGGCCTCGCCAGTGTGCCTCGCCGCCTCCAGCAGCGCGTCGGTCCACGGTTGGGAGGAGCCGAACACTCCCGTGTTAGTAGTGCCAAGTGCGACGACGCACGCGCCCGTGAGCGTGGCGACATCCACCAGGTGCGTCGCGCCCTCGCTCTTCGCGTGGACGAGGCCGTCGGCGAGCACGAGTCTTCCTTCGGCGTCGGTGTTGATAATCTCAATCGTCTCGCCGTTGCCTGCGGTGAGTATATCGCCGGGCTTCATCGCTGTGGGGCCGGGCAGGTTCTCGGCGAGGCAGAGCACGGCGACGACGTTCACGCTGGGCCGAAGCTGGGCTATCGCCTGCATCGCCCCAAGCACAGCCGCCGCACCGGACATGTCCGTCTTCATCAGGTGCATGCGCTCCGCGGGCTTGATGGAGATGCCGCCCGAGTCGAACGTGATACCCTTACCCACGAGTCCGAGGGTGGGCGCGGATTCGTCTTCCGCCCGATAGCGCAGCGTGACCATCCTCGCGGGCTCATCGCTTCCTCGCGACGTGCCGAGGATAGCGCCGTAGCCTCGCCGCTCCAGCTCCGCCTCGTCCAGAATCTCGCAGCCGAGACCGTGGGCATCCGCCACTTCCTGCGCCCTCTGGGCGAAGATGGTGGGAGTAAGCTTGTTGCCGGGCTCGTTCGCGAGGGAGCGAGCGAGGTTTGCTGCGTCGCCTATGACCCGGGATTTCTGGGTCACGGTGGTGAGGTCCTGCGGCGCGCCCGCGACGAGCAGCTGGAGATGCTGGAACTCTGTCTCGTCCTCGCCTCGCGTCTTGTACTGCGCGACGGAGAAGTCCGCCAGCACCGCTCCGTGTACCGCGGCGGCCGCGCTCGCGACGAGATCCCCAGCGGGAGGCACGTACAGCGTTGCCGCCGCCTGTCCGCTGCTCTTCAGGTGCCGAATCGCCGTCCCCGCGGTAGTGCGCGCCCGCTTCGCATCCCACTCAGCCTGCTTTCCCGCGCCGACAAGCAGCACCCGACGGACGGGGAGCTTGCCGAGTGAGAGGACGCTGGATGCCCGGTGCAGCTTGCTGGAGACGTCGGCGCTTGACAGGGCGGCTGTCAGCGCGCCGTCCAGCCTGGCATCGAGGTCGGACAGAAACGGGTCTGCGTCGAAACCGTCCTCGAATACGGGCGCGACGAGTACGTCGGTCTTCACCGAGTCCAACGCTCCATTTACCACGGAGACCTGCATGTAAGAACACTCCTCTATGTGTGCGCCGCCGCGGGCGGCTGCTGGACAGTGGCTATCCCCGATAGATAGCATGTAGTCGTGAATGCTGTAATGATACCCGACAGAACGCCGCTGACTCATGCCGACGCGGGCCTGTACGTCCACATACCTTTCTGCAAGACGAAGTGTACGTACTGCGACTTCAACTGCTATGCGGGACAGAACCGCCTCATCCCCGCCTACGTGGAGGCGCTGTGTCGGGAGTTGGAGCTGTACGGCGAGCAGGGATGGCACGCTACCACGCTCTACTTCGGGGGGGGCACCCCTAGTCTCCTGACCCCTCGGCAGGTTGGCGCGGTCGTGGGGACGGCACGCTCCGCACTGCAGCTCGGCGAGACCGAGGTAACGCTGGAGGCGAACCCCGGATCGGTGGACGAGGAGTACTTCCGGCGGCTGCTCGATGAAGGGGTGAACCGGGTCAGTATCGGTATGCAGAGCTTTCGCGACTCGGACCTGAAGCGGCTCGCGCGGCATCACACCGTGCAGGAGGCGGTTGAAGCGTTCGAGGCGGCTCGCAAGGCGCGGGTACCCAGCATCAGCCTGGACCTTATATACGGGCTGCCGGACCAGACGCTCGCCGCGTGGGAGGAGAACGTCGTCCGCGCGCTGGAGCTGGAGCCGGAGCACGTGTCGCTGTACGGGCTGGTTGTGGAGGAGGGGACCCCGCTCGCGAGGCAGGTTGCGAGGGGCAAGGTGCGCCCGCCCGATGACGATCTGATGGCCGACATGTACGAGAAGGCGCACGAGCTTATGAGCGCTGCCGGGCTGCAGCGGTACGAGATAAGCAGCTGGGCGCTGCCGGGCCACCGTTCCTGCCACAACCTAGTGTACTGGAGGAATCAACCGTACATCGGGGCCGGTGCGGGTGCGCATGGCTGCCTGTGCGGGGCGCGATATTACAACGAGCTGCTGCCTGCCCGCTACATACGCATGCTGCAAGGGGGCGATCTGTCCGAGGTGGAGCGGGAGCAGATCGAGCCCGAGCTTGAGCGCGCGGAGACAGTCATTCTCGGTCTCAGGTTGGAGGACGGCATCAGCAGGCGGGAGATGACGGAGCGGTACGGCGAGGACATCCTCGCATCGCATGAGGGCGTGTTCGGGCAGATGGAGGCAATGGGGCTGCTGGAGCGGCGAGGCGACCGGGTGCAGCTTACCGACCGTGGCAGGCTGCTCTCAAACGAGGTGTTTCAGCGGCTGCTGCCGGAGTAGTCTCTGCTAGAATAGGTGCGTAAGTTGCTGCCGGGAGGTCGTCAATGACGGAGTTCGTATTCACCTTCATCAACATACTGATCAACGTGCTAATTTACGCTATTATCGGTCGCGCTCTGATCTCGTGGTTTGATCCGGGGTTCACAAATCCCGTGTCCCGATTCTTGCGTGAGGTGACGGACCCGATTCTCCTGCCTATACGCCGGCTCATGCCTGGCGGTATGATGATCGACTTCTCGCCGATGATCGCTATCTTCCTGCTCTACTTCCTGCAGGCAATGCTCGTACCTCGCTAGACGAGCTCCGACAGAGGTACGTCAAACGTCTCGCCGCTCGCATCCCGCAGGGTAACGGTACCCCGGAAGACGCTGATCCTCACGACCGTGACCCTCTTGTCTCCGTACGTGATCTCCTGCATCAGCTCCGGAAGGGGCGGCTCCGGTAACCTGTCGCTGTGATTCCGGACAACAACTGGGACTTCCAGTGCGGCGCTTAGTTCCCCGGCGACCCGTCCGGCCAGCTCAGGTGTGTCGGCCAGCAACGTCACTCGGCTGCCGTCCGGGGCGACGGAGGCACGAACCCCGTGCAGGGCGCGCAGATACTCTTCTACCCGGTCACGCAGCGCGGCGGCGGGCTCCACGGTAAGCGCCTCATCCTCCGACAGTTCGTGCAGTAGCAGGTGGCCGGAGAGGGGAGAGGCCATGGTGAGAACGTGCTGTGGTGCTACCATGACGCGCGCGGAGCGGTCTCCGCCAGGCGTGTGCAGCAGGGAGAGGGACCCTGGTTGTAGCTCGGATACCGCGCACTCCACCCAGAGCAGTGGACCCGAGGGTTGCAGGCGGATGCCCGCAACGGGACGCAGGGGCAGGTCTGTCACGGCAGGTCGAGCAGCAGAGTCTCGATCGTCATGCGCGTGTTGACGTTCGCGTCGAGGTGTCCCACAGCCTCAAGCGTGCGGGAGGCGGCCTTGCCTGCGGTCTCTACCCCCTTCGCTGAGAGGCGCTCCAGCTCCGGCTGATGGGAGGGGTGCATCGCCGGCCCCTCTGAGGTATGCGCCGCAGCGAGCATCACGTCCCGCCAGAAGCCGAGCCAGTCGAAGAGCGTGGCGTACACCTCGTCTCTGTGCCCGGCGGTCCAGCGCTTTCCCATCCTCTCCGCAAGCGCGAGCCTGGCTGTCGCGCCTCCCCTGAGAGCCTCGACCAGCGCCGACACGTTCGCGTCGTGCGTCTCCAGCAGCGACGAATCCGAAGCGGCCTGAAGCGCCCAGCCGGGCCTGCCCTCGGCGAGTGCTGCAAGCCGTGTTATCGTCTCGGCCGGCAGTTGCGTCCGCGAGCGCAGCAACCCCTCTATCTCGGTGGTTGCAACGGCGTGCAGCCGGACAGGCGCGCAGCGGGACCGGATGGTCTCGGGAAGACTGCTGTCGTCAACACCCAGGAGTATGAGCGTCGCATACGACGGGGGCTCTTCGAGCGTCTTGAGTAGCCCGTTCGCGGCCTCCTCGGTGAGCGTGTCTGCGTCCTCGATGAGGTACACCTTGCGTTCGGCCTCGAACGGCAGAAGGTCTATCTCCCGGACTATCTCGCGCACCGTATCAATTCCAAGCTCGCGGGACGCGTTTGTTCTGGCGCTTGCCTGTGCCTGGCGGGCAAGACTGTACGCTTGCACGTCAGGGTGGGTTCCGTGGGCCACTCGCACGCATACCCGGCACTCGCCGCACGGTTCGGTTTCTCCTGGCCGCCGCCGTTCACAGAGCAGGGCCTGCGCAAGCCAGAGTGCGAGGGTTCGTTTGCCGACCTGAGGCGGGCCAGTAAACAGGTAAGCGTGGGGTAGCCGTCCGGAGGTGATTGCCGCGCGGAGGGCGCGCAATGCGGGGGCGTTCCCGGTGAACTGGGGCCGCGCCGGGGCCTGCTGGGACATCAGCGCACTGGCGCCTTGGGTCGGGCGGAGCCGGTTGGGGCGCCGCCGGGTATGCGGCTCGCGTACCGTTCGATTACCTGCAGGCGCACTGAGTCCGGTATGACCTCGGTCGAGGGCGAGTTTCTACGTTTCGCCGCCCAGCTCTCGAGTTGAGCCAGCGTCATCGCTGTCTGAGAGCACTCGTCGAGATTCAGCGCCACGCCGGGCGCGGTGAAGACGACGGCGCCCGAGACCGGCACGTCCTGCAGTCCTGCCTCGTCGAGGTCGTTGCGGACAGCGTCCATTGTCGCCGCGATGTCGCGGCTCGGGTCGCCCAACGGGGGTATTGGACCGAAGAGCCGTGAGAAGATGCCAGCTTTGCGCCGCCACCTGCCCCTGACACAGCTTATCTCACCAGGGTGGTTGCGGGCTTCCAGCACCAGGACACCTTCGGGTCCGACCAGGAGCTGATCCACCACGTACTTGCCCACAGGTACGTACGCGCCGAGCCAGTAGCGGTTGTTCAGGGGCTTCAGAGCCTGCGCGAGCCGCTCGTCCGCCTGCATTCCCGGGCCCCAGTTGAACTGCAGCTGCTTGCTGGCGTTTGTCAGGACGAACACGAGGAAGAAGAGCGGCCACAGGAATACAACTGCTTGGCTGTCGATGAAGAAGGGCAGCAACATCACCGCTATGAGCAGTCCGAAGGAGGCCAGAGAGACACGCGCTCGCAGTCTCTTGCGGCTGGTTACATACTCCTCGTTCCTCGTTATCTGCATAGCCAGCCTAGCCCTGGTACTCGCGCAGCACCAGCACCGCGTTCTGCCCGCCGAAGCCGGAGGAGTTGGACATCGCCACGCGCACATCAGTGGCGCGCGCCTCGTTCGGCACGTAATCCAGGTCGCACTCCGGGTCCGGGTTCTGGTAGTTGATAGTCGGCGGGATGATGTTCGTGTGTACCGCCATGACGGAGGCGATGGCTTCAATCGCCCCCGCTGCGCCGAGAAGATGCCCGGTCATGGACTTTGTGCTGCTGACAGGCACCTGGGGTGCGTACTCCTGGAAGACGTGCTTTATCGCTGCGGTCTCAGCAGCATCGCCGAGCTGCGTGCTTGTAGCGTGCGCGTTGATATAGTCCACCTCGAGAGGCTGCACCCCCGCGTTTCGCAGCGCGGTTTCCATCGCGCGCGTCAAGCCCATACCCTTCGGCTCCGGCATCACGACGTGGTACGCATCGGAGCTGGCGGCGTAGCCGATAACCTCGGCGTAGATAGTCGCCTCGCGCTCGAGCGCGTGTTGCAGCGACTCCAGCACGAGCACCCCCGAGCCCTCCGAGGGGATGAAGCCGTCGCGCTCTTTGTCGTAAGGGCGGCTCGCCGCCGCAGGATCATCGTTGCGGGTGCTGAGCGCGTGCATCACGCAGAACGCCGCCAGGCCAAGCTCACAGATAGGCGCCTCTGTGCCGCCAGCCAGCATCACGTCCGCGTCGCCGCGCCGTATGATCTCGTACGCATCCCCGACCGCCTGGGTGCCCGCGGCGCATGCAGTGACCACCGTATTGTTATAACCTTGCAGCTTCAGGTGCATCGCTACCTGGCCGGTTGGCATGTTCGGGAGGCTGACGGGCGCGAAGAACGGGCTGATGCGCATCGGCCCGCGGCTGACAAGCGTGCGCATCGCGGCCTCGGTGTCGGGGAAGCTGGACGTGCCAGTTCCCAGAATGACGCCTACGTTCGGGTTTTCCTCACCAAGGGGGAGCTTTGCGTGCGCTACAGCCTCGCGCGCCGCCGTAACCGCGAACTGACCCGCGCGCGACATCTTCCGCGCAGCCCTGCCGTCGAGGTGCTCTTCCGGCTTCCAGTTCTTCACCTCGCCCGCGATGCGGGTGGGGTAGCCGGTGGTGTCGCACAGAGTGATGAGGTCAACACCGGAGCGGCCGTTCGTAAGCGCGTCCCAGTAGGCATGCAGACCGACGCCGACGGGGGAGACTATGCCCATGCCGGTGACTACGACCCGATTGTTGTGCTGCTCTGGAGTGACGCGTACCCGCTGCGGCTGGGTCTGCGGCGGCGCATCCTCCATCATGTCGGCCACTATCTGCTCGAGCTGCTCGTCAACGCGCTCGCTCACGAGCTCATCCTCGTCGTCAATCGCAACGGAGGGAATGAGGGTGTCGTCTTGCGTGGTCCTTGGATCGGTGCCTTCCGTCGTCATGCTCTCCCCTGATATGTACTGACTGCTATCTCTCGTCTTCTTACGCCGCCGTGGTCCTGTACGCGAGGTCCGGCCGCCGGGCGGCGGTGGTCTCGTCGAGGCGCCGCAGATCCGTCTCGTGCGGGGCGGACGTTATCTTCTCCGGCTCGGTCTGCGCCTCGCGAGCAATGGTGCGCATGGCCTCCGCGAACGCATCGAGGGTCTGCTTGTTCTCCGTCTCCGTTGGCTCTATAAGCATGGACTCCTCGACTATGAGCGGGAAGTAAATGGTGGGCGGGTGGTAGCCGAAGTCCATGATGCGCTTCGCGATGTCGAGCGTGCGCGCGCCCTGCTTCTTCTGGCGGGCGCCGGAGAGCACGAACTCGTGCATGCACGGCCGGTCGTAGCGCAGCTCGTACGCGTCCTTGAGCAGCGCCGCTAGGTAGTTCGCGTTCAGGATGGCGTGTTCGCTGTTCGAGCGCAGCCCCTCCGCGCCGTGGTGGCGGATGTAGGTGTACGCGCGTGCGAGCACTGCGTAGTTGCCCCACAGGGAGCGCACCTTGCCGATGCTGGCCCCTGGCGTAGTGAGCCTGTATGTGCTGAATCCGTCCTCGTCATCCGCGGTCGTTACCACGGGGTCAGGTAGGTAGGAGGCAAGATAATCGCGGACAGCGATGGGACCGGCGCCAGGGCCGCCCCCGCCGTGTGGGGTGGAGAACGTCTTGTGGAGGTTGAAGTGCAGCACGTCGAAACCGAGGTCGCCGGGGCGCGCTATGCCCGTGATCGCGTTCATGTTCGCCCCATCACCGTACATCAGCCCGCCGGCCTCGTGAACCGTTCGGCAGACCTCCTCTATGTTCTCGTCGAACAGCCCGAGCGTATTAGGGTTAGTCAACATCATGCCCGCGGTGTCGGGGCCGACCAGGCTCCTGAGCTGGCCCAGGTCTACGTTGCCACGCGCGTCGCTCCTGACGGTAACAACCTCGTACCCGGCCATTGCCGCCGTTGCGGGATTGGTGCCGTGGGCGGAATCCGGCACGATGACCTTGTGCCAGCCCGTATCGCCCCGGCTGAGGTGGTGCGCGCGGATCACGAGCATCCCGGTAAGCTCCCCGTGCGCCCCGGCCGCGGGCTGGAGGCTAACGGCGGGAAGCCCCGCGATCTCCGCTAGCAGACCCTGGAGCTCGTACATCACCTGCAAGGCACCCTGCACCTCACTGTCCGGGGTGTACGGGTGTACTCGGCGCACGCCGCGCTGCGATGCTACCTCCTCGTTCACTTTCGGGTTGTACTTCATCGTGCAGGAGCCGAGGGGGTAGAAGTTGGTATCTATGGAGAAGTTTTCCTGCGAGAGCCGCACGTAGTGGCGGATAACGTCGAGCTCGCTCACCTCCGGCAGGTCGAGATCCGCGCGGCGAAGCTCCTCCGGCAGCTCGGCATCGGGAGTCTCGCTCCTGGGCAGGCTGAACGCGCGCCGTCCCTCGACACTTAGTTCGAAGATCAGGGGTTCGGGCATGCGGCAAAGTCTCCTGTCGGCCCGTGCGGGCGATCTCATCGTTTCGTAGTAGAATAGCCTTGAATTATAGCATGATGGGCTGGACGCCCCGATGGACAGCCCTGCCCGCACACGGGTACACTGTTGGCGACATGAACGATAGAACACTTGGCACACTCGAATACAACAAGATAATCGTTGCTCTCGCCGACCGTACCTCCTTTAGCGCGAGCCGGGAGCTTGCGGAGGCACTTGTGCCTTTTACGGACCCGAATGCAGTGCAGCGCGCCCAGTCAGAGACTGCGGAAGCGCGGCGAGTACTGGAGTTGCGGCCGGAGATTACGACTGGGGGCGCCAGGGATGTCCGCCCTGCCGTGGCGCGCGCCGACCTGGGCGGCATCATCGAGCCGCTGGATCTGCTAACGATAGGGGCCACCCTGGCTGCTGCGCGCGGAATGAAGCGGATTATCCTGAAGCTCAACGAGGTGACCGGCGAGATACCGCTCATCGCCGGTATGGCACACAGGCTGGAGGAGCTGCCGGAGGTCGAGGACCGGATACGCACCTCCGTCAGCGAGCGGGGAGAGGTGCTCGACTCTGCGAGTCCCGCGCTGGGGCGCGTGCGCTCGGAGCTGCGGATAGCGCACGACAGGCTGCTCGGACTGCTGCGCTCCATCCTCAACTCGGGCCAGTACGCACAGGCGATCCAGGATCCACTGATTATGCAGCGCGAGGGGCGGTACGTGATACCCGTCAAGGCCGACTTCCGAGCGCGGCTGCCTGGGATAGTACACGATGCCTCGAACAGCGGGCAGACCTTGTTCGTTGAGCCGCTGGGCGCGGTCGAGGCGGGCAACAGGTGGCGGGAGCTGCAGGCGCGCGAGGCCGAGGAGGTCGAGCGCGTGCTGATGGAGCTTGCCGGCGTCGTTGCGCGCTACGCCGGGGAGCTACGCCGCACGGTGGACGCGCTGGCGTGGATAGACTTCTCGCTTGCAAAGGCGCGCTACGCGAACGCGCTCTCGGGCGTGCGTCCTGAGATAGTAGTCGCCTCGAAGGCGCCACGCGACGAACCGGTGCTGAGGTTGCCCCAGGCTCGACACCCGTTGCTGCGGGGGCATGTGGTGCCCATCAGCGTCGAGCTCGGCGGGCCGTACAGAGTGCTCGTCATAACTGGCCCGAACACGGGTGGGAAGACGGTTGCGCTCAAGACCGTGGGGTTGCTCTCGCTTATGGCGCAGAGCGGGCTACAGGTACCCGCGATGCCGGGCGCGAGGCTGCCGGTGCTGCAACGGGTGTACGCGGACATCGGTGACGAGCAGAGCATCGAGCAGAGCCTGTCCACGTTCTCGTCGCACATTCGCAACATCGTAGGCATGCTCGGTGAGCTGGACGCGGACTCGCTCGTGCTTCTTGATGAGGTGGGCGCGGGTACGGACCCCGAGGAGGGGAGCGCGCTCGCCAGGGCTATTATTGACTACCTGTTGGAACGCCGCTGCCTGGCGGTCACGACCACCCACTACAGCGACCTGAAGGGATACGCCCACAACACGCCTGGAGTACGCAACGCCTCTGTCGAGTTCGACGAGGCGAGCCTGTCGCCTACATACCGGCTACTGGTGGGGCTGCCAGGAAGGAGTAACGCGCTCTCGATAGCGGGCAGGCTGGGGATGCCTCGGGACATACTGGAGCGCGCGCAGGAGCGGGTGCGGCCGGAGAGCCGGGAGCTGAACGACCTGCTGCAGCAGATACAGGACGAGCGAGACGCGGCGGCCCAGGCTCGGGCGAGGGTTGACGCCGAGCGCGAGGAGGCTCGCAAGCTGGCCGACCGGACGCGAAGGGAGTTGCAGGAGGCCGAGGCACGCAAGGCGGACGCGGTGGACGAGGGCCGGAGGCAGGCGCAGGAGGAGCTGGAGGAGTTTCGCCGCGAGATGGCGGAGCTGCGCAGGCAGCTGCAGCGTGCCGCGACGGAACGTGCGGCGGCTGGGACCCGGGAAGCGGCAGCGCAGGCCGTGGCGCAGGTGCAGGACGCGGAGGGGCATCTCCGCGAGCTGACTCGGCGTGCGAGCACCCGAACGCGGCGCGTCACGACGGTGACGCAAGCTCCCGACCGTCCGCTAGCGCCGGGCGACACCGTCCTGCTTCGGACACTCGGCTCCACCGGACGGGTCTTGAGCATCGCGGACGGCAGCGCGGAGGTGCAGCTCGGCAACCTGAAGACGCGAGTGCCCCTCGACGAGTTGCAGCTGCAAGCGCCAGAGCCACAGCGTGAGAGGGGACGAGCGGGCGCGTCTGGGCGGACAGCCGGGCGGACCCGGTACAACGTTGAGACCCGCTCTGCGCCGCCGCTGGAGTTGGACCTGCGCGGCCAGCGCGCGGAAGCGGTGACGGAGCAGCTCGACCGATATATAGACGACGCTTACCTGGCCGGGATGCCGATGTTGCGAATCATCCACGGTAAGGGGACCGGAGTGCTTCGGCAGATAGTGCGCGACTTCCTCTCGAGCAGCCCGCTTGTGGAGTCCATAGAGAGCGGCGGCGAGAAGGGTGGCGGGGAAGGCGTGACAGTGGCGACGCTGTCGAACCGGTAAGGACGCCTGCTGCCGCCAGCGACGGTTGTGTACAGCGGGCAGACCCCTGCAAGACAAGTTGAGATCGGCGCCAATGGGGGCCGAGCGACCGCTTTTTGTATGCGAGCTTGTCGCGGCTTCCGCAGCTGCCAGCAGGTATTCCGGCGCCCCGCCCTGGTGCGCCTGCAGCGGCGGGCTTTGTCGTTCGCCCTCCCGCGGGCGGTGCTGCAAAGCTCAACTGTACTGCCCACGACGAGAACGAGTGATGTGAGGTCAGGAGCCATTCGTTCCGCATCTTGTCCAACCGAAAACAGATGTAAGATCGGCTCTACGTCGGGTGGTATCCTGTGTCGTGAGGAGCGATTCGTCGGCCAGCGAGCCAGCATTGGGGGAGCAGTATGGGGGAGGCGCGCGATCGTCGGGCCGCAGATGTGTTGGCCGTTCCCTCCGGCCGTCGCAGCGTGCGGAGTTTCCTGGCCCGCTGGAGCCGTGAGGTCTTCACCATCATTGGTGAGATGATCGGATTCACCGTGCCTCAACCGGTTCGAGAGGACGCGAAGAGGGTTGAGTCAGCCCGTGGGCGGCGGGAGAAGAGGTTTGCTCCCGAGGTACTGGCGCTGCTCGGCAGTGCCCACTCGGTAGAGATAGAGACCCGGAGGGCGCCGGGCGCGCCGCCGTACCGCGCACCCATCCTGATGATGGTGGACGACGATGGCCGGGTGTACTCGCGCTGTTTGGAGGGAACGGCGGGCTACTGGTACCGGCGCATCCTGATAAATCCAGGCGTCGAGCTGCACACCGAGGGTGGGACTGTATACGCCCGTGCCGTGCCCGCCGCTGATGAGCGCACGGTGGCGCTCGTGTCGGAGCTGTATCGGCAGAAGTACGGCCCCGACGACCCTGACACTCAGCGGTTGCTACATGAGGACGTACAGATTGCTACCGTGCGCTTCCAGCCGATTTGAACCCCGGCGTCCCTTGCGATCAGCTGCCTTTCTCCTTTGTCTGCTGCGGCGAAGTCCCTGCTGCAGAGAGCGCGCTTGCCGCGACTGGCTACGCACTTGAAGATGTCCAGATAGGTGAGTCCAGGATGTGCCTGGAGAATCTGTTCGTACGTGTGTCCATCGCTTATCAACCTCAACACCAGCAGGGCGTCTGCGGAGAGCTGGCTCCGCCTGTTTGCCATAGAGCGTGCCTTCCTTTCAAGCGAGCCGCATTCTCTCCAACTGTACGAAAGCGTCCTCCTCCTCACGGTCGCCCTTCGACTCGGGAGCCTTCACCTTGACCAGCACGGGGAAGTTGATGAGTTGACCCGAGAGGATAGCCTCCCCCACATCGAGGTCTGGCAGCATCCTGGCCTCGTCCTCGCCCAGAGTCTCTATGACTCGTCGGACGAAGCGCTGGTCGTCCGGGTTGACCATCCGCATCACGATATAGGAATTGCACATGGACAGCGTGGTCTCGTCCAGACGCGAAGGCCGCTGGCTGATGACGAGCAGCCCAACACCGAACTTCCTGCCCTCCTGCGCTATCTGCTTCGTGGTCGCGATGGCGTGCTGCTCAGACGGCATCGTTGCTCTGGCGGGGGCGAAGTTGTGCGCCTCCTCGAGGAGGAATAGAACCGGGAGTTTCAGCTCGCTCGATACCTTCGCACTGAATATCTGCTCCGCGATGAGACTGTAGATAGTCGCCTGAAAGTCGCTGGTGTATCCGGCGAGGGCGACGACGCTTATCTGCCCGTATTTGACGAGCTCGGTCCGGTCTGTGGGAAGGGGCTCACTCGTCTTTGCAGCCTTCTTGCTGATTTCCTCCATCTGCCGCAGGCGCTTCGCCCCTCTGCGCAGGTTGTTGGGCAGGTTCTCCAGCCAGCCCGCCGTCTGCTTAGTCATTCGCAGTGACTCCTGGCCACCCCAGTCCACCAACTGCTTGACGGCCTCCCTATCTTCCGACTTGCCGGCTTTGACCACCGCCTGCACGAAGTCGGCGAGGAAGAACAGGTCTGACTTCAAGCCATACCGCTTGATGTTGCTCTTGCCCAGATAAGCGCTTAACCAGTCCGTGCGCGTGGGTAGCTCGTCTGCGTCTGACAGGAACGTTCGTGCGCCCTCGAAAAGCACGTCGAAGTGGCTCTTGTGAGTGTTAGCCATCTCCCAGCCTAGAGCCTCGACTACTGTCATGACCGTCTCCGAGCTCTGCTCGAACACGGGGAACTGAGCAAAGTAACGGCGCACCTTGCCCTGAAGACCTGACGCCTCCGCTAACCCCGTATAATCGCCGTGCGGGTCGAAGATGACTATGGGGTAGTTCTTCTGCGCGAGCTGCTCGATGATGCGGCGTGCAGTCCAGCTCTTGCCAGCGCCGGTCATGGCAAGGTGGCGGGTGACTATTGCATGTCCGTCCACGGTCACGTCCACCTCGGGACGGTTGGACAGAGTGGCGATGTCGAGGGCTCGGTTTTGCTTCGTCTCCAACTCTCCGAGCACGACGCGCGCTATGTCCCTGGAGGCGGGGCGGTACGCGCTGGAGGCGGGTCGGGGTGGGTAGCGGAGGTGGTCGAGCTTGCCGCCCGCGCCTTCGAGCGGTTCCGCGCCCAGCACCTGGCACACAGCCGTCACCATCTCGTGGCTAAGGGAGAGGACAGTGTCGAACGGGTCAGTTCGGGTCGCCGCGAGCTCGTGCCCGGCCTCGGTCGGGAACAGCGGGTTCAACCGCTCGATGCGCTGTACCTTCGCCCAGACCCGTATCTGCTGCGGCGCATGTCCTGAGTCGGGCTCCCGCAGCTCGGCGTCCACAGCGATGATGTCCTGCTCGCGTATCGTCTCGTGTGCCACTGCCAGCCGAAACTCCCCACTCGTGCTCTCGCCTACGAGCGTGCCGACATAGTAAAGCTTCCGTGCCTGCTCTGCCACCTGGATACTCGC
>JADDPP010000280.1 GCA_016781845.1 Rubrobacter sp.
TACCATACCCACTATCCATCAGAAGAATCAATTCACTCGTCACGGAGTACTAGTGGGTCAGTTGTCACGAAAGTGGCCATTCCTGCACCACAGAAGTCCAACTTTCGCGTCGCATTCGCCCCAGAACGAATGGCTATGAACATGACAATTGACCCACTAGGCGATGGCGCGCGCGCATGTGCGGGAAGAGGATAACGTCGCGGATGGAGGGACTGTCTGTAAGCACCATCACGAGCCTGTCTATACCTATCCCGAGGCCACCCGTCGGCGGCATGCCGTACATCAGAGCGTTGACGTAGTCCTCGTCATACTGGCTCGTCTCCTCATTACCGGCCTCGCGCTCGGCCACCTGCTCGCGGAATCGCTCGTCCTGGTCCACTGGGTCGTTCAGCTCCGTGAAGGCATTCCCGACCTCGATTCCGCCTATGAAGAACTCGAATCGTTCCGTCACGCTTGGATTATCAGGCTTTCTCTTCGCGAACGGCGATAGCTCGACCGGGTAGTCAATGAGGAACACAGGCTGTATGAGACGCGGCTCCGTGTTGTCCAGCAGCTCGTCTATAAGCTCTGCCCTCGTCGCTCCCGGTCGTGTTTCGATACCGGCTTCTCGCACGGCCGCCGCAAGCGACTCGGTTTCAGGGTACGCCTCGTAGTCCACTCCGGTGTGCTGCAGTATCGCGTCGCGCAGCGGCACACGTGACCACGGCGGGGTCAGGTCTATCTCTTGTCCGCGGAAGCGCACCTGGGCCGAACCGTTCACCTGCTGGGCGAGCGTGCAGACCAGGTTCTCGACGAGCACCATAATGTCGCTGTAGTCGGCGTACGCCTGGTACAGCTCCATCATAGTGAACTCAGGACTGTGCTTCGTGCTCGTTCCCTCGTTGCGGAAGTCCTTGCCTATCTCGTACACCCGCTCGATGCCGCCGACGAGCAGCCGCTTGAGGTACAGCTCCGTAGCGATCCGCAGATACAGTGTCTGGTCGAGGGCGTTGTGATATGTGGTGAAAGCGCGGGCGGCTGCACCGCCGTAGATGGGCTGCAGCACCGGCGTCTCGACCTCGACGAACCCCCGGTCATCGAGATATCGCCGCATCTCCGAGATTATCCTCGCTCGGCGCAGGAAGACATCCCGCACCTCAGGATTCACCATCAGGTCCACGTAGCGCTGCCGGTAGCGCGTCTCCACGTCCTCGAGCCCGTGCCACTTGTCGGGCAAGGGGTTGAGTGACTTCGCGAGCAGCCGCACCTCTCTGACATCTACGGAAGGCTCACCGGTCCGGGTGCGCATCGGCACGCCGCGCACCTCAACGATGTCACCCAGGTCGAGGTCGGACTTCAGGAACTCCAGCCCCTCCGCGCCGAGAGTGTTCGCGCGACACAGCAGCTGAATCCGGCCTGTGCCGTCCTCGATGTCCGCGAACACCGTCCTGCCCATATCGCGCCGGGCTCGGAGGCGTCCCACTACGATGACTTCCTGACCGGCTGCAGCAAGGTCATCGAGGGAATCCACGACCTCGCGAGTTGCGTGGGTCCGCCTGGAGCGCCGAGGATAAGGGTCTATCCCGTTTTGACGCAGTCGCCCGCTCTTCTCCAGCCGGAGTTCCTGTTGTTCGTTGAGATCGCGCATGTGGCTGAGTCTACTCGACCGAGACTATGGTTAGCGTGATGGTCTGACCACTCGGGGTGAGTACGGAGACGTTCTCGCCTACCTTGTGCCCGAGTAGCGCGCCTCCGACCTTCGACTGGCTGGAGATCCGCATCTCGCCGTTCTTCCTGCCCGCCTCCGCCCCGCTAACAATGGTGTACGTGTCGCGCCTGCCGTCCTCCTCGACGGTCACCTTCGAGCCGAGAGCCACGATACCGGCCTGCGCCTTAGAAGGATCGATAATGTCGGCCTTTGCTAAGACGCGCTCTAGCTCCTTGATACGGCCTTCAACGAACGCCTGGTGCCGCTTGGCATCCTCGTACTCACCGCTCTCAGAGATATCGCCGCCTTCCTTGGCCTCCTTGATACGCTCGGAGACATTCGCCCGCTCCACCGTGCGCAGGTGGTCGAACTCCTGCTGAAGAGCCTGCAGTCCCTGTTGTGTGAGCTGTACGCGTTCTGAGCTGCTCATCCAAGCACCTCCATCTTACCTCCGTTTGATCAATTCGAAGGTTTCTACAAAGCAAAAAACTGAGGGTATGCAGCACCCCCAGTTCCACCGACTCACTCATTATATGCCAGTAGACCGCGCGTGTAAAGCGCACGCATTGCGCCGGTTCCAGCAGTACCAGGGCGCCAGGGTAGGGCCGCGAGAGGCCGCTACAGGGTCAGCTCTCCAGAGGATGGCGTGGAGTACATACACCATCAGCTCGACTGGATACGTGACTACGAGGAGTGTAGAGAGCAGGGATGCCCGGTGGGCAGCGGGCTGGCGGCGCGCCCGGTGGAGCGTGTGATCAATCGCAGGCTCAGCGCCGCGAGAGACGCACCTCGGCCCCCTGTTCTAACTGTGCTATCCGGCGTGGGTGGCCTCAGGACTCTCGATGTCTTCCCGTGGTCGTATCGCCCTCGCCCTGGGAACCAGGCTCAGCGAGGCTGGGGTCTGCATAATCGAGCTCCGCCCGAGACACCGAGCGGTCAGTGCCCCCCTCGCCCACGATGAGCTCGCGGTTCTCCTGCAACGCCTCCTCGCTCGCCGCAAGCTGCTCGCGGAGCTCCGCCGCGCGCTCGGACATCTCCTGCCACTGTGCGTCTCGCGCCTGCTCTTCCTGGTTCATTGCCACCCTCCCTGCGGTTCTAACTGTATCACTGGCGAGATTGTAGCACGGCGGGTTCCACGGGACGTGCCACGCACCCAATGGCAGCACCCGTGCTGTGTGGTGGACACAGCAATAGGAAACAGCAGAAGGGATGGGAGCGTGAGCAAAGAGACTATGGCAGCGGTAGTGCAGTGGGGCCCTGAGAGGGGGCAGGTGGACCTGCGTGAGCGAGAGAGGCCGGACGCCGGTGAGGGGGAGGTTCTTCTGCGCGTCGGCGCGGCAGGGGTGTGCGGCAGCGACGTACACCAGTTCTATGCGATGCAAAGCTGGGCGGTGAACGTGCCGGTGACGCTCGGCCACGAGTTCACCGGCACGGTGGCCGCCGTCGGTCGGGGAGTGTCAGGGTGGCGAGAAGGCGACCGGGTCGTGTCCGAGACAGCGGCGTACATCTGCGGCCGCTGCGCGTACTGCCAGTCCGGTCAGTACAACGTGTGCCCCGAGCGGCGCGGGTTTGGTTACGGCGTGGACGGCGCGATGGCAGGATACGTCCGCGTCCCGGCGCGCTGCTTGCACCACATCCCCGACAACCTGAGCTTCGAGCTGGCCGCGCTCACCGAGCCCACCTGCGTGGCGTATAACGCGATGGTCGAGCGCGGCTCCGTCAAGCCCGGCGACTCGGTGCTGGTGCTCGGACCCGGCCCCATCGGCCTGCTCTGCCTCTCCATCGCCCGGCTGAAGGGCGCGACGACGACGATAGTGGCGGGCCGCTCCTCGGACTCGCCACGGCTGGAGATAGCCCGGAAGGTCGGCGCGACGCAGGCCATTGACAGCCAGACCACGGACGTGATGGAGGTGGTCCGAAGCATCGGCGACGGGTACGGCGTGGACGTGGTCGTGGATGCTACCGGGGCGTCGGGCGCACTGAAGACCGCGATGGACGCCGTACGCCCTCTGGGGCAGATCATAAAAGTCGGGTGGGGACCGGAGCCTCTCGGCTTCTCGCTCGACCCGATAGTGAAAAAGGCAGTCAGCATTCACGGCTCGTTCAGCCACACGTACAGAACCTGGGAGCGAGCCATAGCGCTGCTCGCCTCCGGACAGATAGACGCGCCCGCGCTCGTAGGCATGCAGGCGCCGCTTGATAACTGGCGCGGGGCATTCGAGGGGATGCACGAGGGCCGCATAGTGAAAGCTGTGCTGCTCCCGTGACGGCCGCGTACTTGTGTAAAGGCGGTGGTGCGTGACCCTCCGCTTTGGTGTGGCTGCGTACAGCTTTACGTTCGGGTGCGGCTTTCTGCGTAGAGACGGGCGTCCGGTGGTAGCAGAGAGTATGGATGCGTACGGCCTCGCACGTCTCGCATCCGAACGGAGCCTGAGCGGCATCGAGACCCCAGTCTCCGGTATGCTGCCGGACCTCTCCGAGGGCGCCGTGGACCGTTTCCGCGAGACTTTGGAAGCGTCAGGGCTCTCGCTGACCGTGGACACAGGCGTCGTAGAACTCGGCCATCTGCAGGTGATTCTCCCACTCGCGGCGCGCGCGGGGGCGCGAGTCGTGCGCGCCACGCTGAGCACCGTCCTCGAAGGTGCGCGGGCGGAGGTTGTGGGGGGCTGGAGCAGGTACCTCGAAGAGATGCGGAGCCGGATAATCAAGCTCAGGCCGCTGCTCGAAGCCTGCGATATAGTGCTGGCTCTCGAGAACCATCAGGACGCGACCTCGGACGAACTGGTATGGCTGTGCGAGGCGGGAGGCGACCGGGTCGGAGTGACGCTTGATGTGGCAAATCCCCTGGCCGTGGGCGAGGAGCCGCTCGAGTTCGCGCGGAAGGTCGGCCCGTGGGTCCGAAACGTACACCTCAAGGATTACAAGGTCTACCTCACACCCTCGGGCTACCGGCTTGTCCGTTGCGCGCTTGGCGAAGGCGCAGTTCCGTTCCTGGAGCTTCTGCCCCTCCTTCAGCGCGTCGCTCCCGACGCCTCACAGCACATCGAGCTCGCCGCCCTGCACGGACGCCACATCCGCCTTCTGGAGGAGGGCTGGTGGGAGGGCTACCCACCGCGCGATGTGCGCTCCCTCGTACCCGCGCTGCATCTCGTGGCAAGGCACGCGCGGCCCGCTGACGAGGAGTGGCGAACCCCGCTGGAACGCGGCGCGCCCGATGAGGAGGTGACCCGATGGGAGCGCGAGCAGTTCGAGGCGAGCGTGCGATATCTGACCGCCATTACTCAGTGCAGGGACGAGAGAGCACGAGCCGAGGAACACGTTGATAACCCGGGAGAGACAGAGGGTA
>JADDPP010000090.1 GCA_016781845.1 Rubrobacter sp.
CGAAGCA
Organism: Rubrobacter sp.; assembly: GCA_016781845.1. GTDB lineage: Bacteria > Chloroflexota > Chloroflexia > Thermobaculales > Thermobaculaceae > JADDPP01. The sequence continues at coordinate 8 of JADDPP010000090.1, forward strand.
GACTGCACAGTACAGGCCGACCCGGAGCGGATCGGCCAGGTTCTTCGCAACCTCCTGAGTAATGCAGGCAAATATTCGCCTCCCAGCACTCCGATCGAGATCCGCGCGACTCATCGTGCCGACCGCGTTCGTATAGAGGTGGCCGACCAGGGTTACGGCATTCACCCGGACGATCTCGCGCGCATATTTGAGAAGTTCGGCAGGGGACGGGACCAGTTCGACCGCAGAATCGCGGGAGTGGGTCTCGGTCTCTACCTGTCCCGGCGCATCGTGCAGGAGCACGGCTCAGACATCACCGTGCACTCAGCACGAGGTGTCGGGTCGGTGTTTGGGTTCGAGCTAGAGGTTGCAGAGTGATACGTGTCCTGCTGGTTGATGATCACACATCCGTTCGACAGCCACTTGCGTTTATGCTTGCACGCGAGCCTGACATAACAGTAGTCGCTCAGGCGGGGTCGCTGTCCGAGGCCAGACCGGTTCTCAAGGGGGTGGATGTTGCCGTAATAGACCTGGATCTGCCTGATGGTAACGGGGCGGATCTGGTGCTCGAGTTGCGGGAGGCAAACCCGGACAGCTCCGTTCTGATCCTCACCGCGAGCGACGACCGCAAACAGTGGGCGCGCGCTGTCGAGGCAGGCGCGGCTGGAGTCATGCACAAGTCAGCCGATATTGAGGAGATCATCAGCGGGGTAAGACGTCTGGGCGAGGACCAGTTTCTGTTCTCGCCACGAGAGATCATCGAGATGATGCAACTTGCGGCACAGCAGCGAGAGCACGATCTCAACTCCCAGCGCGTGCTCGACCGCCTTACGCCTCGGGAACGCGAGGTGCTTCAAGCTCTCGCGGATGGCCTGAGCGACAAGGAGATCGCGGAACGGCTGCAGATAGAGACGAAGACGGCCCGTGCGCACATGGTGAACCTCCTCGGCAAGCTTGGAGTACAGTCGCGGCTGCAGGCTCTGGTCTTCGCCGTGCGCCACGGAGCAGCCAGGATACACTGAAACGCCCTTCACTTGTATGTCTCCTCCTTGCCAGCCTTCGCCTTACCCCCGACTCTTCCGAGCGAAGAGGAAGACTCCAGCAGCTGTGCTTTGGCAAGACGTATGAAAGTCCTCGTTCCACTCCGAAAAACCATTCACCCGGCCCGCACCTCCAGGCGTATACCGTGCTCCTGGGCCTGATCATCAGGATCCTCGCCCATCACCTCCTCCACTGCCTTAGCAAGCTCGGCTACCTGCGCTCTCTCCTGCTCGTTGGCAGGCGTTACCAAGAGCGCCAGCAGATGCCTACAC
>JADDPP010000164.1 GCA_016781845.1 Rubrobacter sp.
TCCGCCTTCTGCTCGCTGCACTCGCCCCCCAGCCGCGCCTTCTAGCGCGTAGCGGTACCATTCCGGCCCTACAGCATCAGTTATGCTTCTTCGTCGCCGGTCCCGGCAGATCTTCCTCTCCCAACGCCCGGAGGATGCGCTGCCACAGGCCCTGCTTCGCCCACAGCTCGTGGCGCCGGTAGGCGGTCTCCCACTTGCCGTACTCCTCGGGCATCTCCCGCCACGACGATCCCGTCCTCGCCACCCAAAGGATGCCGCCCAGGACGGCGCGGTGGTCGTTGGGCGGCCTGCCCGTCCCGCCCCTCTGCGGCGGCAACAACGGACGTACCAACGCCCATTGCTCGTCGGTGAGGCTCGCCTCCTCGGGCGCGACCGCGGCGACCTCGGGCGGCCCTTCTCCGCCGAGCGCTCGCCCGGCGGCGCGTTTGGCCGCCCGGCAGCGGGCCGCAACGGCTTGGTGCGCCCTCCTCCACGCCGACCACCCCAGGAGGAAGCGTCTTCGCCCCTTCGGCTCCGCCATCGCGAGCGCCAGGCGGCGCGCCTCCGGCACCGTCGGGGGGATCAGGCCCGGAGCGAGATCCCCCTTTTACCGGGGTCTTCTTCGCGGGCGACCGAGCGAAAGACGGCCAGGAAGGCGTGGGCGAGCAGGCAAAGGGTGACGTGGCGGTGCCAGGCGTCCCACCGCCTCACCTCGTAGTGGTCGAGGCCCACCTCGCCCTTGGCCTCGGCGAAACACTGCTCCACCGCCCAACGGTCCTGGCACACCCCGACGAGCTCCTTGGTGGGCGTCCCTTCGGGGCCGTAGGCCTGGTAGAAGCCGAGGTCCTCGGGGTCGTCGGTGCTCCTGCGCGGACGAGCAGCCAGCGTTTCATCCCCTTCTCGGGGTCCGCCTCGAGCTCCAGGCACGCCCACTCCCACGGGCGCCTGCCGCCGAGTTCGTCCCGGGCGGGGCGCACCTCCCTGAACGCGTCCTCGGGCAGCCGCTCGACGTGCTGCTCTATCTTCTTCTTGCGCCCGCCGAGCGGCACGGCGTTGGTCTTCGGCACCATCACGGCGTATGGGCGCCCCCGCTGTTCCAGCCACGCCCGGAAGGAGTGCAGGCGGCCGTAGAACGAGTCCGCCACGACCCACCTGGCGGGTACGTTCGCGGAGAACGCCCGCTCCAGCATCTCCTCGGCCAGCTCCGCCTTGTTCCGGAAGCAACCTCCTCCGGGACGCCGGCCTCGGCTCGTCGCTCCGCGTCGTTCGCCCATGCTTTCGGCAAGTACAGCTCCCGATCTACGAAGGCGGAGCCTTCCTCAG
>JADDPP010000195.1 GCA_016781845.1 Rubrobacter sp.
AACTCAACGCTGAATAGTTACATCATTGGTGGGAACTGCGTGCGTGCGCGTATTACGATGCCTTCGAGTCACCGAAGCTCATCCACACGGACATCACGTGGCGACCACAATTCGCCTACGTTGAAGCTCCCATGTATCTGCTGAATACGGCGTACCTCTGGCCTACCGAAGACCTCTACCTGCTCGCCGCAGTCAACTCCCCACTGCTCTGGGCATATATGTGGCGAAACGCTATCCACGGCAAGGACGAAGCTCTAAGGCTCATCTACGCCTTCACAGAGACGCTGCCCATCGCCCCGCCGAGCGATGCCGTCCGCACAGAGGCGGAGCCCGCCGTAGCACGCCTCATCGAGATAACGAAGGCCGACCAGCAGGCGCGAAGGCAGACGCTCGACTGGCTCCGCACGGAGTTCGGCGTCGAGAGCCCAGGCCAGAGGCTGGAGGAGCTCGTGAGCCTCGACTCCGACGCCTTTGTGGAGGAGGTGCGCCGGAGGCGTCCGCGCTCCCAGGGCCGCCTGACACCCGCCGCCCTCGCCGACCTGCGCGCGGGCTACGCCGAACAAGCCACCCCGATGCGCGACCGGCGCACCAAGGCCACCGCGCTGGAGCGCCGCCTCTCCGACCTCGTCAACGCCGCGTACGGCCTCACACCCGAGGATGTGCAGGTGCTCCGCGCCACCGCCCCACCCCGCACGCCCCCGTTCCTCGGAGACCCCACCACGCCCGCCGGCCCCGCCGAGCCGCTCGACCCCCCCGCCGCAGCGTCGTAGGGAGACGTATGGGGGGTGACAGGGGGCTGGGCGTTGCGCGGCCTGGGTGGATGGCTTATGATGCGAGGTCCGGGGAGGGGATATTCAGTGGACGAGCACCAACCGCGCGTAGAGACGTTGCACGCAACGTCTGCGTCCTTAACGTCTTCGTCGCACGTCACGCCTCCCGACGCCTACAAAGGCTACCGGGTAGACTCGGCGCGACTGAAGGGCTGGGACTATTCCTCGACTGCGGTGTACTTCGTTACCATCTGCACAAGGGAGAGTTACCCATACTTCGGGGATGTCGTGGATGGGGAAGTGCGCCTGACGGCTATTGGCATCGTGGCGGGGCTGTTCTGGCAGGAGATTCCCGAGCACCATCCGGTCGCCATCTGCGACGAGTTCGTGGTGATGCCCAACCACGTCCACGGCATCCTCGCCATCACCCGGAGGGATAGGGACGTGGCGTGGCAGACTGGTGAAACTGCTGGAAACGTTGCGCGCGGAGACGTTGCGTGCAACGTCTCTACGGAGATGTCGCGGCGTTCGCCGGGGGTGGGGTCCCTTGGGGTCATCGTTCGGTCGTACAAGTCCGCGGTTTCCAACTGGTGCCACTCACACGGCCACGAGGGCTTCGCCTGGCAGCCCCGCTACCACGACCACATTATCCGAAACGAGAAATCTCTGCACGAGACCAGGCGCTACATCCACGACAACCCCGCCAACTGGCGCCAGGACGAGGACAACCTCCTGTAGAGACGTTGCACGCAACGTCTCCCCGTGATGCAGATGTTGCACGCAACGTCTCTACGCTTTGCTGAGGGCGCCGTAGACGGCGTTGAGGGCGCGGCGGGGGGTGTTGTGTTCGAGGCCCCAGCGGTTGGTGAGGAAGACGTACACGAGGTCGTACACTGGGTCCACCCAGAAGTACGTGCCGGTTGCGCCGCCGTGTCCGTAGGAGCGGGCGGAGCCTATGATGCCGTTGTTCGGAGAGAGCTTGCCCCATCCCAGGCCGTACTCGAACGGCTGCGGGCGACCGTCCACTATCTCCACCATCCCGGAGGTGTGGCTGCGCGTCATCGTCTCCAGCGCGGCGGGGCCGAGCAGCCGGTACCCATCGTACACGCTCCCGCGCAGGTACGCCTGCCCGAACGCCAGCAGGTCGGCGGCGGAGCTCCACAGCCCTCCGCCCGGTATGGCGAGCGACGTGAACCACTCCAGGTCCTCCGGCCCGCCGTGGTCGTGTACGGGCAGCGCGCGGGCGGCGTCCACGGGCCGGAACGCGGTGTCGCTCATCCCAAGCGGCGCGAAGATGTGCTCGCGCAGGTACTCGGGGTAGGGCTGCCCGCTCAGGCGCGTGATGAGCTCGCCAAGCACGGTGAACGAGAGGGAGCAGTACTCACAGCGCGCGCCGGGCTCGAAGTGCAGGTGGCTGTTGCACGCGGCGCCCAGGGCTGCCTCGTGCCCGCCTCGCGTCTCGCGCAGCTCCTTCCACCAGCGTACCTCCTCCATCCCGCTGGTGTGCGTGAGCAGGTGCCACGTCGTGACGCGCTCCTTGCCGGCGCCGGCGAACTCCGGGATGTACTGCGCGACCGGCGCGTCGAGCAGCAGCCGGCCCTGCTCCACGAGCTGCATGACGGCAGTGGCGACTATGGGCTTCGTGATAGAGGCGAGCAGGAAGATGCCGTCCAGCCGCGCCCCGTCCTCGCCCGACACGACGTGCGTCCACACGGTCCGCGTGCTGTCGGCCACTGCTATCAGCGCGCACGGGTGCGAGCCGGACGCAACGGCCGTGTCCGCGATCTCCGCGGCGTGCCGCAGCCGCTCCCTGTCGAAGCACACCGGATGCTTCTCGTGTGCGAGCGTGAAAGCCGTATCCGTCACCTGAGTCTGCATTTATGCCTCCCGCCTCGGGGCAGGTCCCCGTGCCTGCCCTGCCTGGAGGCGCAATGTTTCGGCCACGGCCGCATCTCAGGTCTGCACCGGGTCTCTTTGCGGTCTCGACTCAGTCTGTGGAGCTAGTCAACTCTGTCCGTGAACACTACCAGCCTGCGGTCGTACACGCCCGCTTGCCGGTCGAAGACGCCATCGCAAGTGATGAGGTTCAGGTGCGACCCACCGGAGCCGCCGAAAATCTTCTCTATCGGGGCGTTGTCGGCGTAGTATACCTCTTTGTCGCGGACCCGGAAGCGTGTGGTGTTGCCGTTCCTGTCTATGACCGATACCTCGTCCCCGATGCGCAGCTTGTCGAGGTCCCAGAAGACCGCCTTGCCGGTGTCCGAGTCAAGGTGTCCCGCGAGGACGGCGCTGCCCTCCTGGCCGGGCAAGGGTCCAAGCTCGTACCAGCCCACGCTCCACCAGCCCTTCGGCGTCTCCATGGCCCTGTCCTCCGTCAGCCCGACGTACTCCACCGGCGCGTTCACCCGGACATCTGCTGTGTTGATGCGGAAGCGCACGGGCAGCCCTGGCTCCTCCAGCGCCGCGGGGGTTGGTGTCGGCTCGCGAGTAGGAGTTGGAGTGGGCGTCGGCTCGCGTGTGGGGGTTGGGGTGGCCGTGGGACGCGGTGGGCGGGTCGGTTCCGGGGTGGAAGTGGGGGTCGCGGTTGGCCGGGGGGTGTGGGTCGCGGTAGGTTCGGGAGTCGGGGTGTTCGTCGGCCTCGGTCGAGCGGTGTGTGTCGCGGTCGGGCTGGGCGCTGAAGTGCTCGTAGCGGTCGGCGCCTCGGTGGGCGTCGCGGTCGCTGGGGCCTGAGCCACGGAGGGTGCGGTGGCAGTGGGAGGCGCAGCCACCCGGCCGCACGCGCCGAGCAAGAAGGCGAGGGATAGCAACAGCGACGCTATTACAGAAACGCCAGGTCTAATGGACAACCCCTGCTCCTTGTGTCGTAGTGTCGTAGGCTTTCCTGAAGGCGTACGGGCAGCCGGTCGTGCCGAGCCTGTGAGGAACCTTACCAGAGTGGAGTTGAGCAATTGTTGAGATGCCTCGCGCAGCAAGGCGGCGGTCGCAAAGAAGTTGCACAAGCAAACCCTCCGCCTCTATCGTAGCAGGGCGGTGTGGAAGCCGCATCAGTGGGCCGGAACCGCCGTAGAGACGTTGCGTGACGCAGACGTTGCGTGCAACGTCTCTACGGGTGCGCGGGGACTTTGGACCTGCTAGCGGGTCGAGAAGGCCTGGATGCCTGTGATCTCGCGGCCTATTATGAGGGACTGGATGTGGTCCGTGCCCTCGTACGTGTACACCGCCTCGATGTCCGCCTGGTGGCGCGCGACGTGGTTCTCCAGCAGAATGCCGTTGCCGCCCATGATGTCGCGGGCGTCCGCGATGATCCGCCGGGCCTTTGCGGCGTTGTTCATCTTCGCGAGCGAAGCCATACCGGGCGTTACCCTGCCTGCTTCCGCGAGCTGGCTAACGCGAAGGCAGAGGAGCTTCATGGCCGTGATCTCGGTGAGCATCCTCGATAGCTTGTCCTGCACGAGCTGGAAGCTTGCCAGTGGCTTGCCGAACTGCGCGCGTCCGAGGGAATACGAGAGCGCGGCCTCGTACGCCGCGACCGCGTGGCCGAGCGCCTCCCACGCGACGCCGTAGCGCGTGGTGGTGAGCACTCGGATAGTATCCTTGAACGTGCGCGAGCCTTCGAGCCGGTTCGCGGCCGGGACACGCACACCATCGAGCGCGAGGTCCGCCTGCCAGACGGCGCGCTCGCACGCCTTGCCTCCGATGACGGTTGCGCTCAGACCGGGCGCGCCCTTCTCCACGAGGAAGCCGCCCACTTCGCCGTCGTCGTCGCGCGCCCACACCAGGACCACGTCCGCGATTGAGCCGTTGCCTATCCACCGCTTCGCGCCGTGGAGCACGTACCCGTCCCCGTCGCCGCGGGCACGGGTCTCCAGCATCACCACGTCCGAGCCGTGCTCAGGCTCGGTGAGGCCGAACGCGCCGATGGTTTCGAGCCGGGCCAGGGACGGCAGCCAGCGCTGCTTCTGCTCCTCGGAGCCGAGCATGGCGATGGAGGTCATCACGAGGCCGGACTGCACCGCGTGGAACGTAGCGAGGCTACCGTCGCCTCGCGCAAGCTCCATGCTTACCAGACCTGTGGCGGTGGCGCTCAGGCCAGGGCAGCCGTAGCCCCGGATGGTCCCGCCAAAGACCCCTAGCCCGGCGAGCTTCGGAAGCAGCTCGAACGGGAACTGCGCGCGCTCCCAGTATCCATTGATAACGGGCAGCACCTCCGAGTCGCAGAAGCGCCGGACGCGGTCGCGGACCTCCCGTTCCTCGGGCGTCAGTAGCTCATCGAGGAGGTAGGGGTCCGTGGCGAACGAAGACTGCGTGGCTTGCACGACCATGCATCGGTTCCTCTCGTGTAGGGGCCGCCTCAACCGCGGGCGTCCCCACACATTATAGACGTGTGAGGGGGCGAGATTGTGACCAACGGCGTACGCGCGGGCTTGACAGCGACCGCTCCTTGAAGTTAACTGACCCCAGGAGAGGACTTTGACCTTCCGAACCGGCGCCGGACTGACTCCGAGAGGATAGAACACGCTACCATGCCCACCTACGCCGAGACCCTGGCCGCGCTGCCTGCGTTCCGCAACGAGGTGGCCCGGAGGCAACAGAGCGAGCCAGCGGACGCCCGCGGTACGGTCGCGGTGCGCGGCGCGTTCTCGGCGCTCGCTACGCCGCTCTCCAACATCCACGCCACGGGTGTGGGTATCCGGCAGCGCGGCGGGCGGTACGTCCCGGAGGAGGTCGTTCTCAAGCTCTTCGTGTTCGACAAGGTGGAGGCCGAGGCGCTCGGTGAGCCGCCAGTGGGCGCGACGTGGCGCGGCTTCCCGGTGGATGTCGAGCCTCTGCCCGTGCAGCTGGCGCTGGAGGGCGTTCGTGGCGCGCAAACGGTCGCCGCCCCCGCCGTTCCCCTGGAAGCGCCTGTTGAGGAAGTGCCTCCGTACCGCCAGCGCCAGCGTCCCATAGTAGGCGGCCTGTCCATCAGCCCCATCAACGTCCAGTACGTCGGGACGCTCGGCTGCTTCGTCAGCCGGAGCGGTCTGGATGGCGGCGAGGAGGTGTTCGCCCTCAGCAACAACCACGTGCTCGCCGATGTGGACCGGCTGCCCTTAGGCACGCCCATCGTCCAGCCAGGCCCGGAGCAGAGCCCGGCCACGCCGCCCGAGGACGTGTTCGCCGCGTTGAGCGCGGTGATTCCGCTGCGCTTCCCCACAGGCTTGGATGTTGCGCCCGTCAACGAGTTCGACGCGGCTATCGCGCTGGTCACGGATCGGGCGCTCATACAGACGGGCGTCATCTTCGGCGGTGTTCCTTATGCCCCCAGCCGTGTCGTGCCACCCGTCCCCGGTATGCGCGTGGTGAAGGCAGGCAGAACGACAGGCATCACTCGGGGACTGGTGACGGCAACGAACGTGGACGGGGTGCAGGTAAACTACGGCACGTATCAGGCGCCACGCCTCGCGGTCTTCAACGAGACGATCGAGATCGCGAGCCCCGACGAGGACACCCCGTTCAGCATGCCCGGCGACTCCGGCTCCGTGGTCGTGGAAGAGGCGACGGGCCACCCGGTCGCGCTGCTGTTCGCGGGGGATGGCCGCCACACCACCACGTGCGACCTCGGCGCCCTGTGCCGCCAGCTCCGGGCCTGGCCGGTCTGAGAGGAGGCGCCGAATGGGCGAGCCAGAACCCTCAACGCCTGCGGTCTCATCCCCTCCCCAGCGCTTGCTGCAGGCAAAGGACAGGGCGCTCGCCCACCCCGCGGTAGCCCGTGCCGGTCTCACGACCACCGAAGGCGGCCACTGGGCGTTGAAAGTATGGCTGCGCAAGGGGCCGCGCCCATCCGAAGCGGAGATCGAGCAGATGGGCGACGGGTACCCGGTGGTGTACACGGACGAGCCGGAGCGCCCCCCCGTTGCGCGCCCGGCCTACCCACGCCAGGGAGAGTAGGCGGGAGCCCCGACTCTATCTTTGGACTCGTCAGAACTGGTCTGATAGCTCAAAGATGCACTACTGTGGACAATGCTGCTCTCTGCCACGCTGGCACGTAGCGGTAGCGCCGAGCCTGTAGAGACGTTGCGTGCAACGTCTCTACAGTTGTTGCCCCGCTCCATGTGCTGATATAGTCGCCAGACAACTGCCAGAACTGGGAGGCGTAGGGCTCCTATGCTGAGTTTGAAATCACCCTGTTATCGCCTCCACGCTATACTGTGCCTACTGCCTCGGTTTTGATAATATTCGGGGTGTAGCCAGGACGATGGAATGGCAAAGAAAGACATCACTATCAGTTTGGACGAGCGTCTTCTCGAGGCTGTTGAGGAACTTGCTGCTCACAAGGGCAAGGAAGTACAAGAGGTGCTCGAGGAGCTCCTCAATCACTATCTCCTGTTTGAAGTCCTGGAGCAGGTGTGGAGCCGTAGCAACCTCGGTGAGGAGGAGGCTCTCAAGTTAGCGTACGACGAGTTGCACCGGTCACGGTTGGAGTCCAGTTAGGACCTTGTACCGAGTGGTGATTGACCCTGGGATACTTGTTGCTGCCGCCATCTCCCCAGCGGGGACACCTGCCAACATACTGCGTGCGTTTCGTGTGCGGCAGTTTGAACTGGTGGTCTCGCCTGCATTGCTCGCAGAGCTCCAACGAGTGCTCCTGCGACCGAAGTTTCGCCCCTATATAGACGAGGACCAGGCTGTCAGGTACGTTGATAACCTGGCCCGCTCCGCGACACTCCTGCCGGATGCGGAAGTCCAACCGGGAGTGACGCCCGATCCAAAGGACGATTACCTGGTAGCGTTAGCGCGTGCGACGAACGCTCAGTTCCTGATCTCCGGCGATGCTCACCTCACCGGTCTGCCCGACCCTGAGCCGCCCGTGATCGCTCCAGCGACATTTCTCCGACTCCTTCAGGATTGACAGCAAGCGCCGGAACCTGAGGATTCATACTCCCACCTGACCATGCCACTACTCCAGCTCTCCTGCACGCATGGTTCACCTGCCGCAGCTTACAATACGGCACAAGGAGGTGAGGGACGTGCGGGGTTGTCTGGGCAGGGCGCTGAAGGTTGGGGCGCTGCTGGTTCTGGTTCTGGTCCTGCTCGGGATCGGAACCCACGGCGGCAGGGTGGCGCTCAAGAGCGCGGGGCTGCTCGTCGAGGTCTTTCCCACGGCGCCCGTCTATCCCCTGCGGCTCCTCACGGGCGCGCCCACCAGGACGGAGGTGCGATACCCGCTAGGCGAGGGCGAGACGGTGGCGGACGTGTACCGCCCGGCGGGGGAGGGTGTCCACGGCGCGCTCGTGTTCTACATCGGCATCGGGCCGGAGCGCCGCAACGTCCACGTCGTGCGGCTCTCGGAGGCGCTCGCGCGGGCCGGCGTCGTGGTGATGGTGCCCGTCTCGCCAGAGCTCTCCCGCTTCCGCGTGGTGCCCGAGGAGAGGGAAGGGGTGGTCGCCGCGTTCGAGTACCTGAGCTCGCGCCCGTACGTTGACCCGGAGCGAGTAGGGATAATGGGTGTGAGCGCCGGTGGGTCGCTGGTAGCGGTCGCTGCCGAAGATCCTCGCATCGCGGACAGGGTACGGCTCCTGGAGCTTTTCGGCAGCTACTACAGCGCGCCGGAGGTGCTCGAGGCGGTCACGGTGAAGAGCATACAGGTGGACGGACGCCGGCAGGAGTGGCAGCCGGACGATGTCCCCATCGAGGTCTTCCAGGGCATGCTGCTCCCGATGCTTCCCGAAGGCGACCGCCCGCTGCTCGCTCCCCTGTTCGAGGGCAAGACCACGGACATTCCCGAGGGGCTGTCGCCGGACGGCAGGCGGGTGGCGGAACTGCTGCTGAATCGTGACCCCGAGCGAGCTCCCCGGCTTATAGCGGCCCTGCCTGCCAGGATGAGGGAGCTCCTGACGGGTATCTCGCCGGCGACGCGCATCAAGGAGCTGCGCGCGGAGCTGTTCCTGCTGCACGACGTGGACGACGCGATCATACCGTTCACCGAGTCACGCGCCTTTTATGAGGGGGCGGTGAACGCGCACGACCGCCACCTGACGGAGATCAAGCTGTTTCGCCACGTCGAGCCCTCCGCTGGCGGCAATCCGCTGGTGCTGGCTCGCGAGGCGGCGAAGCTGTACGGGCACGTGTACGGGGTGCTGCTGCGGCTGGTGTAGGAGGCGACATCCCCCGTTCACAATGACGGCACACGGCTGGGCGCGCCGTCTCTCGTTTCACCTTTCCCTCTGCCCTGGTATGCGACTTGCATTTAGAAGGTTGCAACCAGGCAATAACAGGAGGTTTACGAACAGGTGAGAAGAGTAGAGAAGAGCGTGCGCGTGAACGCGCCGGTAGACCAGGTGTACCAGATGTGGACGGACTGGGAGAACTTCCCACGGTTCATGTCGAACGTGGAGCAGGTAACGCGCAACGGTGACACAACGCACTGGCGGGCGAAGATCTTCGGCACAACCCAGGAGTGGGACGCGAGGATCGTCGAGATGACGCCGAACACGCGGGTCGCGTGGCAGAGCACGACGGGCTCCACGAACAACGGTGTCGTCGCGTTCGTTCCCGTTGATACCAGCAGCACCGAGGTTATGCTGGCTATTGATTACGATCCCCCGGTGGGGCCAGTGGGCGACGCGGTGGACGCGATCACGAACACGATGGAGAAGAACGTCCAGCAGGATCTCGACAACTTCAAGCAGCTTGTCGAGCAGGGCGTGAGCCAGGCGCAGGTCCAGGGCGACACGGGCGCCCAGAGCGCTTCCAGCTAGTCTGCAACTAACAGAGCACTGGAGCAGGGGCGACGTTCTTCTCGTCGCCCCTGTCACTGTCTTCGGTTTAATTCGCCACGGGGGTCACAGATGGTATGAGGGGCGGAGCGGATGTACAGCCCGCATCTTTGCAACCTTTATCCAGTTGCAGATCCCCTGTAGTCCTACCTCGATCTCTGCGTGCTCTGTGGTGAATCACGCAGGCTAGAACTCACCCCCGCCGAAGTCGCCGCCGTCCCCGAAGTCTCCCCCGCCAAAGTCGCCACCCGCGTCGCTGGAGAACTGGTCCGCGCCACCTGCGTCCGCCTGGTCGCCGTAGTCGCCTTCCGCCGCAGCGGCGTCCTGGTAGCCTTCCGCGTACCCTTCGTCAAAGCCGGTGTCGTTGTCGAAGAACTCCTGCGCTATCGCGGTGCCGATGAAGCTGGCGGCGAGGGTGGAGAAGAAGCTTCCGGCGAGCAGCCCGCCCATTCCGATGCCTCCGCCCATGCCGTAACCACCCATTCCATAACCCCCGCCGTAGCCGCCGAAGGTGCGCTCCATGAATCCTGGCTGGCGCATCTCCGCGCGGGTGACGGAGCGCGCGAGGGATCGCGGGTCGTCATCGCGCGGCCGCTCGTGAGGCGGCAGGTTCTGTGAGAGGTCCTGGAGCACCATCCTGCGCTGCTCGGGCGTGAGCCGGGCGAACGCCTCCTGATGCGCCTGTTCTATAGCATCGGGCGGGGCGGTGCGCAGCATGTAGCGGTACCGCTCAACCGCCTGCTCGTCCGTCGTAGATCGCCTGGGCATGCCGCCGTAGTGCTGCTGCTGGCCGTACCTCGACTCGTACTCGTACTCGCGCCGCCTGCGCTCCTCATCCTCGTCCCCGCGCCCGAAGAGCCTGTCCAAGAAGCCCATCATGCACCTCCTGATGCGCTGCGTCTCAGCGGTCCCGCAGCAGGACCGTCGGAGCCTGCGGAAGCAAGAGGGATGCCTTTGTCATGGACGCGTCTTCAATCGAGTGGCGCGGGCCATTGACTCTCACGAGGCCGGACCAGGAGGCTATTCGTCCTCTTCCTGTGAGGGCTCCTGGTAGCGCCCGATCCACCGCCGCACATGGGTGGCATGCAGCACGCGCAGCACAAGCCACGAGACGAGGGTGGTAAACACGGCGAGCCAGTACATCCGGATGCCAACGAGCATGCCCAGCGCGGCGACGAGCCACACGCTGGCAGCCGTGGTGAGGCCGCGCACCTCGGAGCCGGAGCGGAAGATAGTGCCCGCGCCGAGAAAGCCGATGCCGGAGACGATCTGCGCCGCGACACGGGAGGGGTCTCCAGAAGACATGGCTCCGAAGCCGTACACTGAAGCGAGTGTGAACGCGGTGGTGCCCGCGGCGACGAGCATGTGCGTGCGCAGCCCTGCCGGCTTGTTGCTCCGCTCGCGCTCGAAGCCGATAATGCCGCCAAGCAGCAGCGCGAGCAGTATCTGGCCGGCCATCTCGAGCTGGTCCTGGGACGGCAACAGCGCATCTAACACAGGATGCTCGTGGCGACTTCTGCCCGTGCCGTGAAAGCTGGTGATCCTTCCGCCCGTTGTGCTGACAGATGTGTGCCTCCTGGCGTATTATCGCACAGGAAGTGCTACGGGTGAGGCATGACCACGGCACGCTGCAGAAGAGGAGGCCAGCCATCGTTACGACGGAAACTAACCCCACCACCACGACCACAGCCGATGAGCCCTTCCCCGACGATGCCACGTTACTCGCTGTTGAGGAGGCTCTGCGGCAGTTCATTGGGGAGGCTGGGAAGATCGTCATGGAGCGGCGCGCCAGCCTCGGCGTGGAGTACAAGGGTGGGAACAAGACCGACCCGGTGACAGAGGTGGACCGCGCTGTGGAGGCATACCTCACGCAGGCAGTGGCGGGGCGCTTCCCAGAGCACGCGGTGCTCGGTGAGGAAGGGCAGGACCCAAAGGGAGTACACGAGTACGAGTGGATCGTTGACCCCGTGGACGGCACGCTGAACTTCGTGACCGGGCTGCCGCTGTACGGGGTCTCCGTGGGAGTGCTGCACAGGCGGCGTCCGGTGGTGGGCGCGCTTCTCTTTCCCGTAACTGGCGAGATGCTCCACGCACGGCTCGGCGGGGGGGCGTTCCGTAACGGCGAGCCGATAAGGGTGCGTCCGAAGGCGGAGGGGAAGAGGTCGCTGGTCGCCGGGCTGCCGGGGAGCTTCAGAGCGGGCTTCAAGGCGGACAGGGGGTTCCGCTCCAGGCTGGGTGAGACGCGCTCGCTCGGCTCGATTGCGTACGAGATAGGCGTGGTGGCGATGGGCACGCTCGACTTCGCGCTCTTCCGCGGCCCGAAGATATGGGATGTCGCGGGTGGGGCGCCGATTGTTACCGAGGCCGGTGGGAGAGTCGTGTACTACAGCAGGCGGCGAAAGAGTTGGCTGCCGCTGGACCGCTTCATCGCGCCGCCAAAGGGGGGGCTGCGGGCCTGGACTCAGCCCGTGCTACTCGGCTCCGCTCAGGCCGTGGAGGAGCTTTCCCCCCACCTTGCGCCGCGCTACGCTCCCGCCCTGCTCGTCGCGGCATCACACGGATACCAGGCCGCGAGGTGGGGGTACACCCAGGCCCGGTCGGTACGCTAGGCGTGAATGCGAGCCGTGGGAACACGGACGCGCGGAGTTCCTTTGGCCTACTCTGTCTCCCCGTACGGGTGTGCGACGCCCGTCAGCAATGAGCGCTCGACGGGGGGCAGGTGGTCCCAGTGGTGGCCGAGCCAGCTTACGCCCGCGAGGAACGCGTTGGCGCGGTCGGTGGTGGGGCAGACCTGCCGCGTGAGCGTCCAGAACGCGGGCGAGTGGTTCGGGTGGGCGATGTGGGCAAGCTCGTGCGCGACGACCGCCTCCAGCACCCAGCGGGGCATCTCGCGCAGCGCGGCGTTGAGGCGGATTGTGCGCGTCGCCGTGCTGTAGCTGCCCCACCGCTTCTCTTGCGTTGTGACGAACATCACCTCAGACACCTCGGGTGGCTCGGGGAAGCGGGCCGCGACCCGCTGGGCAAGCGCGCGTGCGTCCTCCTCCACGTTCACCTGCCGGGCGTGCCTGCGGCGCACCAGCTTACGGGCGAGGTCCAGGATGATAGGGTCGAGGTCCTTCCGCGGCATCTTGAGTGGTGCGCTCACGGAGAGCGTCGAGTCGCGCAGGCGCGCGTTCACGTTCTTCACGTGCTTGCGTTCCACAACGAGGGTCAGAGTGACGCCTTCAACCGTGATAGTTGGGGGATGTGTAGCTGGCATGGGGATAGTGTACCGTCCGTAAGGGGCAGGTATGCAGGAGAGCTATGGCGCTGGGACGGTCCGGCGCGTCTGTGCCACCACACCTGCTGGGTGCGGTGGAGGGCGGAGCATCTGCGTGGATAGGAGCGTGGCTCCTCTCTTAGCTCCGCAGATGCTCCGCCGGTATGGAGGGTGTGTGCTATATGGTCCGGTCGGTGCCGATGGTGGTGGTCGGGCCGCCGGTCTCGAAGGTGTCCTGGCCTTCCATTATCTTGATGTACTGCTTCTCTATCTTGAGGTAGACGGTGTCCCCCTCGACACGGTCCACAGCCGAGAAGGGGATGGAGACATCGGACTTGAAGACGAGGCCTTCCTTCACGACCATGTAGCTCTCGGTGGGCCCCTGCGACCTGACGACGCTGTCTACCTTGCCCACCTTGCCGTCCGTGGCCTCGACATCGTAGCCCTCGCGGATCGGCAGGTCCGGCTGTTGGACGTCTCCCTGTTCGAGTCGCTGCATCGCTTCGATGGTCTCGGGGGGCAGGGATGCCTCGGTGGTCTGGTATTCATCCAGCGAGGTCATGCCGGGTGGCGTGATGGGTATGCTGTGCATCTCTTCGCGCTTGGCGTTCGCCGCGGGACCGGGACGGCCGATCTCAGTAGCGGTGTCCTCGGTGTCCTCGGGGCCGGGGCGCGAGTCCTGGCCGGTGTTGTACAGCCGGTCTCCGGTGTTGATTACCCGTGCCTCGCTCGGCTGCTGCACGGTGTCTGCGGAGCCGGTGGGCACATGTGAGTCGCTTGCGCTCAGGGTAACGGTGCTTCCCGAATACTGTGTGTCACTCCCTTCGTCCAGAGACGGGGTTGCATCCGGGTCGAGAAGCAGACCTTCGGTTTCCGAGGCGTCCTCGCTCTGCCCAGCCTGGCTGGCCGCGTCCGTGTCCATGCTCGTGGCGCTTCCCTGGTCCGCGGTTGCAGTGGAAGCCTGCTCGATGGCGGTGCTGCCCGCGTCCGCGTCGGTTGTGTTGTCAACGGTTACGAAGCTGGAGGACGCATCGAGCGGCATGCGTGTGGACTCCGTTGCTTGCGCGGCGCTAGTGGATGCCGTGCCAGTGTCGTCATCGGCGGCGCGGAAGATCATAACGTTGCCCGGCTCCACCGGCTCCGGCGTGGCGTCCTGCGCGTCGGTCACATACGTACCGGATATCGTTGCGCCGGGGCCAGGCATGTCCTGCGGCGTCGGGGGAGCATCGCTCTGCAAGGGGTCGGGAAGGTCATCTACCTGCGCCACCGTGGATTCTGCCACGGGCGTTGTCGAGGAGACCATCGCGGCGTCCTCCGGCCCCGTGGACTCAGAGGCGTAGGTGTCCTGGAGTGGGGTGGACCGTGGGAAGGAGTCTTCGGGATACGCGCCCTGAGGCACCAGCATGACGTCATCGGGCGGCTGCTCGGTAGCGGCCATGGCCGTCAGGGGGGATTGCTCGGCTGGGGGCGGGGGGCTCTGTGGTGGCTGGCCCGTCGTGGTGGCATCAGCAGCAGTTGATGTTGAGCCTCCGCTGCCGGGGGTGGGCATGGCCGAGCGCAGCTGCTCTACCTTTTGGCGGGCGGTCTCCTGGGTGCTGCTGGCGGTGCTGGAGAGTGTCTGCTGTACCTGGGTCGCTCCCGCACGCACGTCGGCGGCGACCTCGGAGAGGGAGTTGCCGGCCTGGCCGACAGGGGGAGCGGGAACCTGTCCCTGCGACCGGAGCTGGCGTCCCCGCACCGCCAGCCAGCCGAGCGCTAGTAACGCCAGGGCGAACAGTCTTTTCATATCGGACCTCCAAATAAGCGTATACAAAGAGCTTTGGTCAGCACGTTCGACGTGCTGAATGAGCCGGGAGCCGGTGTAGTCTGCAGGTAGCGCGACCTGTGTGGCGCTCTGCATGGGCCTGCTTCGGTAGGGCCGAGCCTGGTGGAACTGATGCGAGGTCAGACGGGTCCGCGGTGGTGGGAGTAGGCGCGAACAGGCGATGCGTCCGGGGGGCTAGGAGGACGTGGCCTTCTTCACGGAGTCGGCGGCATCTCGGGCGGCGTCCTTGAGGCCTCCAATGGCTTGCTGCGCTTTGCCTTCAGTCTGGTCTGCCTGGCCCTGGGCCTGGAGGTTCTGGTCGTTGGTAGCGTTGCCCACGCCTTCCTTGCCCTGGCCCATGAGGTCTTTGGCCTTGCCGGCGATCTTGTCCTTGTCCATATAACTGCGTCCTTTCGTGTCATGGCCCGTGGGGCCGGCTCCCGGCTGTTGTGACGTGCGTTTACGCATAAGTGATGCCAGCGCTTGCGAAGGGAAAACGCACGGTGGAGCATGCGCAGATGGGGAGGCAGTACGCTCTCTCCTTGCCTAAGGCTGGGACAGCTCTTTGGCGCGATTTTGCCTTCTGCGCTTGAGATAGAGGTAGAGCAGGACGGCCGCCACGCCCGCCAGCAGGATAGCCTGTCCGGCGAGGCCAATGGTCTGGAGCATGTCCGCCAGGCGCTGACGGTTACTGCCGAGCACGTAGCCGAGCACGCTGAAAATGGTGCTCCAGAAGATAGAGAGCGACAGGGAGATTGTGAGAAAGCGTCTGTACGAGAGGCCGGAGGCTGCGCCGCCCATAAACATCGCGGCGCGGGGGATGGTGTTGGTGTAGGCAAGCAGGAGGGCGGGGAAGGCGCGAAGGGTGAGGAGGTCCGAGGCGCCGACGGCCCTGCCCCGCGTTACGCGATCGAGGACGCGGGTGCTGCGCCTGC
This sequence comes from Rubrobacter sp., assembly GCA_016781845.1. GTDB lineage: Bacteria > Chloroflexota > Chloroflexia > Thermobaculales > Thermobaculaceae > JADDPP01. The sequence continues at coordinate 15,525 of JADDPP010000195.1, forward strand.
CGACTATGAAGTCTATGTGATCGCCAAGCACGAAGCCGAGGATGCCCGCCAAGATGACGCCAGGGAGGGAGAGGATGCCGGTCTCCGCGTACAGGCCGCCGAGGGCTACAAGGATGCCACCGGGCATCAGCCATGACAGAAAGAAGGTGTGCTCGAGAAGGGCGCCCAGGATGACTACGAGGTAGCCGTACGTTCTGTAGAGCGGCTCGACCCAGGCGATGACCCTGTCTATGAGTTCTGCGATGTCAGGCACGAGGCGGGTCCTGGAATGCCCCGCGCAGTACGGTTGGTACAGCGGGGGATGGAGAGATTGACGGTAGGGGGCGCGAAGGGCGGACACACAGGACCGCCCCTACAACGGCAGGCCCCCCGGGGTGAGGCTCAAGGATGGCGCCGAGCGCTATCCTAGCGCTTGTGATGGTCTATGCCCCGGTACGCGGTGACGAAGTTGCGGATGCGCTCCTCGTCGAACGAGGGCAACTCATCGAGCCGCGTCCAGGCAGTGAGTGCTATGGGCGTCTTTAGTCTCTCATACGGCACCGCGATGACTTTGTCGCCGAGCTCGTTCACGAGGCCGCGCAACTGCTCCTTCTGGCCTGGGTCGAGGTCGGGACGGTACTGGATTGCTACGTAGCCATCCTCGAGGTTGTGGATGACGAGTTCTTTCGGCACGGCCTCGTCGTGCCATCCGCCGGGAGCCAGGTTGGGCAGGTGGGGGCCGGAGGTGGGTGGGTTGCTGTTGTAGCGCGTGGTCCCTATCTCCGCCTGCGTGATGTGCCGGTTACCCTGGTCCGCGAAGCCTTGGCTTGTGGTGTCAGGCGAGCGGCGGGTGGGGTCGAGGTTGGCCGTGTTGGGGCCGCGGGAGGCGAAGTAAGCGAAGAGGCCGATGAGCAGGAGGAGTGCGAGCACAGAGCCACCTAGCACGAAGAATCGGCTCCGGTTCTGCCTAGCCTCGACTGCAGCCCTGGTCTCCGCGGCCATCTGCCGGCGCTGCCGGCGCTCGGCCTTGATCTGCTTGCGTGATACGGACATGCCTGGTCGCTCCCTGTAGAGTGCGGGTCTGATAAAGAAGAGTGGATGAGTGCTCCTGGGACAATTATAACAAAGGAGGGCGGGCGCACCCGGGGCACGTTGTATGCAGAGGGTGCGTAGCAACAGCGGTTATGTTGGCTCTCCAGGCATGCGTCGGGGGAGGGATTGTCCGGGCGTTTTGAGAAGTGACGAGAAGACGATGCTCATGCCGAGGATACTGGTAGCGGATGACGAGGACTTCATAGCTCTGCTGATCGCGGAGCTGCTGGAGGACCTCGACTACGAGGTTGAGACGGTGTACAACGGGCGCGACGCGATACAGGCGCTTGTGAGCGATCCGCCGGACCTCGTGATCACGGATATTATGATGCCGCACGCGACGGGGATGGACGTGCTTGCTACGATGCGCGAGCACGAGGAGACGCGCGAGACACCTGTGATCCTGATGAGCGCAGCGGCGCAGCCGAGGCTGTCCGACGACAAGGTGAGGTTCATGCCGAAGCCGTTCGACATACGCGGTGTAGTCGAGGCGGTGGCGCAGGCGCTTGCCAGCGCTACTGGATCGGGGAGATCACCGCAGCAGGATTACGCGCCGCAGAGCACGTAGGGAGCGGGCGTGATATGGCTGCCGCGTGAATACCTGCTCACACTGTCGTTCTGAACGAAGTGCTGCTTCTCATTCCCATACGCAGGCTGAGAGGGGTAGGGCCTACCTGGAATGACAGTAGCCGAAGGCTATCACGTAGCTCTGCACGAGCTGCTAGAGGATGATACAAGAAGAGGGGGGAGGCTTTGGTGGGCCTCCCCCCTCGCACGTGGTCTGGTTAATGTTTCTTGTTGGTTTCCGGTATGGCTAGCGAATGATAGTGACCGTGCGCCTCTGCGCACCGAAGTTGCGCGCCTGCTGGAGCGTTGGCATCCAGATATCAATCCTGTAGCCCTTGATCGCGCTGCCCGTGTCCTCGGCCACGAACACCTGGTTGCCGAAGCCCTCGATGTACATCCGCGTGCCAAGAGGGATGACCCTGGGGTCTACGGCTACCGCGCCCCAGTGGACCCGATTGCCGTTCCGCATTATCCCGCTGGAGTTGAACTCCGCGCCGTTATACGCGGTTGCGAGCACGCGGTAGGTGCGACCCGTGGACCTGTACGACGACCGGCTGCTGCTCGCCGAGGTAGACCTGGCGCTGCTCGCTGAAGTGCTTCTCGAGGAGTAGCCGCTGCTGGCGCTGGTCCTGTAGAGCCACTTGCCCGCGGACCAGCCAGTGCTACCGCTGGAGGTGTAGGCGACCTTGTACCAGGCGTAGCCGTTGTTCCAGACGGGACCGCGAACGACGCGAACGATGGCGCCCTCGCGCAGGCTCGACTGCCTGTAATAACCGAGGCCAGGGCCAGAGCGTACATTCAGGTTTGCGCCGCCGGTGTAGCGGACCTGAACCCTGTCGCCGTTGTAGAAGGTGGCGCTGGCGGGGGCCGCGGACGCGGGGCCGCTTGCCACGGTGGTAAGCGCGAGCACGCCGAGAAGCAGTGCTACGCCCGTGCGACGTGCCGCACCAAAGATGGCGGCGTGGAACCGTGCGAGGCTCAAAAGACATCCCTCCTATGAACTTGTGTGTTTCCCAGACCGTGCCCCGGGCCAGCGGTGGTGTTTAGCCCGAGTCGTCACCCACTCCGCCATGCTTTGGCATCTCGGAAGGGCTATGTCTACCCTAATAATAGTTAATGTTTGGTTAGAGCAGACGGGTTGAGTATAAACGACGTGTGGATAAGAGTCAACGTCTTGTCCACAGGTTTTCCACAATTCGCACTTTATGTAGCGGCGGCACGGAGCGGGACCGAGTGGCTCGGTGGGAGGACCGCGCTGAGGAGATATGAAGGCGCGGCTGCGTTTGACAGCGGTAGCGGGCTCGGATACCCTGCGAGCGAGATGGGCAGGGCAGGATGGAGGGGATAGAGCGTGACCGACGGTGACACTATGGTAGAGGTGCTGGTCCCTGGGGATGTTGAGCAGCGGTTCCCAGGGCGCGTGGCGGCGGTTAGCCCGACGAGGATCAGGGTGGTGACCGTTGCCGAGGACGGATCCGCGCCCGGGGCCACTGCGCCGAAGGTGCTGCTGCGCGGGTTCTTCTCCTCGGAGGCGCTGCGGCGCGTGCTTCGGGAGCACCCGTCTATCGAGTGGATGCATTCGTTTGCGGCTGGGGTGGAGCACGTGTTGCCGGAACTGAGTGAGTGCGGATACGATGGGACGATCACGAACAGCGCCGGGATACACGCCGAGCCTATCGCGGAGTGGGTTATCCTGATGATGCTAGCGCACGCGAAGAAGCTGCCAGAGCTTCTGGAGCACCAGCGGAACCGCGAGTGGAAGGGGGAGCGGAGTGAGGAGCTGGGCGGCAAGACGCTGGGGATCGTGGGCGTGGGGGGCATCGGCAATGCGATAGCGCGCCGGGCGCGGGGGCTGGACATGGAGGTGATCGGCACGCGCACCAGCGGAAAGCCGACGGAGCACATCCCCGAGATGCTTACACCCGATCGGTTGCACGAGATGCTGCCCCGCTGCGACTACGTGGTGGTGGCGACGCCGCTGACGAGCAAGACGGAGGGGCTGATTGGGGAGCCGGAGCTACGCGCCATGAAGCCCGAGGCCGTTATCCTGAACATCGCGCGCGGGAGGGTCGTACAGACGGATGCGCTGGTGCGGGCGCTCTCGGACGGGTGGATCGCCGGGGCGTGCCTGGACGTTACGGATCCAGAGCCGCTACCGTCCGACCATCCCCTCTGGAACGCACCTGGGGCGATAGTCACGGCGCATACGTCGGGAAGCTCGCCGCGGTCTATGGACAGGGTGGTGGGCTTTTTCTGCGAGAACCTCGGGCTGTGGCTGGAGGGGAAGCCGCTGCGCAACGTGGTGGACCCGGAGAGGGAGTATTAGGCCCTTATGCTAGTTGGAGGTGATTGAGGAGCGGTCCTCCGCTGTGTTACTTGGGTGTTTGCTCGTAACAGCCAAGCGCAGCCGGAGGACCGCCCGAATGATAACCGAGTTCGAGGATTTCTGCCTATGGGTGTACGTGGTTGTGGACGACATCTGGAAGCGGTTGGGACCCCTATTGCGGCGACCCGGCCCCGAACCCAGATGTAGCGACCCGGAGCTGATCGCGATGAGGATAATCGGCGAGTGCCGGGGCTGGGA
>JADDPP010000196.1 GCA_016781845.1 Rubrobacter sp.
GGAAACGCTTCCAGTTTAGGGACATCCGCCGCGACGTTTAGATCAACAACTCGTTAGAGAGCCAACACATACGCGGGAGACGATAACCAGATGCAATCAGCACCGACAAGACCCCGAATACTTACCGGGGACCGCCCCACCGGCAAGCTGCACCTCGGACATTACGTGGGAACGCTCGCCAACCGGGTGCGCTTACAGCAGGAATACGATACCTTCCTCATCGTTGCCGACTACCACATGCTGACGACGAAGATAGAGGGGCTTGCTGAGGTACAGGAGAATGTGCGCGAGCTGGTGCTCACCTACCTGGCGGTAGGTATTGACCCGAGCATCACGACCATCTACCTGCAGTCGCTCGCGCCGGAGGTGGCCGAGCTCAACCTGATCTTCGGGATGCTCGTCACCGTGCCCAGACTGCAGCGCGTTCCAACGTTGAAGGAGCAGATGCGCGACCTGCGCATCGAGGCGGCTTCGTATGGGCTTCTCGGATACCCGGTCCTGCAGGCCGCGGACATCCTGCTGCCTCGGGCGAACCTGGTGCCTGTGGGGCGCGACCAGGCGTCACATCTGGAGGTGACGCGTGAGATCGTGCGTCGGTTCAACGACACCTTTGGTCCAACGTTGCCCGAGCCGGACACACTGATAGGGGAAGTTCCTACGCTCGTGGGCACCGACGGCCAGGCGAAGATGAGCAAGAGCCTTGACAACGCTATCTATCTCAGCGATGACGCCCGGACGGTGGAGAAGAAGGTAATGGGGATGTACACCGACCCCACGCGGCTGCGCGCCACGGACCCCGGTCACGTCGAGGGCAACCCGGTGTTCGATTACCACGACGCTTTCAACCCCGACAAGGCGGAGGTGGAGGACCTCAAGACACGCTACCGCGAGGGCAGGGTGGGTGATGTCGAGGTGAAGAAGAAGCTCGCCCGCGCGCTGAACGAGTTCCTGGAGCCCATCCGGGAGCGACGGGCCGCGTACGAGCAGCAGCCGGAACTGGTCGAGCGCGTCCTGCTGGAGGGCAGCCAGCGCGCCCGCGAGGAAGGCAGACGCACGGTGGAGATGGTGCGTGGAGCTATGGGCCTCAACTACAACTTCGCCCGTAGCGCGGCGTTGAGCCGGTAGATAACGAAGGAATGAATTGTAGAGAAGGCAGAGGACGCAGAGCGCAACTGGTGATGGCGAGAGTGAACATGAGTGACTGGCTGACATGGACCCCTCCTCGCGGTCCTCGACCTTCGCTTCTTCTCTGTGCGCTCTGCGTCCTCTGCGGTGAAAAAGAGGGTACGAAGCGTTGATACTGGATGAGATACTGGCGCACAAGCGGGAAGAGGTGCGGGAGCGGCAGGAGCGTATCCTGTTCGGCACACTGCAGAGGATGGCCGAGGCACAGCCCCCCTCACGGTCGCTCCGGGAAGCGCTCGTACCGGGGAGCGTTCGGGTAATCGCGGAAGTGAAGCGCAGGTCCCCCTCAAAGGGGGCACTCGCGCCGGCACTGGACCCGGTTCGCACCGCTGCGATGTATGCGGACCATGGCGCTGCGGCTATCAGCGTGCTGACGGATGAGCGGTTCTTCGCTGGCTCGCTGGCTGACCTGCGCGCGGTGCGCCAGGCTGTGGAGCTGCCTATCCTCCGCAAGGACTTTATCATCCACGGGTATCAGGTGGTGGAGAGCCGGGCGTACGGCGCGGACGCCGTGCTGTTGATAGCGGGGGTGCTCGACCGGGGGGACCTGACGGACCTGCTGGAGGAGGTTCGCCTGTACAGGATGGAAGCCCTCGTCGAGGTGCATACCGAGGAGGAACTGGACATCGCGCTCGACTGTGGCGCGGAGATCATCGGCATCAACAACCGCGACCTGCAGACGTTCGAGACGGATCTGGAGACGACGCGCCGGCTTGCACCACTCGTGCCCGACGACCACGGGATCATCAGCGAGAGCGGCATCCACAGCCGGGAGCAGGTGGAAGAGCTAGGTCGCCTGGGGGTCCACGGGGTACTCGTTGGAGAGGCGCTCGTGAGCGCGGGCGACCCCGGCGAGAAGCTACGGGAACTGGTGGGGCGTTGACGGCGGTCACCGTGAAGCTGTGCGGCATCCGAACTCTGGAGCACGCGTGCGCGGCGGTCGAGGCCGGGGCGGAGTACCTCGGCTTTGTGCTCGCGCCGGGCTACCGCAGGCACGTAGCGCCTGAGGTGGTGCGGGAGATAACCTCCGCTCTGGGCAGGGGGCGCGCCCGGTACGTCGGAGTGTTCGTGGACCCCGACCCGGAGGAGGCACGGCGGGTTGCCCTGTACGCGGGACTCGACCTGGTGCAGCTATCAGGGCAGGAGAGTCCGGCAGACGTGCGCGCGGTGGGGGTGGAGGCCCTCAAGGTTGTTCACGTGGCCGCGGAGGGCAACGTGCTGCCGGAGGTGGAGCGGTACGCGGAGGTCGCGCGGATGGTCGTACTCGATGCGTACAAGGCGGGGAGCGCAGGCGGCAACGGCCAGGCGTTCGAGTGGTCGCTGGCGGCGGAGGTCACCGGCCGCTATCCGGTGATGCTCGCGGGGGGACTCACGCCTGAGACAGTGGCCGCGGCCATAGCGGCGGTGCGGCCGGCGGGTGTGGACGTGAGCAGCGGCATCGAGACGGAGGGCGTGAAGGACCCGGAGAAGATGAGGGCGTTCGTAGAGGCGGTCAGGGAGGCGCGGTGATGACGATGCAGGATACGAAGCAGCAGCAGTACCAGGACACGCAGTGGCAGGCGGACGAGCGCGGGAAGTGGGGGCGCTTCGGTGGCCGCTACGTGCCCGAGACGCTGATGCCCGCGCTTGACGAGCTCACGGAGGCGTACGCGAATCTTGGCCGCGACTCCGAGTTCAAGGCCGAGCTCGACCGGCTCTGCGCTGAGTACGTCGGCCGACCCACACCCCTGTACCACGCCGCGCGCCTCTCCGAGTATGCGGGTGGGGCGCAGATATACCTCAAGCGCGAGGACCTTGCTCACACCGGCGCGCACAAGATAAACAACGCGCTCGGCCAGGGGTTGCTTGCTAAGCGGATGGGCAAGACGCGCATCATCGCCGAGACGGGCGCGGGACAGCATGGCGTCGCCTCCGCAACCGTGTGCGCAATGCTCGGTCTGCCGTGCATCGTGTATATGGGTGAGGAAGACGTGGAGCGCCAGAAGCTGAACGTCTTCCGGATGAGACTGCTCGGCGCAGAGGTGCGTCCGGTCGGCAGCGGCACACGCACCCTCAAGGATGCCATCAACGAGGCGATACGTGACTGGGTCACAAACGTCGCGGACACGTTCTATCTGATAGGCTCGGTCGTTGGCCCGCACCCGTACCCCACGATGGTGCGCGACTTTCAGAGCGTGATAGGCCGCGAGGCGCGCGCGCAGATGCTGGAGCGAGTGGGGCGGCTGCCGGATGCGATAGTGGCGTGCGTGGGAGGCGGCAGCAACGCTATGGGCATATTCCACCCGTTCGTACGTGACTACGATGTGCGTCTCGTCGGAGTTGAGGCCGGGGGCGAGGGGGTGGTCACAGGCAGGCACGCGGCGACGCTCGTCGCGGGGTCGTTCGGCATCCTGCACGGTGCGTCCATGTACCTGCTGCAGGATGATGACGGTCAGGTCACCGGCACGCACAGCGTGAGTGCGGGACTGGACTACCCCGGCGTGGGACCGGAACACTCGTACCTGAAGGAGACGGGACGGGCGCAGTACACCTCCGTGACGGACACGGAGGCGCTGGAGGCGTTCGAGCTGTTGTGCCGCACAGAGGGCATAATCCCCGCACTGGAGACGGCGCACGCGGTTGCGGAAGCGGTCAAGCAGGCGCGGACGATGGTTCCTGAGCAAACGGTGCTCGTCAGCCTCTCGGGGCGCGGTGACAAGGACCTCGGCACCATAGTCGGACGCGAGGAAGCGCAGGGCAGCCTGTGAGCGGGATAACGAGGGCGTTCGAGCGCGCCAGGACTGAGGGCAGAGCGGCGGTGATTCCGTACGTGATGGCGGGCTATCCTGACCTGGAGGGCGCGGTGGAGGTAACCCTCGCGCTGGAGCGGGGAGGGGCGGACATACTCGAGGTTGGAATGCCGTTCTCCGACCCGCTTGCGGACGGTCCCACGATTCAACGCGCTGCCACCGCATCCCTCGCGGCGGGTACGACCGTGGCCTCCTGTCTGGGGACGGCGGGGCGCATCCGGGAGCAGAGCTCGATACCGCTGGTCCTGATGGGATACTACAACCCCGTGCACAGGTACGGCGTTGAATGGTTCTGCCGGGACGCGGCCTCTGCGGGCGTTGAAGGACTGATACTCCCCGACCTGCCCCCCGAGGAAGCAGCGGAGGTGCGAGAGGTCGCGCACGGTCAGGGAATAGACCTGATATTCCTGCTCGCGCCGACCAGCACGGAGGCGCGTATTGAACAGGCGGCGCGGGTTGCGGGCGGCTTCGTGTACTGCGTCTCGCTCACCGGTGTCACCGGTGCGAGGGCAAGCGTCGCGACGGGGCTGGACGAGTTCGTGGGTAGGGTACGTCGGCACACGAACCTGCCACTTGCCGTGGGCTTCGGTATCAGCCGTCCGGAGCACGCGCGGCAGGTGGCACGGGTCGCGGACGGCGTTGTTGTCGCTAGCGCTCTGATAGACCTTATAGATCGGACCGAAAAGAGTGAGAGGCTGAACAAGGTAGAAGGGTACATCCGCTCGCTGCGCGACGGGGCGCGCAAGGAACCGGGCGCACCGGTCTCGGCGGGCGGGGTAGAGTTGGAACCAGCCGACGACAGGCTGGGCTAGTTAGGGGTATGTAATGGTAATCGTGATGCGCGGTGGCGCTACGCAGGGTGAGATAGATGCGGTCGTGGAGAGGGTGCAGGAGGCGGGGCTGACGGCCCATCTCTCGCAGGGCATCGAGCGGGCGATAATCGGGGTCATAGGTCACGGAGGAGACGTGCGAATGGTTGTGGATGCTGTTGGCGCGATGGCCGGAGTGGAGAACCTGGTTCCCGTAACGAAGCCGTTCAAGCTA
>JADDPP010000129.1 GCA_016781845.1 Rubrobacter sp.
CAGGACTCTCCTAAAACCTGGTACGAAAAATGGGGTCCGGTCACAGGAGGCGCCGGTCCCCCTTATATGGCTCGTTCCAGCCTCGGTCTGCGCCCCCCACCAATGGAAGCTCCATCAGCGCGCCCGCGCCTTACAAGCGGCGAATCCACCGTCTCGATTTCAGGGTCCCTCTCAGCACGCCATACACCCTCACCCTACGCCTGTAGAGACGTAGCATGCTACGTCTCTGCGACCTCTCGGACACCCTCGCCAGCCAGCATCATTCAAGAGTCACCGTTGGTGGGAGTGGGCACATTCGCAGACGTTAGGCAGACGGTACGCAGACGTTGCGTAGAGACGTTGCACGCAACGTCTCTACAGTCGTTGTCCCGCTCCAGGTGCTAATATAACGGCAACACAGTGGCGGCAAGTGGGAGGCGTAGAGCTACAAGGCCGACTTTGTCATCACGGTCGCGAAGAAGCTCGCCTGTTACCGGATCGCGTTGCGCGTACATGTATTGCACCGCCACTCCCTGCTCCCGGCATGCCAGCACCGCTCCAGCTGTCATTGGTTTCGTCCCCCCGGTAATATCAACGATCAAGTCGCCCTCGGCAAGCCGGCGGCTGAGCCGTGTGCGCTTCACCTGCTCGAACGCCTCCAGCACTCCGGCGTACGCCGCCAGAACATCTCGACGAGCGCCTCCACCTGCGAGGCGAACGGCTGCTCCTCGTCGAAGTGGGTCCGTACTTCGATTACGCGCTCGACCGGCGCCTGCACCTGTCTCTCGATCTCGGCACACTGCTGCGGTGTGGGCGGGTGGCTGAAGTTGACCACTATCATCCAGATCTCCTCCCAGGCCCCGGTGCGGGCAAGGTCTGCATTGTGATCTATCCACCGCGCACGATCAAACGAGGCGCCGCCCGCCATGTGTGCGATTCTGCAAGGCAATCAGAGAGGTACAGACCGGGGCGAGCGCCTGATCCGAGGCCGAGAAGAGCGTCCTGCGTAAGGCGTCGGGATGACAGAGTGGTCAGGTGGACTGTGTACTACGGGTGCAGGGACGAGCCAGCGCCTCACCCGGATCAGCTCGCTGGCAGGGATGGAGCTGGGGGCGAGTCAGTGAGCCTTTCTACACACGCCTGTCCAAGCCCTCGATGCTCGCCGATGGCGTCACCCGCGCCACTCGTTCGTGGCTACGAAGCGCACGCCCACCGGCTCTCCGCCGAGCGCGGAGAGAACTGCCGCCGCGCGCTGAGCTATGCGGCGCTCCAGCCACTCCGCGCCATACGCGCTCGATACCCCCACCACGAGCTCATCGCCGTCGCGCGCGAGCAGCTTGCTTCCCTTAAGGTACGCCTCCGCGCCGGCAGCGTTCTTCAGATCCATGAGAGCAGTAGCCCAGGCCTGGCGGGAGTCGAGAGCGTTTCCGTCAAAAGGTCTAAATGTGGATGCCTTGCGGCGCGCTGGTTTTTCAGTTGTGACTTCATGGTTTGGTTCTGCATGCATGTCTCTTTTAACATGCTGTGTACGCTCGTTTTCAGGGGCGGTCGTGCCTCGTTTACCGGCCCCGCTCAACCCCGCTTTACCAGGGGCAGTAAACTGTGGTTTACCGGGGGGGGTAAACTGGGGTTGAGCGCCTGCCTCCTCCTCGTCACCCTCGAGATCTTCGGGCCTCCCGCCGTTGTCGCGTATAAGCAACAACTCCAGCCGCTCGAACAGCCCGCTGAAGTCGTAGTAGTTCGAGGTGCGGCCGCCGCTTGGGCGGGTGCGCGGGATTACCTCGAGGTATCCCTTCTCTATCAGTGAGTTCTTGTAGCGGTGCAGCATCTGCGGGCTGACGCCAGTATGCACGCTCATCTTGCGCAAGCTGGGGAACGGCAGCTCCGCGGTCCAGCGGTGCGCGAGGATGTAGCCGACGAACCATACTTCCTGGGGCACGAGCCCAAGCTCCGCGCTGTACATGTACAGCGCTTTAGGGATCGCGGCGATACCGCCGGAGAGTATAACCGAGCCGAAGCGTGAGAGGAACCTGTACCGGTAGTCGGAATCGTCGTGGCCCCCGCCGTGTCCTCGCCCCCGACCGCTAACGCCGCTCACTCCTCACCTCCTGGTTGTGTCCTGCTTCCCTGCCATCGCCGCGCGAGGGAGCTGAGCACGGCGCGGAACTCCTCCTTGTCCTCAGGAGTCAGGCCGGGGTCGGCGAGCACGCGGGCGATGGCGACGAGGGTGGGATCGGAGGGGGGGACGGTCTCGTACACGTCCGGGTTGTGTCCCGCACTGGCCAACAGCTCGTCGCGCTCCGGGGATCGCAGACCCAGCGCGTCGCATATCTGCTCGACAAGCGTCCGGTTGGAGGGCCTGCGCTCGCCACTCTCAAGCCTGTTGATAGTTGCGGGGCTTAGACCCGCCAGCCGCGCGAGCGCGTTCTGCGACAGCCCCGCCCTCTCCCGCGCTGCCTTGAGCCTTGCGCCGAACTCCATGTTTCTACCTCCTCCGACGCACGTCATTGTAAGCGGGTATTGCCCCGGTGTCAATATCGCTGCCGGCAACGCAAGGGTGGTGACGCACTGTCAATGATAGCATTGACTGGTCGGGCATGGTTGTGACAAGTAGGTAATGGCCTGCGGTGGTGTTGACGGTGTCGCAAAGCCCCGGTTTCCGGCCTGTGACGCGGCGGCAATGCCCCGGCTCGGCCGTTTGGGATGTGTGGCAAGGGGCGCTTGCTGTGACCCTTCGGGCTGTTTGGGCTCGGCTCCGCGTGCGAGGCTTGACTGGTGAGGGGCGGGTCTGCTGTATGCTTATCGGGGGCTCGCTTGCGCGGCGCCGGTGCAGAGGGGGAGAATGTGTGCGAGGGTGCTTCCCGGTGCCGTGGGCGGAGGGCGCAGCTCAGGCGCGTTCCGCAAGGGCTGGAGGTTGCGCAGGTGGTCATGATGGTCGTGATAGAGAGGGCAAGTTGATGAGAGGTAACCGGGCCCTGTGGTCAGGGGCGCTAAGGTCAGCGCTCGCGCTGTCGGCGTGGGCAGGCGTACACAGCCTGCTCGCGTGGACTCAGATCAGGGAGCTCGCACGAGCCCGGCTGGGCGAGGATCGGACGAACGGCCTGTACAGGCTGGGCTACAACGCCTTCGCCATCGCCTCCTTTGGAGGGCTGCTGGGCTACGTGTGGCGGCTCCCGGACCGCCGCCTGTACACAGCGCGGGGTGCGCTCCGCGTGCTCATGCTGGCGGGGCAGGCGGGGTGCGCGGCGGGCTTTCTCTCAGGCGTCCTGCAGGTCGGCCTGGGTCTGTTCCTGGGCGTGACTCAGGCCTGGGACCTGATTACCGGCAAGCGTCCCATCTCCCCCACCCCCGTAGCTCAGCACCCACTGCCGCGAGAGGGTAGCGACGACGTGGGATGGACCGGTCCCTACCGGCTCTCCCGCCACCCCTCCAACTACTTCGTCATCCTCGGCTTCTGGCTCTCGCCCGTCATGACGCTCAAGTGGGGGGCGTTCGGCCTGGTCACAGCCGTGTACATGTTTCTCGGTTCCAGGCACGAGGGGTGGCGGCTGACCCAAGCGTACGGGGAGCGGTATTTGCGTTATCGCGAAAGAGTGCCCCACTTCCCGCTGCCCTTCGGTCGAGCCACGAGGCATGAGTAGTGAGTCATGAGAGCGCGCCTGCCGGTGCTCATCACCCTCCTCACTCGCTGCCGGACCTGCTCGCTCCTGGCCTCGACGTGGTGTTCGTCGGCTTCAACCCCTCGCTGAGGGCGTGGAGGTCCGGTCACTACTACGCGAACCCTACGAACGCCTTCTACCGGCTGCTGCACGCCAGCGGCCTCACCCCACGATTGCTCTTGCCCGAGGAAGATGGTTTGCTCCTCGGCTACGGGGTGGGTGTGACGGACCTGCTTGCAGGCCACCCAAGTGCGCGGGCGGACGAGCTGCCCGCGTCGCAGTACAAGCTCGCGCGCCAGGGGCTGCTCGAAAAGCTGGAAACCGTGTCGCCACGGGTTGTCGCCTTCAACGGCTTGGGCGTGTATACCCACCTGTACGGAGAGCGGCCCCCGAAGCTCGGCCTGCAGGACCGGCACATCGGCCGCTCGCTCGTCTGGGTACTCCCCTCCTCCAGCGGCGCTGCGAACGGGCTCGCGGGAGAGCGCCGCGCCACGTGGCTGGCACTTGGCGAGCTCGTGCGCTCCCCGCGTGGTGGGTGGTAAGGCCTGTAGAGACGTTGCACGCAACGTCTGCGTAATCTCTGCCCGGCGCGCTCCGCGTCCTGTGCCTTGACGCCGAAGAGCACGTACTCCACGGGGCCGATTTCCGCCGGGTCGTCGGTCGCGGGCATCCGAACCACGTCCTCGTGCCACAAGCCGTCATCCCGCGCCTGCCGCAGGAGGAGTCCGTTTGCGCGGATGGCCTCCAGGTGCGCGTCGCGGTCCACGAGGCGTACATCGTGACCTGTCATCGCGAGCCAGCCACCGAGGCATCCTCCGACGGCGCCCGCGCCCACGACCGCTACCTTCATGATCTTGTGCTCCAGCCCGCCACGGAGGGTTTACGCATTTGCCACCGCGACCCACGTCATCCGGGACTCATGGCGCGAACCTGCTCCACCCATGCGTTCCCCTGCTCCTCACCCATAACTCTGCGCGACATGGCGGCGTACTCCGGCAGCGTGCAGAAGCTCACGGCACTGGAGGCCGATGCCTTCGCCGCACACATCGGGGCGGGCACGGCGCATGTGCTTGAGGCGGGCGAGCGCATCCTCGGCGCGGTGTTCGTGGCTCCGGTGATGGCCAAGACCTTTCCGCCGTTACTCACGTGGGGATTGGACTGTGAGCGCGGGACTGTGTGGTACCTGCGGTCGCTCGTGATAGAGCCGGACGAGCAGGGGAAGGGCCCTCCTCGACGGTGTGAAGAGGCACATCGCTCCCCAGGGGCCAGGCACACTCGTGCTCGACTGCTGGGCAGGAAACGTGAAGCTGCGCGACTTCTACTGACCGGACCCCATTTTTCGTACCAGGTTTTAGGAGAGTCCTGAGCCTGC
>JADDPP010000084.1 GCA_016781845.1 Rubrobacter sp.
TACGACCGCAGCGGAGACGAGGAGGCCCGCGAGGCGGTCGAGGTGCTGCACGTGCCGTATGAGCGGAGGTATCGGTAGGTGCGTGTTGTCCTCGATTCCACCGAAATTGTCGCCGACTACCGGATGGCGAGCGGCCCATTCCGCGCGCTCAAGGAGGGGATAGAATCCTTCGGGTTCTCGCTGCACTTACCGTGTCTGGTGATCGCCGAGGTGCTCAATCGGTATCGCCGTGGGGTGCAGGAGGCCGTAGAGAGGGATCGCGCGGCCCACCAGTCCCTCCGCCGGTTCTTATGGGAAGGCGCACCAGACACCCCGCCGCCGATCCACAGCATCGACGGGCTCGCGGACGCGTACGGAGAGCTATTGCGGCTTAGGCTCTCGGCTCTCGGCGTGCGGGAGCTCCCGTACCCGCAGGTATCCCACGAGACGCTCGTGCAGAGAGCTCTCTCTGGCCGAAAGCCGTTCTCGTCTGATGGGCAGAAGGGCTACCGGGATGCCCTGATCTGGGAGGGTGTGCTCGAACTGGCCTCGTCCGGGGACGAGGCGATCGTGTTCGTTACAACCAACGCTTCCGACTTCGCCAAGGACGGAGAGCTTCACCCCGAGCTTGCGGCAGATGTCGTAGCACGGGACATCCCAGTGGAGAGGGTCCGGCTTCGGCTCGGACTCTCCGCCTTCAGTGACACTTACCTGAAGCCCCGCCTATCACGCCGCGCCCTGTTGTCGGGGGAAGACCAACGCCTTCGCGAACCAGGAGTATACGACCGCTTCTTGGAGACGCTTCAGCTCGCCTACCGAGAGCAGCTGGAGATGATCATTGGCACCTCCCCCGCTATTCCAACAGGCTGGCGTCCGGTCGTGCACTCCGTGCGACCCGCGGATGAGCCTCTAATGGTAGAGGTCAAGTCGGTAGCTGTTTTCCCCTCGGGCTCCCTCCTCGTCTCCGCGGAAACCGAGGTTCTGGTTGATTTTGCGATCCGGCAGCTAAACATTACGATGAACGGGGCGACGGCGGCCTTCCACGCGACGCTTGACTTCATCCTTGACCCGACGTCCGGCGATGTTACGGCTCCGAACCTCCGATCAGCGAGGCTCGTGCACCGGGAGGGGTCGAGGATCATACATCCGTAGCTATTCTATTGAACCTGCGTTGATCATGACGGAGAGCCCCAAAAGCGTGGGGAACTTCGCGCCGAATACCCCACCGGGTAGACGGCATCAGTGTTGGTATACAATACCGGCCAGCAACGATCTTACAGCAACTAAGGGAACAACTGAGCCGCGCGTCGGGTGCTAGACACCA
>JADDPP010000252.1 GCA_016781845.1 Rubrobacter sp.
AGCGTGCCGGTGTCCACGGGCGCGCGGCGCTGGGCTTCGCCCTGGACGAGGAGGACAGCCTTTTCCATCGTGCGGCGTGCGGCGCCCTCGATCTCTAGCTCCAGCCGCTCCAACTCGCCCGCTACCTGGTGCGCGTTCGTGCGGACCCGGAGCTGAATGATGCCCGATCTCCCCAGTTTCCCCAGTTGGCTCGCGGACTGCTCCAGTCGGCCGGCGGCATTAGCGAGCTCGGTGAAGGCCCCCTGCACACCCTTGGCGTCGCGGCTGATCTTCTCGGCGTGCTTCTTCAGCTCGGCGAGGTCTGGCTCCGAGCGGCGGCTGCGCCGGCGGCCGCCTATCCGCCTGCGGGCGAACTTGGCCACTTTGAAGCCTAATCTCAGAAGTAACATACCTACACCTCCCCGCCAGCGGGCACGAGGAACTTGGCTTCCACTTGCGCCAGGTACTCGTTCAGCATCTCGTCCGTCATGGTGTCGAGGCCTCCGGGGTTCTCGTCGTGGACCTTGCCCCGCAGCCACTCACACCAGGCGGCGAACGCAAGCAGTTCCTCGTCGTCCATGCGGCGGAAGGACTCGCGGAACAAGCCACGCAGCGCCCGCTCTGCCCTCTTGCTGAGAACGTCGCGACTCATAACCCCTGCTCCTGTCGCAGCCGGCGCTTGTAAGCCTCGTTCACCTGCACGCCCGCGGCTTCCGGGTCGTGCTCGTACACCGTACCCACGAGGTTGCCACCGCTTAGAGTGCCTGGGCTCGTGGTGTCTATCCCCTTGCGGGCGGTATCGCCGTTGCCATACTCAGCGAACCCCGCCGGCGCTTGTGTATCCGGAACCGGCATGACAACGCCCGTGTCGAGCAGGTTGTACCGCTCCACGTCCGCTGCTGATATGGACTCGTGCGCGTTCACCAGTAGCCTCGTGACGGTGTTCCCTGCCCGATGTACCGGCGACGTGTATGCCTTGTTCTCTGACTCATCAACGTAGATGCTGCTCAATGAGACGTATCGCATAACCCCTGCTCCTTTACAGCTTGCCGCTTAGGAACCGCTCAAGCGCGTTCGGCTTGCGGTCCACTTGCTGATCGGCTTCCACGGCTGCTCTACTGTCTGCCGCTCGCTGGGCTGCTATGCGGTGCAGCACCTCATCGAGACGTGCGGCCGGTTCCGCGCGCATCTCTTTGGCTTCGGCTTCGGCAACCGCGAGACGCCCCAGCCGTGCGTCGAGCTGCTGAACTGAGAACTCCCGCCGCATGCTCTCTATGGGGTCAACGTGTATCCCCTGGGCTGC
>JADDPP010000070.1 GCA_016781845.1 Rubrobacter sp.
CGCTGCAAGACATCGTGCACAGTGTCCTCTTTCCTTAGTCTTATGAGATGGCCGCGGAGCGAGGGCACGATTCACCCTTGCCCTGGGAATATATACCCAGAGCCGTTCAGATATCTATACACCACAGTCCCCGTATGCCCATTCGATCAGTTCTATCTCGTCTGTGCCAGCGATTCTGCCGCTTACATGCGTTCCGGCGCAATACGCTTTCCTTGCCCACAGTTGTGCAGTCGCTTTCGCAGCCACATGCCACGTCTCGCAGCAGCGCAGGGTGCGATCCCCATCGCCTGCTACCTGCGTGAGCAGGCACACTGCCAGGTGGAGGAAAGAGCGCGTGGGCGCGTGGGAGCCGTATTTGCGGTTCTCGGAGGGGTGTTGATACGATTGGGCTGTTATGCATGCAGCCTTTGCATCCTTGCCGTCGCGCATGGCGCGCACGTCCCTCCGTCCGCCGCCGGACCTCTTGGCCGCGTTCCTGATTGTGCTGATCTCGCTGATAGCAGCGTGGAATCTCGTGGTTGGCGGAACAGTGGTGGGAATGGACGCCGCCACGTTCTTCTATCCTTCGTTCTCCTATCTTGGGCGGACGCTCAGGTCGGGTCAGATACCAGAGTGGAACCCATTTCTGCTCTCGGGCGCTCCCTTCGCGGCTGACCTTCAATCGGGCTGGATGTACCTGCCCGCGATGCTCCTGTTTGCTCTCGCGCCGCTGGCGCTCGCCGCGAAGGGATACCTGCTCTTCCACCTGCTCCTCGCCGGACTTGCCACGTACACGCTCTCACGCCTGCTTGGTATGAGCGTCGTTGGGGCAACTTTCGCGGCGGTAGCGTATGAATACACGGGGATAACGTATGGCGCAGCAGGGTGTTGCTTTTACTTCACCGCCCTTACAGCGTGGCTCCCGCTTACGCTCGTAGGTGCGGAACTGGCGCTCAGGAGCAGTGGGTGGGCCAGGCGGGTCCTGTCGCGGGGTATATCAGGACTCGCGCTGAGTCAGGTGATGGCGATCTCGCTGGGGCAATCCACGTATTACGCGCTGCTCGTCCTCGGTGGCTACATCACGTACCGCACGCTGGTCGTGCCTCCTGAGACACTTCACGGCGTACGCAGGCGGGTCAGCGCACTCGCGACGCACGGCACAGCAGTGCTGGTATTCGGTTTCGGGCTGGCGGCAGCCGGGCTACTACCCCGTGTGGAGTTCAGCCGACTCTCCATCCTGGCTAACGGCTACTCGTCCACCGGCCAGTTGGTTGTGGGAGGATGGGGGATTGCAGACTGGCTCAACGTGTTTGCATCGGGGAGATGGTATGCGGGTGTAGTGCCGCTTGTCCTTGCCCTCGTGGCGTTTGCGGTCGCTGGCGCTCGGTATGCCACGCCCTTCTGGGCCACCCTCTCGATTGGAGCGCTCATCCTCTCGGGGCAGGGTCCAACACCGCTCCACTGGCTGCTTAACCTGCTGCCATTGTTCGAGCACGTACACTTTCATTACCCAGAGCGAGTGATGACCGTGTTCTTTCTGGGTCCCGCGCTCCTGTCCGGCGCAACGGTGAGCAGTCTTCCCGAGATGACCAAGCGGAGAGCTCTCCTCGCACCGCTACTGGCAGGCGGCGTTGGGCTGCTACTCGCATGGGGCGCCAACATCCCGCTGTTCTCGCTAGCTCTGGTGCTGATGGTGGCAGCGCTCCTGATGGTTTACGCCCTGAACCGCACGGCACGACTGCCTGTGGTTACACTGCTCCTTCTGCTCCTCGTTGTTGATCTGCTCACCGCTGGACAGGGTCCGTTTGATGGCCGCAAGCGGGTAAACGAGGGGTTGAGGGTAGACCTGAACGCTTACTACGCACCCAGGGGCGCCAGCCAGTTTCTAAAATCAACGCACGAGGAGGAGTTGTTCCGCTTCTTTGGCTACGACCAGAACGAGCCCGCTTCGGTCCGGTCGTATGTGGCCCGGTGGACGAATCCACGAGTAAACAGGTTGGTCGTGAACAACCGATCGCTCATCTTCGGCCTGCACGACATTCAGGGGTATAACCCGATACGGCTGGCTCGATATGACGAATACATGCGGGCGATCAACCGCGGACGCATCCAGGGCTACCGCCACGCCCGCGTTCTCTGGCACGGGCTTGATTCGCCTCTGCTTGATCTCCTGAACGTCCGCTACACCGTTCTCTCCTCAGCAGGGCAACAGGAGCCTGTGAACGTGCGCAGACTGAGCCAGGTCTACCCCACTGTGTACGACGACGGTGCGGTGAGGGTGCTGGAGAGGCCTCAGGCACTGCCAAGAGCGTGGATCGTGCATAGGGCGAATCGGGTAGCCCCGGAACAAGCTCTCAAACTACTGGCTGGAGGTAAGATAGACCCTCGTCAGCTCGCCCTAATTGAGCAGGAGCCACCTCCACTGAGACAGCCGGACGGTGGCGCGCGCGGACAGGTCTCCATCGTGGAGTATCAGCCAGATCAGCTTCGTCTCCGTACCACGACGAGTGCACCCGGTCTGTTGATGCTCAGCGAGATATACTACCCGGCGTGGAAGGCTTATATTGACAGCCAGCCTGCCCAACTCATGGTCGCCGATTACATACTGAGAGCAATACCGGTGCCGGCCGGGAAGCACGAGGTCGTGCTGCGCTATGAGTCCACGACGCTCAGGGTGGGGATGCTCATCTCCCTGGTATTCTGCGTGGCAGTTGTGGCAGCCGGGGCCATCAGCGCGCGCGGATGGTGGATCGAGAGACGGGCGCGGCAGCAGCGATAGTGGTCCGAGTGGGTCCTGCCCCCAGGTTCTGGGATCCGCGTTCCACAGGCCCCCAGCTGGATCGGTTCACAAAAGCGCCGCCAGCAGGGTGAAGATCAGGAGCCGGAGCCGATTCCACGCGCGGATTGAGCTGCTGGCAGAGCTCCGAGGTGTTGCAGTATCAGGCTGTGGACATCCGTGGCATCGAGGATGTTCGTATCGAGGAGGTCTGTCTGGTCGGTGAGGAACAGTGGTCCCTCCGACGGGTCCGTGGGCGCCCGACCATGCGAGCCGCGTACGAGGGTGGCATCCAGCGGGATGACGTCCATCAGGTACCGGAAGCCGAGCCGCTTGCGCAGCAGCTTCAGCCCCACCTTTGCCTTCGGCGCCCTGAGCTGCGGGTCCAGGAACAGCTCGACGGGATCATAGCCCGGCTTGCGGTGAATATCCACCGTTCGCGCGTAGTCGGGCGCCCGGTCGTCGTCGAGCCAGTAGTAGTACGTGAACCAGGCATGGGGCTCCGCGACCACAACCAGCTCCCCGGACCTCGGATGGTCGAGGTGACAGGCTTTCTTGCCCTCCGCATCGAGCACCTGCTCCACGCCGTCCGTAGCCTCCAGCAGTGCGCGCACCACGGGCAGGCGCGCGGGGTCGTTGACGTAGACGTGCGCCACCTGGTGGTCGGCGACCGCGAACGCGGCGCTCGCACCCGCATCGAGCAGCTCCCGCCCGAGCTCCTCACGCACCGAGAGCAACCCGTTCTCCCGCAGCACCCGGTTCAGGTGGACAGGCTGGGAGACGCTCGTGATGCCGTACTCCGACAGGAGTATGACGCGTGCGCCCCGATCCTGGTAATGCTCGATCAGGTCGCTGCACACCTCGTCGAGCTCCCGCAGGTCTCCGGCTACCTTTTGCTGCTCGGGTCCGTAGCGCTGCAGGCAGTAGTCGAGGTGGGGCAGGTAGATGAGCGTCAGCGTGGGGTCGTGGCGCTCGTCCACCCACCTGGAGGCGTCCGCGATCCACTTAGTCGCTTTGATAGAGGTGTTCGGTCCCCAGAAGTTGAACAGCGGGAACTGCCCAAACCGCTCCTGCAGCGCCGTCCGCAGTTCCGCGGGCTGGGTGTAGATGTCCGGGAGCTTGCGCCCATCCGCGGGGTACATGGGCCGTGGCGTGACCGAGTAGTCCACCGATGAGTACATGTTGTACCACCAGAACAGGTTGGCGCACGTAAACGAGGGGTCAAGCGCCTTCGCGATCTCCCACACCTTCGGCGCCTGGACCAGCTTGTTCGACTGCCTCCAGAACTTCACCTCGCACTCGTCGCGGAAGTACCAGCCGTTGCCCACGATGCCGTGCTCGTCGGGGTATTTGCCCGTCAGGTACGACGCCTGCACAGAGCAAGTGACGGCCGGCAGCACGCTCGAGATCGTCGCGAGTCTGCCGCCTCTCGCGAACTTGCAAAGACGCGGCGTGTGAGGGCCGAGCAGGCTGGGGGACAGCCCCACGACGTTGAGGACTACGGTTTTCTGCACTCTCAGGTTCCTTTTATGAAGCTCTGCAAGAATAGAGTTGCGCCGAACGCGAGAAGAGCGAGCGCCACTCCAGCCGCAGACCCGACCGAGGCGAGCGCCAGCCCGTCGAGAAGCGAGATACCCGCTATCAGCCGCGCGATTGCGCCGCCGATGCTCCGGTCCATGGAGCGGTACACGAAGGATATGCTGTACGCCACCCACGCGCCAAACAGCAACAGGAGGGGCAGTGCCTCTATGCTCAGGCGCGGCGCCCAGTACCCGAGGGGGAGGAACAGGAGGACCGCCGGCCAGTATGCCGTGAGCGCTGGGCGGGTCTCAGTCTTCGCTATGTACGTGAGCCCTATGAGGTAGAGCACGAGCATACAGCCCGCCAACAACAGGCCACTCGAGAGCTCAGAGGAGTACGCCAGAAAGGCTGTGACGTACACCATCAGCCGGGTGCTCGCCATGATCAGAGGGCTGAGCGGGTTCTCCTTGTGCCACACGTCGTACAGGGCGATGAGGGCGACGAGGAGAAGGCCGCTCAGGAACGCGAGCATGCTGATAGACCACAGGAGAAGCAGGCCAACTCCGAACAGCGCTGCCACGGCGAGTCTGGCCTCGGAGAGAGACACCACCCCGCGGGGCAGTGGGCGCTCCGGTCGCTGCACTCGGTCAATGGAGTAATCGCACAGATCGTTGAGGAACATACCGGCGGTGTAGAACAGCACCAT
>JADDPP010000408.1 GCA_016781845.1 Rubrobacter sp.
TGATGGAGCGCCTGGTTCACGGACTATCATAAAAGGCGTCACGGAGCACTAGCGCTGGATTCATATGCATACACGACTCACACCACCATCTGCCCGCCGCTCTACGCGGAGGTTCTCCTAACCATGACGCCGTTCGATCTCGAACCGCCCCGCGCTTCCGTCGCGGTCCTCTCGCGGAGGCCTGAGGAACACGCGCCTACCTGCCGCCCTTCCTGCGTCCCGCCGCTGGAGACTTCGGCTTCTTCGGCATCCGCGGCCCGTACGCGTACACCTTCGTCAGCCCGTAGCCCTTCGAGGTGTAGTACTCGAGCGTCTTCCATGTGCTGCCGTCCCACGGGTCGTATATCCGGTACTTCCCTGGCTCCTGCCCCTCCCCGCCTACAACGAGCACCCAGTGCGTCAGTGACGCCGACTGCGTGGTCCGCGCGTCCGAGAGCCATACCATCGCGGGCCGGCCCTTCGCCAGCGAGAGGTCGAGCATGTTCCAGTCGAACGCCCACACGCCCCACAGCTCCAGCTTCCTGTTGCTGAAGTTTTCCGAAGCGTACGCCCAGTAGAACAGCGCGGAGTGGTCGCCCATGTCCTTGTTCAGCTGCTTGGGCACCGTGGGCACTCCCAGGGCGTTGAACGACATGCTCACGGAGGTCAGCGCGCACCCGAAGCTGCCCAGAGTGTTCCTCGCGGGCGCCATACGGTCGTACCGCCAGCGCGGGTCATTCTGAGACTGTACGGGCATCTCCCCCTTTGTCTGGATAACCGGTATGGCCTCCTTCGGAGGCTGCAGGTCCGCGCTCTCGTACGACAGCTTGCCCGTCCGCCCGTCCACCGTGTATACCCTGCCACCCTTGTAGTCCTTGTACTGCAGGTCGCCGTACGGCGTCCACTGCAGCGGGTGACGGTCCGCTCCGTAGAACACGTCCGCGTTGAAGGAAGGATGTGTCAGCAGCTTGCGATTGCCGGACCCATCCGCGTTGACGACCCATAGCTCCAGGCCGGGCTTGCGTCCAGGGGATGTGGACCGGACGTACGCAACCTGCCTGCTGTCCGGCGACCAGACGGGCTCCGCCACCCACATCTCCCACGGAAGGTCTACCAGCACACGCCTGTTCCCGCTGGCGATGTCCACAACGTTCATCCGCACGCGGTCCGTGTTGGACTGGACTACTTTGGCGTACGTCAGCGTCCAGTTATCCGGTGAGAGCCTCACGTACTTCTCGAACATTCCCGGCACTTTCCAGTACTCCTCCGCGACCACGATCCGGCGCTCGCCCCGCGCCTTCGCGTATATGTACGTGGTGTACCCAT
>JADDPP010000359.1 GCA_016781845.1 Rubrobacter sp.
TGGGAAACCCTAGGTATTTATTAGGGTTACGGCGCGTCCGTCGGTGGAAAGCGACGTCATGACCCTACAAAAGCATAACCTAGGACGGACTACTTTCCCCCTCTCGGGATGGATCGAGGGCTTCATCCTGAGCGCGGAGGCAGCAGGTCTCTCGTCCCGGACTGTCTCGTTCTATCGCAATAACCTGCGAAGGTTCTGCTGGTGGTGCGACCAGCAGGGCTATGAAGAGCTCCAGGCGCTTGAGCCGCATGCCCTCCGCCTCTTCATTCGCTACCTCCAGACCAGCCAGCAGCGTTGGGGATGCGACACTCAACCCGCGACTCAAAAGCGACTCGCCCCCGCATCCGTCCACGCTTACGTGCGCGCCCTCAAGGCGTTCTGCACGTGGCTCGTGGAGGAGGGGGCGCTCGACGTTACGCCATTCGAGCGCGTGAAGACGCCCCTCGTTCCCTCGAAGCAGCCCACTCCCCTGACGGACGAGGAGCTCAACGCCCTGCTGCAATCCTGTAAGCTCGCCCGCGTCAGCGGCAGCCCATACAGCGGAAAGCTCGCGGCAGCTGGACTCAGATGGGCGGAGACCGCGGAGATGCACTCGGCGCGCGACCTGGCGCTCGTGTTGACGCTTGTGGACTCCCTCCTGCGCGTATCGGAGCTGCTGTCAATACAGCGCAAGACCATCAGTCCCTCCGGCACCTTTACCGTATTGGGGAAGGGGTGTAAGGAGCGGATGGTACAGGTAAGCCAGGAGACCAGGCGGGCGCTGTGGAAGTACGAGCGGCTACGGACCGACGCTCATGAGGCGCTGTGGGTGGGAACTCGCGGCCTCCTCGGCCAGGAAGGCATCGAGGACATACTGGAGGACCGTAGCAGGATGGCCGGCATCCGCCACGTCAATCCGCACCTGCTCCGTCACACAGGCGCGGTGCGGTTCCTACGCAACGGTGGAGATCCCCTTACCCTTATGCGACTGCTGGGACACACCAGCTTGGACATGACCAAGAGGTACGTGAAGCTCGCAGACACCGACATTGCCGAGAGTCACCGCAAGCACTCGCCCCTCAAAGGGCTCAAGTGGTAGGGACAACGAGGGGGGGAGCATCGGCCCCCCTTAGTCAACCATCCGCTCCAGGAACCAGTCGCCGGTGTTGAGGCCTACATACACCTCGAGGGTGAGGGGGGGGGAGTGACGGCCCCTCACCGTTTTGCTGCCTAGCTTCGGCGTCGCAGTAGCGCGTAACCGCTCAGCAGCCGGGCGGTCAACTATTCGTGATCTAGCTGA
>JADDPP010000048.1 GCA_016781845.1 Rubrobacter sp.
CTGCAGCAAGCCGCTTGATTTCAATGACTTATTTCTTGTCATGTGCTTAGAAACAGGTGTCAAGCTCGTCGGGCGCTACCGGGGCGAATGGCATACTTTGCTGGCCGGCACGACCTCGATGTGGCCAGGGAAGGCCCCCTCCGATTCGCCCCTCGAGGTTGCGCCTTTCCAGATCCCGGTCGACGCACGACTCGTGTGGAGATGGGGTGTCAAGAAGCAGTACCTGTGGCTGCACGGTTACGCATACTCGCCGGAGGTGCGGGCAGTGGAAGCGACGTTCGATACCGGTGAGGTGGTGGGCGGCGCCACTAAGAATCGCACGTACTCGCTTATGGCACAGGCAAAGGTGGTGTGCGAGGTACGCGCATTCGACGGGCAGGGGAAGATCATCGCGCGGGTGGGTCAAGACCATCCAGCGCTGGCGGCGCCTTCGCAGCAGGGCGGGGATCCAAACAGCCTATGTCCACCACACCTGGCATATGATGTGCAGCGCATACTGGAGTAACGAATGCCTGGATCAAGACGCCAACGAGTAGAACCTACATTGGCGGTGTCCAGGGAGGCGTAATGGGAAGAGATCGGGCAGTAGCCGTAGATGTCGGCGAGTTCGCTCGCATCCTCGGTATTGGGCTGGGTCGCGCGGTGCTGCTCCTTAGCCGGCATCCCGCAGACCCGTACCGCGACGCCATCCTGCATGCGTGCCTCCACAACACTGCCTACGACCCGCAGGTGGAGGGCAGCCGATCCGAGTACATACTCGATATCGTTGGGCTCACCGGCGACGAGGGCTGGTACAGGGAGAGGATCCTCGAGGCGGTGGGGGCGCTGAGCCCGGACTCGGACTACAGGGACATCGAGCACCTGCTCGACCTGACCGCCCAACTGGCACGACGCGGCGACGCTGACACTCGGGAAGTGCTGTATAGACATTTCCTAGCAAGTACGGCAGCTGGGAATGACACGGGCGCCAGGCAGATCGTCGAGGTGGACGGCCTGGAGGGGTTCTTGTTCGTGGCTGACCGGCTCGTGGCGGTCGCGGAGGAGGAATCCGAAGTGGAGGACTTCTGGGAGGGCGATGATATGCTCAGGCTCGTCGAGGATCGCCTGGGCCAGGAGCCAACTGCCGCTGCTGTGGACCGGGCGGCCGCTGAGAACCCGCGAGTGGCGGAGTACGCGGCAGCCATCCGAGCGTACCGGACTTGGGACGCCGAGAGGAAAGGGGCGAGCAGCCAGCCGGACATCGACTACCGCGAACTCAGTGTCAGTTTACGGCCGATAATGCACCAGAGATTTGCGACGAAGATGC
>JADDPP010000289.1 GCA_016781845.1 Rubrobacter sp.
ACAGCCTCACCCGTGCCGCCGCAAGCTCGATTGCCAGTGGCAGCCCGTCTAGCTTTCGGCAGATAGCGGCTATGGCGGGAGCGGTCTGGGAAGTTACTGCGAAGCCCGGCTTGACTGCTGCCGCTCCCTGGACGAAGATTGCCACCGACTGGTTCCGTGACAGCAAAGCAAGGTCGGTGAGATGGCGGGCCTCGGGCAGCTCCAGCGGGGGCACGGGATACTCCTGCTCGCCCCGCAGCCGCAGACACGCCCTGCTCGTCGCGAGCACCGCAAGGCGCGGGCAGGAGAGCAGCAGACTCGCCACCTCCGAGACCGCCTCCAGCAAGTGCTCGAAGTTGTCCAAGACCAGCAGCATCCTCCTACCCCTCAGGTGCTCCACGAGGGTCTCGGCAATCGGTCTGGCCCCCGCCTCCGCTAACCCCAGAGTGCGGGCGATCGTGGGCACAACCAGCGAGGGATCGGCGATCGGGGCCAGCGGGACGAAGTACACCCCGTCCGGGAACTCTTCGAGCACCCCGGCTGCTGCCTCAAGGGCCAGCCGGGTCTTCCCGATACCCCCCGGGCCTGTTAGCGTCAGCAGGCGCAAGTCGGGACGCACCAGCTGCTGCCGCACATCCCCCACCTCCTGCTCTCGGCCGATGAAGGGGGTGGGCTGCGGCGGGAGGTTGTTAGGAAGCAAGTCCTGCGAGGGGGAGGAGCGCTCATCCCGTCTGCCTCCCGCACTCACGAGAGCCTGCCGGTCCTGCTTGGATAGCCCCAGCGCCTCGGCTAGGAGTCGGAGGGTGTCCCTGCGAGGGGCCCGCCTCGCTCCCCTCTCAAGCGTGCTGATACCCTCCACGCTCAAGCCCGCCCTCTCCGCCAGTTCCTCCTGCGTCATCCCCGCTGCGACCCGGTAGCGCCTGAGCAGATCCCCGAAGACCCTCTCTTCTGCCACGACCCGTCACCTCCCAGCCCTCTACGTAGGACACTCCTTCTGTATGGCTCCTCGCGCCCGCCATTGTACGGGTAATCGTACGGGTGGTGGTACGGGTTGTACGTGGTTCCGACGGCGGGTCTGTAAGAGACTATGTGTCAGAAAGGCTCTCGCAAGGAGGGCCAGAGGTAGAGAAAAGGAGACACAAGGAATGAACAGGCAAGCTCAGTCAGGCAACAAGGTGGAGTCTATCCTCGCCGCGATCCTCACCCCACTGGCACTCCTCGTAGTCGCCGCGGTGCTCCCCCGCTCGCGGGACGCCTGGGGTATGCCCCCGAAGGAGCGGTAACTCCGTAGGGGCACAGGGAGCGGACCGGTGCACGGCATCTAGATCAAGTCTGCGGGTGAACGAGAACAACGAATGGATGTTTGATATGACCATCACGGCTCAGCTGCAAGAGGTATCCATCGACGAGAGCAGGCTGCGCGATCTGTTTGCAGTCTCACCTATCACCCTTGACGCAAGCTTCTGGGAGGCGCTCACGGCCTTGATGTCCCGAGAACAGCGACAGGAGAAGCGCGGCCCGGAGAGCTTGGAGGATGCGACCTGGGAGGATGCGGCTTTCTATTAGGCCCTTATGCTAGTTGGTGGTGATTGACGAGCGGTCCTTTGCTGTGTTACTTGGGTGTTTGCTCGTAACAGCCAAGCGCAGCCGGAGGACCGCCCGAATGATAACCGAGTTCGAGGATTTCTGCCTATGGGTGTACGTGGTTGTGGACGACATCTGGAAGCGGTTGGGACCCCTATTGCTTCCCCCTTGGACTTACTCCCTTTGGCGAAGTGGGTGCACAAGCGTGGCGCTGTGAGGGGGTTCAGTACCGCGTCCGGCCGACAGAACGACAAGCCGAGAGTAGATCTCCGTGACGACGCCCACGAATAACAGGAATGAGCTTGGAGGACGCCCTGACGGTGCCCTCCGCAATAGTTACCGGAGGTGAGACATGGAAAGAACTGTCGGGGTATCCGTTCTGGATCGCCCAAGTGATAGCATCACAGTGTCTGCCGTGCCACTGATGCAGCTCGCCACCGGCTTCTGGGCGTTCAAGACCCTGGCCTCGGCCCACGAGCTCGACCTGTTCACCCGGTTATCCGGAACTACACGTATCACCCCTCAGGAGTTGAGCCGTGAGCTGGGTATCCACGAGCGCCCCTCCGAGATGTTGCTCACTGGCTGCGCGTCGCTGGGCCTGCTCGAGAAGCCGGACGGACGCTACCTCAACAGCCCGCTTGCTGAGGAGTACCTCGTCAGGGGCAAGCCGTACTACTTCGGCGGCTGGGTGCAGATACTCGACAACCGGCTGTACTCGGGCTGGGGCAAGCTCACCGAGGCGATCCTGACCAACCGCCCCACGACTTGGGACCCAAGCAGGCAGAAGTCACTCTTTGAGGGTGAGGACCGGGTCATGCTCGCGGTCTTCTGGGAGGCGATGCACTCGCTCTCGACCTTTACCGCCCGCACGCTCGGCGAGGCAGTGGACTTTGGCC
Organism: Rubrobacter sp.; assembly: GCA_016781845.1. GTDB lineage: Bacteria > Chloroflexota > Chloroflexia > Thermobaculales > Thermobaculaceae > JADDPP01. The sequence goes on from JADDPP010000289.1 coordinate 2,460, forward strand.
GCTTCACGCGCCTGCTGGATGTTGGTGCTGGTTCCGGTGCCTACGATATCGAGCTGTGCCGACAGTATCCGCATCTCAGGGCCACGGTGTACGACCTGCCGTTCGTGACGGAGATTGCGGCTGGGAAGGTGAGAGATGCGGGGATGGAGGGTCGTATCGGGACGATAGCAGGTGACTTCTTCGCTGATTCGTCGTTTCCTGGGGGCCACGATGTCATCCTGCTCTCGATGATCATGCACGACTGGGACGAGGCTAAGGACCGGCAGATCCTGCGAAAGTGCTACGAGGCGCTATCGAGCGGGGGTGCGGTGATCATCAGCGAGCTATTGGTGAACGATGAGAAGACGGGACCTGTGCCGGCTGCGCTGATGAGCCTGAACATGCTCGTCGAGACAGAGGGGCGCAACTACACGCCGGGGGAGTACGCCTCGTGGCTGACCGACCTGGGCTTTCGGGACATCCGCACCGTCTGGCTCAAGGCAGCGGGCGCTAACGGCGCGGTGATCGCTCACAAGCCGTAGCAGAGGGGCTGCTGCAAGAGCCGACCCCAGATACAGCGGAAAGGCCAGGAGCACTGATGTACAGGCAGTTTCAAACGAACAGTTCAGGAAGCCACCTACAGACTGTCCCCCAGAGGCATCTGGGCACTCATCCACACCTCGTGCTGCAGCACACCTCTGGGTGGATGCGGGGGGAACTGGTCAGGGATGGAGCGTATCTGGTACCGCTGAGGCTCTTCATCGGCATCGGCTGGCTCAGGGCGTTCGCAGAGAAGGTAGCAGAGCCGGGCTGGATGGATGGCACCCAGTTGTCCGGCTTCCTGCTTGGGCAGGTGCGCGACGGCAGGGTGCGCTTCCCGCTCTACGAGTGGCTCATCGACTCGGTGTTCCTGCCGAATGTGGCGACTCTGGGCTGGGTAGTAGTGCTCGGGCAGTTGCTCGCACGCATGGCAATCCTGGTAGGGGTCTTTACGAACGCAGCTCTGCTGGGCGGGCTGTTCATGAACCTGAACTTCCTGCTAGCGGGCGTGCCGGACCCCAGCGCATTCTACATCGTGATCCAGACGGCGCTGCTGCTATCAGGCACGGGGGCCGTGCTCGGTGTAGACGCGGTGCTCTTGCGTCGCCTCCATCACCCCCTGCTGGTGGTCTTCCAAGGAGAGCCAAGGCTCGGTAGGCGGTGGTCGGTCACTGCACTGGCGCTCTGTATGGTAATCGGGGTGTACGCGCTGGCACATGTCTCGGACTGGAGCCCAGGTGGGAGCGTGCGGGATCCGGCGATGGTCCTGGCGGTACTTGCAGGTATCGCTGGAGTGTGGGCGTTCATATCGTATATGGACGGCGAACAGCCGGGGGAGACCGGGGTGATGCGGGATGCTTTGATAACTCGTAGGCTTCCGGTGACTGGCCGAGCATCCACAACCACTGAGGCAGGATACGAGCCCACAGGAGGGCTCAGATGGAGCCGCAGCGGCAAGCTCGGCGACGAGCCTGCCGCCGACAACCAGGTGGCATACCGTGGGGTGCAGGCTGCGCAGAGAGTGGGAGGTAGGGAGTGAGCGTAGAGGAGGGCATCTGGGCTAGGAGGGCTGAGAGAGCTAATCCGGGAACCGATGGTATCGCATGGGAGCGGCCAGCAGTCCCCCGGCTCTGTCCTGTATCTGGGCAAGCTGTTGAGCCTGTTAGTGGCGGGTGTGGAAGCCGGGGGATGGCTGGCCCGTCCGTGGAGGTGCCGCTTCAGATGGAAACTGCGGCCGCACTGGGTAAGCGGAGATACGACGTACGGAACCGTCGAGAACATCGTGTCGGTGGAGGCCGAGGGCATTCGAGCGTACATGCCGCTGCCGGAGACGGACAAGCACTCGCCCCTGTTCAGGCAGCGCGACTTCACCTGGGATGAGGAACCTGAGGCGTATGTCTGCCCTCGTGGGGAGCTATTGATCTTCTCCCACCGCGTATACTCCAAGGAGATAACGATCTACCGCGCTGAGGGGAGAACGTGCCACGCCTGCCCCCTGAAGGCGAAATGCACCACAAGCTCCAACGTCCGTAGCATCAGCCGCAGTTTTCACGAAGAGTGCTTGGCTCGAGTCAGGGAGTATCATCAGACCGAAGCCTATCAGAAGGCGAGGCGCAAGCGGCAGCTCTGGATGGAACCCTAGTTCGGTGCGGGCAAGCAGTGGCATGGTCTGGGTAGGTTCAGATTACGACGCTTCAGACGGGTGAACATCGAGGCGCAGCTCCTGGCAACAGGACAGAAGCTCAAGAGGTTGATCAGTTGGAGAGGTTGTGGGTGGGAGACTTCCCTGGAGGGGCAGCCGGGATGGCTGTAGCTCCCGCGCAACTCCAAGCAGCCTTGCGCTAGAGGGGCCCGAGGCAGCGGAACCGGCACTGAAGGACTGCCTTTTTCAACACTCTGGCACATTAGATCAACTGGTTGTGAGAGCTTGCGATTCGATCGCGGATGGTAACTATTCAGCGTTGAGTTGCAGGCACAAAGGGGTTACCTGTGAAG
>JADDPP010000052.1 GCA_016781845.1 Rubrobacter sp.
GGGTCCGTTACGGGTCGATGGTGCCGTTGGGCGTCCTTCTCCTGCACGTCGTCTTCGGGGCCGTCGTCGGCAGCATCTACGGCTCCTAATTTGGAGAGAGGGTGATAGGCATGGAGATGCTCGACCGGTTCCGCCATTCAGGATCGCCGGATGCGTTGGCGGACACTCCCCTGGGTGTGGTGATGAAGGGGGGGCTCGCTGGCTTCGCCGGGACGTTGGCGCTCACGCTGGGTGTCAAGGTGGCCCAGTGGTTCGCGACCAGCGGCGGTGATGATGATCGTGGGCAACGATCGGGCGAAGGCGACGCGTCGGCGGGCATGGGTGCGAGTCAGGCACTCGCCGGCGGACAGGTCCAGGCGCCATTCCTCGACCAGTCGACCGAGCTCTTCGTGCAGAAGGTCGCCACCGGCCTCTTCGGCGCCTCCCTATCGGAGAGTGCTCGGACAGCGGCCGGGGCGGGCATGCACTTCGCCTATGGCGGCTTTTGGGGTGCCGTGTACGGGCTGGTTCAATCGAGCCTCCGCCTCCCGGCGGCGTTGCACGGCCTGCTCTACGGGCTCGTGGTCTGGCTGATCGGTCCGGTCACGTTGGTCCCGGCCATGAGCATCATGCCGCCTCCCCAGGAGCAGGGAGGGCGACGCGCGCTCCTGGTCGCCGGCTTCCACGTGGCCTACGGTCTCGCCCTCGGCCTGGTCTTCGACGCCTTCACCCGACCAGGTCGGCGACGATGAACACGGAGACGACCTTTGAGCGGGAGCTCCGCGATCTGGGCTTCCTGTTCGCGACCGGCATCGAGTGCAGCTACCCCACGATCGCTGGCGCCGGTGGTACGACCCAGCGCGTCGACCTGTTGGAGACGACGTTCCACTACCGGCGCTGGCGCGACGACCTCCGGCTGGTTCATGAGCTTGGCCTTCGCTACCTGCGCTACGGGCCACCCTATTACGCGATGCACCTCGGGTCGGACCGGTACGACTGGTCCTTCGCCGACGAGGTCTTCGCGGAGATGCGTCGCCTTGACCTTGTGCCGATCGCTGACCTGTGTCACTTCGGCGTGCCGAATTGGATCGGTGATTTCCAGAATCCCGACTGGCCCAGGTTGTTCGCGGCTTATGCAGGAGCTTTCGCCAACCGCTACCCGTGGATTCGGTTCTACACGCCCGTGAACGAGATCTTCGTCTGCGCCAAGCTGTCGGCCTTGAACGGCGTCTGGAACGAGCGGCAGCGAAGCGAGCGGGCGTTCGTCACGGCGCTCAAGCACCTCTGCCGGGCGAACCTGCTCGCCACGGAGGCAA
>JADDPP010000285.1 GCA_016781845.1 Rubrobacter sp.
TACGGTAATCACAAAAAACCAGCTACCTCACTGCGGAATGTGGGCTGGCGGGCCGTCTTTGTCCCACAGCCCACGAGCACGCCGACACTGGCGCCGACTAGCACGCCAACGCCGACACCCACGCACACTCCCACACCTGAGCCGACCGATACTCCCACGCCTACCCCTACCGACACACCTGCGGCAGGCCCAGTGCCGGCTGCGGTGAGCATCACAAGTCCGGCCCCGAACAGCGCCGCAGGTGACGTCATCACCGTCGCGGGCACTTCCCGTGACCTTCCTCGTGGCCACACTATATGGATCGCGACCGCTTCCACAGCTCTCGGCGGCCCCATTTACCCTCAGGGCAGGGCTACCCTGAACCGTAACAATGGCAGGTGGAGTCTGTCCGGCGTGCGATACGGCGCCCTTCCGAACACGGAGCGAACGTTCCGGGTGCTTGCCCTCACGAGCAACCCTGCCGCGGACGCCCAGTTCCAGAGTTACATCCGTACCATAAGGGCGAACCCGGACGCGGCGCCGGGACTCCCGGTACTGCCCGCAGGGGCGCAAGTGGCCTCCCAGACCAGTGTGAGGCGGGCAGCCGGTGGAAACCAGCCCCCCTCCCGGCCTCAGCCCACGCCTGCGTACACTCCTACTCCCACATACACGCCAGCGCCCACTCCCACTCCTACGCCCACGAGCCCCCCCACCACTCAGCTCGTCACTCTCTATGTTAATGCCGCTCCCCACGGCTATACCGGGGCGAACGTGCGGGCACGGCCCACGACTGCTTCGGAGCTCGTCGGTGAGCTCTCCAACGGAGCGACGGTCCAGTCCGTCTCACCACCCGTAACCGGCGAGGACGGCCAGCAATGGTACCAGGTGCAGTTCGACGGACAGCCCCGCTACGTCCTGGCCTCACTGTTGAGCACCCAGCCCCCGCAGTCCCCGACACCCTCGACAGACGCCGGGACCATCACGCTGTACGTGGATACCGCAGATCAGGGCTACACAGGCGCTAATGTAAGGGCGCGTCCCACCACGGAGTCGCAGTTCCTCGGGCTGATTCCGAATGGCGAGCCAGTCCAGGCCGAGCCAGAAGCCCAGATCGGCGAGGACGGTCAGCAGTGGTACACGGTCCGTTATCAGGGCCAGACGGCCTACATCCTCGCATCCCTGCTGAGCGAGCAAGCCCCATAACCGCCGCACGGTGAGCATGTCGAGGCAAGAGGAAGGGGGCTAACGGCTCGCAGTTGTTGACTTGCTGGCTTCTGCGTTTGACGTGCCCCCACCGGCTTCGTTACCATGAATTGGTATGATTTCTGACCTTCCCCTGCGTGCGGAGCTGCACTGCCACACGTACTATTCCAAAGACTGCCTTATGCGCCCTGAGCGGATGATCGAGACCTGCCTGGAGCGCGGCATCAACGTGCTCGCCGTGACCGACCATAACAAGTTCGACGGTGCGCTCGAGCTGCAGGCGCTCGCTCCCTTTACCGTCATACCCGGCGAGGAGATAAAGACTTCCGAGGGCGAGATCATTGGCTACTTCCTGTCTGAGTACATCCCACGCGGCCTTTGTCCCGAGGAGACCGCCGAGCGCATCCGCGAGCAGGGCGGCGTCGTCAACGTGCCGCACCCGTTCGATACCCTGCGCGGCAGCCCCCTGAGCCCGGGTGCCCTCGACAAGCTCGTTAGCCTCGGCCTCGTGGATATGGTCGAGGGCCTAAACGCTCGCATTACCCGCCGGAGCGACAACGACGCGGCACTCAGGTACGCCGGGGCTCACGGCCTGCCCGTCACCGCAGGCTCCGACGCCCACTCCTATGCTGAGATAGGCACGGCCTGGATGGAGCTTCGCCCGTTCGACAGCCCACAGGACTTCGTGCAGGCCGTCCGCGAGGGGCGCTTGTGCGGCGACCTCAGCCCGTGGCCCGTCCACTTCGTCAGCACCTGGGCCAAAGTAGTGAAAAGGGTGGCCCGGAAGTGATACACGGCGGCGAGATAGCGAAGGTCCAGCCGGGCAGCATAGCCGCAGAGCTCGGTCTCCAGCCGGGGGACATCCTCCGCACTATAAACAAGCGCCCCCTGCGCGACGTCATAGACTACCGGTTCTACTCCGCTTCCGAGTATGTGGAGCTGCTGGTTGAGCGCGGCGAGGACCACTTCTACTGCGAGGTGGAGAAGGAGCCCGACGAGAGCCTGGGCATCGAGTTCGGTCGCCCCACGTTCAACCCCATCCGCCAGTGCGCGAACGCCTGCCCCTTCTGCTTTGTGGACCAGAACCAGGAAGGCATGCGCGACAGCCTCTACATACGCGACGACGACTACCGCTACAGCTTCCTGTTCGGCAACTTCGTCACCTTCAGCAACCTCACGCCCATGGACTGGCGCAGGCTCAAGGAGCAGCGACTCAGCCCGCTGTACGTCTCCGTCCACGCCACGGACCCGGAGCTGCGCCGCAAACTGCTAGGCTACCCCAAGGCGCCAGACATCCTCGAACAACTCCAGCGCCTGCGTGAGATAGGCATCCAGGTACATACCCAGATCGTCTCCTGCCCCGGCCTCAACGATGGCCCCGCGCTTGAGCGCACCCTGGACGACCTCGCCGCGCTCTACCCGACCGTCCTCTCCGTCGCGGTCGTGCCCGTGGGGCTCACCAAGTTCCGGGGTGGCAGCGTCCACGCGGGCGGCAGGCACAGCCGCATCATCGCGGCGCAGACCGCCACCCCCGTCCGCTCCTACACCCCCCAGGAGGCCCGCGAGGTCGTTCGCCAGGTGGACAGCCGCCGCACCCAGATGCGCAGGAAGTTCGGCACCAGCTTCGTGTTCGCCTCCGACGAGTTCTACCTGCTCGCCGGTAAGAAAGTGCCCTCCGCATCGAGCTACGAGGGCTTCCCGCAGCTGGAGAACGGTATCGGCATGGTGCGCCACATGCTCGAGGGCTGGAAGGACGCTCGCCGGGAGCTACCGTCGCGGCTCCGCGCCCCGCGCACTGTAAGTATCCTGTGTGGTACCCTCGCCGCCCCCGTCCTGCGTGAGATGTCACGCGAGTTGGAGGAGGTCGTGGAGGGCCTGAGCGTGCGTGTGCTGCCCGTTGAGAACAGGTTCTACGGCCCGAGCACGAACATCTCCGGCCTGCTCGTGGGGGAGGACCTCCTGGCCGCGCTGCCCCAGACGCAAGGCTCCGACCTCGTGCTCATCCCCCGCGTCGCGCTGGACAACGACGGCAGGCGCTTCCTCGACGGGCTCACGCTCGGAGACCTGCGGGAACACTCGCCCATCCCCATCGAGCCTGCTGCGGACATGGAAGAGACGGTTGACCTCCTGCTGCGCCTGGACTCCGGGGAGCGCCTCGGAGAGAGCGTTCTCGTGCCGCGCATCGGCGGCTTCGAGTTCTCCCCTGTCTCCACCTCCGACACCTTCGGAGAGGTCCTAACTTACTCGTAAGCTTCCACGCGCACGACCGCGTGTTGTCATGCTGAATGGGCCAGGCGCTTACGACACGCCTGGTTCAGCCAACCGTCCCGGCCTCCTGCTGGGCCTCCGCCTGATCTCTGCCCCTTTGCGCTCCAAGTTGCGCCACGCGGTCGTGCAGTGCCTGGGCTATCCGTTGGTACGGCTGGTCGCCCTCGGCCCGCTGCTCGAGGTCCCTGGGATCCAGCGGCTCTCCGAACTCAAGCGTGATGCGCCTCGGTCTTGGAAAGAACTGTCCAGGCGGGTACGCATCATGCGCGCCGTGGATGAACACCGGTACCACGGGCACCGGGTAGCGGTCCAGCAGCATTCCGACGCCCGGCCTGAAAGGCAGGAGCTCTCCCGTTGAGGACCGACGGCCCTCGGGGAACCATATCAGGTTGTTCCCACGCTTCAGCACGGTAGCGCCGAACGCCAGGCTCGAGAACAGCGCGCGTCTGTGGTCTATAGGGACCACCTGCGCGACGCGACTGAGCAGACGACTAAGCGGATTGTTGAGCATCACACCCGTCCAGCCCGCCCAGTAGGTCTGCCTCAACCGGCGCTGATCGAGCGCTGCGGCAACCACAAGTGGGTCGAGGTAGCTGGAGTGGTTGGGCGTCAGGATGAACTGTCCCTGCTTCGGCAGGTGCTCGATGCCTCGCACCCGCAGATGAAAGAAGCGTCTCATCAATACTCGGTTCAGCGCGAACACCGCGCGCGCCGTTACCGACATCACCGGCCCGAGCGGTTCCAGCCACAGCTTCTGCTGTGCGTTAAGCGCTTCCTCGGGCCGGTCGTGTGATGGGAGGAGCTGAGGGACAGCTTCGCCGGTCTCGGCCTGACTGGACACCTCCCTCAGCAGGTCGCGCACCGTGTCAATGCCGCCAATCGCTGCCTCGGTCAGCTCGACATTCGTGCGACGGCCTATCTCCAGCGTCAGGTTCACCCACTCGAGGGAATCTACTCCGAGGTCGAACTGCAGGCTGCTGTCCGGCGTGAGCCGCCGGTCCGAGTATCGGCCTGCCAGCCAGTTCCAGACGTCCTGCGCGGCCTGGTTCTCCAGCAGGGCACGATCCTGTTCGGACATCTCTTCCACCGAGACGGGGCCTGCGGTCTGGTCGCCCCCTTCATCGCCCTGTCTCGCCCTCTCGTACCGCTCCACCAGAAGGTGCCGCCGGAGCTTGCCGAGCGACGTGCGTGGCAGCGGCTCGCGGGTGATTGCGTAGTCGGAGACGCGCTGGTAGGACGGCAGGCGCCGGGATCGCTCTCCCACCGCCTCGCGGATCGCCTGGTCGAGGCTGCCACCGTGCTGGCTGACCTCGTTCAGCTCAGGCACGATCAGAGCGGCAAGCCGCCCCTCCCTCTGCAGCACTCCGATCTCACGGATCAGCGGGCTTTCGAGGTACACCTCCTCGACGTCCTCTGGCTGGATGTTCTCCCCGCTTGCGATGACGATCAGCTCCGCGCCCCGGCCCAGGACGTGCAGGTAGCCAGCATCATCGAAGTAGCCCAGGTCCCCAGTGCGGAACCAGCCGTCGCTGAACGCCCTGGCGGTCTGCTCAGGCAGGTTGTGGTAGCCCGCGAAGACGTTGGGGCCGCGTGCGAGGATCTCACCTGTCCTCCTCGCCGCATCCGTTTGTTGCTGCCGCGCCTCCTCGGGCAGGGAGGACTGATCGATGTGGATCTCCACTCCCGGTATCGGCTGGCCCACGCTGTCGAGCCTCGGCGTCCCCGGCGGGTTCACCGTTAGCAGAGGGGATGTCTCCGTCAACCCGTAGCCGATTGCGATCTGCCAGCCCAGCCCCTCCAGCTTCCAGGCCAGGTCCGGGTCCAGAGCCGCGCCGCCGGATGCCAGAAGACGCAGCCGCGGCCCGAACTCCCTGTGCAACCGCCCGAACAGTGCCTTGCCGAGTCGGAGCCCCAGATGTCGCCTCAGGCGGGCGCTCGCTTGAATGAGTGCCTCCAGGAACATGCTGGCGAGTCGTCCGCGAGCCTGAACCCGCGCCAGGATGCCCGAGTACAGCGCGGCGTAGAGCCGCGGGACGCCGATCATCGCGGTAACCTCGCCCTCCCGAAGTGCTCGGACTATCTGCGGCCCGGTCAGCGAGTGCGGAATGATTATAGGCAGACCCATTGCCAGCGGAAGGAGCATCCCGATAACGAGCGGGTATACGTGATGTAGCGGCAGTGGCAAGAGGACGCGGTCATCGCTCCTTACAAGGCCGGTCTCCGATACGGTGTTGAGCTGAAAGACGAGGTTGCGATGAGTCAGCAGCGCCCCTTTCGGCGTACCCGTGGTGCCGGAGGTGTAGAACAGTACCGCGGCGTCTTCCGGCGCCAGCCGGGGAAGCTCCGTAGCATCGTCCGTCACCAGGCGACGCCAGCTTCGCTCGTCCTCCGCCCCGACATCGAGCAGGACTATCTGCGGCCCCGTCTCGGTGCCAAGGTCCCTCAGGCGATGCACCTGATCCGAGGTGGTGAAGATGAGCCTCGCGCCGCTGTTGTCGAGGATGCTGCGAAGCGCCTCCTCGGTCAGTTGCACGTCCAGGGGCACGGCCACGGCTCCGGCCCGCAGCACCGCCAGGCACGCCGCCACCCATTCGCGCCGAGCCGGCGCCAGCAGCAGCACACGGTCGCCGCGGCCGATTCCTGTACTCACCAGTCCACGGGCTAATCCTGTTGCATGTCCGGACAACTCAGCGTAGGACCAGCTCTCCATGCCTTCTTCGTGCAGCGTCAGCACAGCGGGCCGGTCATCGTGACCAGCTAGCGCATCAACGAGGGACGCGAGTGTCAGTAGCTTGCCCACAACCTGCTCCTCCCCTTAGAAATCGTCCGTCACGGCACGTTCTATATGGTCGCGTGGCTCAAGGAGGTAGCTATGGCACATACCGGACCACGCGAAAGCAAAAAGGCCAGGCAGGAAGCACGGGACAGATAACCCTGTCCACGAGCCTCCTGCCTGGCCTCTAAGTGCTTCTGCCTGGGCAGCCATCCGCCCTGCTACCGTGCGAACGCCACGTTGCGGGTCTCGCGTATCACAGTGACCTTTATCTGGCCCGGATACGAGAGTGTCTCCTCGATCCTGCGGGCGACGTTTCGCGTCAGCTGCGACGCCTCGAGGTCATCTATGTCCTCGGGCTTCACGATGATGCGTACCTCGCGGCCCGCCTGGATCGCAAAGCTCTTCTCCACGCCCTCGAACGAGTTGGCTACCTCCTCGAGCGCGCGCAGCCGCTTGACGTACTGGTCAATGCTCTCGCGCCGCGCGCCGGGCCGTCCGCCGGAGATGGCGTCCGCAGCCGCGACGAGCACCGCTTCGACCGTCTGGGGCTCCTCTTCCTCATGGTGGGCGGCTATTGCGTGTACGATCTTCGGGCTGCGCCCCAACCGCTTCGCGATGTCCGCGCCGATAAGCGCGTGCGGCCCCTCCACCTCGTGACTGACCGCCTTGCCGATGTCGTGCAGCAGCGACGCGGTCTTGGTCACGTTCACGTCCGCGCCCACCTCCGCCGCGAGGGCCGCGCCTATCAGTGAGGTCTCCACGGCGTGGTCGAGCTGGTTCTGGCCGTAGCTCGTTCGGTACTTGAGGCGTCCCAGGAGCTTGATAAGGTCGGGGTGCAGGCCCTGCACGCCTGCGTCGAGCGCGGCGCGCTCACCCGCCTCCTTCATCTCTGTCTCGATCTCCTGCTGCGCCTTTGCAACGAGCTCTTCTATCCGGGTGGGATGGATGCGTCCGTCGCTGACCAGCTTCGTGAGTGCGCGCTTGGCGACCTCACGCCGGACGGGGTCGAAGGCTGAGAGGGTGATCGCCTCCGGCGTGTCATCTATGATGACATCCACTCCGGTGGCCTGCTCAAAGGCGCGGATGTTGCGCCCCTCCTTGCCAATGATACGCCCCTTCATCTCCTCGCCCGGCAGCACCACTGTGGAGACGCTCGTCTCCGAGGCGTGCTCGGTGCCGAGGCGCTGGATAGCGTACGAGATGATCATCTGTGCGCGCCGGTTGGCCTCTTCCTTTGCTTCGGCCTCGATAGCGCGCACGCGCCGGAGCGCGTCATCCTTGGCCTCATCCTCCACCTGCCGGATAAGCTCGGCCTTCGCCTCGTCGCGCGTCATCTGGGCGCGGCGCTCGAGCTCCTGAACCTGGCGAGACTTGACCTGCTCTACCTCAGCCCGGATCTTGTTGATCTCCTGCTCCCGCGCCTGGATGCCCTGCTCACGGCGCTCAAGGCCGTCGAGCTTGCGGTCGAGGTTCTCATCCTTCTGCTGGAGCCTGCGCTCCGCGCGGGTGAGGTCCGACCGGCGTTCCTTCGCCTCTGCTTCCGCCTCGCTGCGTATCCGCAACGCTTCTGCCTGGGCTTCAAGCAACACCTGCTTCTGCTTCGTCGCCGTCTCCTCCGCGAGGAGCGAGGAGCGTGCCTCGACCTCGCGCAGGGCGCTTGACGACTTTGAGCGCAGATACCAGAAGGCTGCTGCGCCACCCAGTAGCAGTCCGACGATGAGCAGAGACAGGGGGATAAGTATGTCAGACATGATACTTCTCTCCTATTCTCTTGTTAAGGTTCGATGACACCTGCCTATTACCCAAAGAAGGGCACAGTCAGATAGGCATAGAACTCGGACTTTACGAAATCATAGCCCTCTAAACTCTACAGTGTCAAGCATTACGCGGACTTGAGGGACCCCGGCACAGGGCTGCCGCAGAGGGCGCCGCGGTACTCCACGAAAAAACGGGGGCCTTCCCAGAAGTGGGAAGGCCCCCGCCGTATTACCTGCTCGTTACGAGAGCTTAGTAGCTGCCGTAGCCGCTGGTGGAGCGTGAGGAGCGCTGGGACTGGAAGCAGTCCGAGCAGTAGACGGGGCGATCACCGCGCGGCTGGAACGGCACTCTGGCCAGCTTACCGCACGAGTCGCACGTTACCTCGAACATCTCACGGTTGCCGCCCTCGGAGCGGCTGCTGCCGTAGCTGCCACCACCGGTGGAGTAGCTACCGCCACCGTTTCCACCGGCGCGCTTGCGGGCGCTGCGGCAATCCGGGCAGCGGGTTGGCTCGTTCAGGAGCCCCTTGCTGGCGTAGAATGCCTGCTCGCCCTGGGTGAACGTAAACTGGCTCCCACAGTCTCGACAGGTAAGGGTCTTATCCGCGTATGACAAAGTCGTGCCTCTCCTTGATAACTCTTGTGTCGTGCCCGATCTTTGGTACCACTTCGCTTGCCATACCTGTACTAAGACTTCGCAAACTGTGGGGCAAAAACTCAACCATCTGAGGCTAGGCTCGGTAGATGTAGTCCCATTTGCACAACACTAGGGGCAGTTTACGACATAATGCCCTGAATAGCAAATATTTCTCGCACGGTCCCCACCCAAACAGGTAGGCGTGATGGATGCAGGGACGAGCAGACAGCATCCGTGGCTTCGCTACAGCTCCGCCGGTTCCGATGCTGCATGCACGTTAGCTGGACCGTTATCAACATGCTTATCCACCAGTTCTCCACAGGCGGTGGATAAGTTGTGGGTAAACCCGGTCCAGGCGCGGGGGGCGTAGGACTGACGCCCCCCGGCGCGACCCCGACAGGTCTTAGCGACCGAATATCAGCGCGTACAAGCCTCGCCAGCCGATCAGGAAGAGCCCGGTGAACACGTACGAGATGATGGCGAAGATCGGGCTGAAGTTGCTGCCAAAGACGGTGTTCCGCAGAAGCAAGCCAGCGCCAATGCCCAGCGCCCACGCCAGCGCGGACCGCAGCATGAAGCTGCCTCGTCCCTGCGCCGGCCGATACGCGCCCAGGAGCGCCGCCAAAGCGAACCACCCCAGCAGGAACGGCGCGCCGATGCGCGTGATGTCCGCAAGGAGATTCTCGGTTCTGTTATGGTTCGCGAGCCCGACGGCTATAAAGGCCGCAAGCGCGAGCACATCGCCGAGGACCAAGAGCCCCACCGAGCTACGGGGCGCGGTACGTGTCGAAAGTCTCATCTCTGACCTCACTTCTCTCCCTGGCCCATCGGCTATCGGGCCTTTGTCAACAACCTCTCAGTCCATTATCCCAACCGGTCTGGCGGGGTGCAAACCGAGCGCGGAGGAAAGCAGCGGTCAGTCGAAGTCAGCGGGGAGCTCGGGATGGCGGTGTAGCTCGAACAGCCTCCCCATCTGGCCCGGCGTGACGCGCGTGAGGGAAAGGGGCGGCAGATCGTGTTCCGGGAAGAAACCGACCTCGTCGGTCTCCGTGTTCTGAGGCAATTCTCCTTCCCGCACGAGCTCACCTTCGAAGAACAGCTTGTATACGTGGTAAGGCAGGGGAGGATGCGGGTGGCTGTCGCGGTCGAGCACTGCGAGGAGCCTGGTGATCCTGACGGAGTGGCCGGATTCTTCAAGCACCTCCCTCGCTGCCGCCTCGCTCGGCGGCTCCCCAGGATCGGCCCAGCCACCAGGCAGCGTCCATCCTCCGTCGGAGCGTTCGCGGACGAGCAGGACGGTCTCGCCCCGGAAGACCGCGGCGCGTACATCTACCTTTGGGGTAGCATGGCCCGCCTCACGCTCGAAGAGGCTACGAACGTACTCAGGCTCCACCCCAGAATGCTCGGCCATGATCTCCGCCGCCAGCTCTCGGATCGCGCGGTACCGCTCGAGGTCGTAGGGGTCTTTCGCGTACGTCAGGCCAGTCTGGGAGATGCTCTGCAGTTTACGAGCCCACTCCAGCCACCGGGGGAGGGGGCGGCTACCCATCCGAGATGAGGCGGACCTCATCACCCGGTCGCACCTCTCCGGTCTCCAGTACCCGCGCGTAGACGCGACTCTCGCCTGGATGCACCTTCTCGGAGACGCGCTTGAACCTGCCGTCGCTGAAGGAGCCGGCGATTTTGTGGCATGGAGTGGTGTACGAAGTGACCTCGAGCACCAGCTCGTTACCGACGCTCAGACGCGCTCCGGGAACGAGCCGGTCCCAATCCAGCCCGGCGACTGTGAGGTTCTCGCCCATCGAGCCGGGATACGCGGGATGGCCCTCCAGGTTGAGCTTCTGTAGAAGCTCCAGCGAGTACAGGCAGACGGCGCGCATCGGCCCGCCGTGGTGCTTCGTGTCGTTGTGCAGGTCCCCGTCAAGGCCGAGCACATCCACCCACGCACTCTCAACCGGCAGTTTGGGCACCCCGCCGCCTGAGATACTAACCTGCTGTACTCTGCCTGCTTGATCCTGCACTCGCTCGCCTCCTTCGTACAGACCTCAGGTTAGCAGAGAGGGATGTGTGCCGCAAACGAGGGTTGGGAGCAGGGGGCACAGTGCCGCTGTGCCCCTACAGATAAGGTTGCAGAGGCATTTGTCCCTAGCCCGTCACCTGTTAACTCTCAGAATCCACGTATCGCTCGAACCAGGCGGAGATGCGCTCCAGGTTCTCGATGCGGCGTGCGGGCTTGCCAACGCGTGAGAGACTGTGCGACTCCTGTGGGTAGCGCACGAACTCCGTCTCACACCCCAGCCGCTTGAGCGCGACGAATAGCTGCTCCGACTGCTCCACCGCGCACCTGTGGTCCTCCTCGCTGTGAATGACGAGCAGCGGCGTCCGTATATTCTGCACGTACGTCATCGGCGACATCCGAGCGTATCCCTCAGGGTTCGTCCACGGGGTGCCGCCCACCATCCACTCGCTGAAGCGCGGGCCTATGTCACTCGTGCCGTAGAAGGAGACCCAGTTGGAGAGGCAGCGCCGGGTCACGGCTGCTTTGAAGCGGTCTGTGTGGCCAGTAACCCAGTTCGTCATGAACCCGCCGTACGAGCCGCCGGTCATCCCCAGGCGCTCGGAGTCCACCCAGGGCTGGCTCGCGGCCCAGTCCGCCGCAGCCATCACGTCCGCGTAGTCGCGCTCGCCCCACTGCTTGACGATGCACACGGCGAACTCCTGCCCGTAGCCAGTGCTGCCGCGCGGGTTCGTGAAGAGCACTCCGTAGCCGCGCGCGGCGAGCACCTGAAACTCATGGAAGAAGGCGTATCCGTATGCCGTGTGCGGTCCACCGTGTACCTCCATTATCAGCGGGTAGCGCTCCCCCTCCACGTAGCCCGTCGGCTTCATCACCCAGCCCTGCACCTCGGTACCCTCCGTGCTCTGGATGCGAACCTCATGGGGCTCCGACAGGGTGAAGCCTCGCAGGAACTCCTCATTGACGCCAGTCAGGCGCACCTCCGTGGAGCCGTCCGGCGCGGAGGCGTACAGGTCGCCGGGGTTGAGCAGGTCAGCGGCGATGTACGCGAGCCTGTCTCCTCCGGTGGAGAACGCATCAATGACCCGCTCCCCGTTGGTGACAGCCCGCACGCTCCCGCCATTGGCGGGCACGGTGTAGATATTCGTAGCTCCGTGGTCGGTGGCGAGGAAGTAGATACCGGAATTATCCGGCCTCCATGTGGGTCTGTGCTCGTTCGTCCCCCAGCGCGCATCGCTGTTTACATCGTCGTTGCTCGCGCTACGGTCCCAATCAGCCGTGAGCAAGGTAGGCTCGCCACCCTCCAGCGAGACCGTCCATACGCCGGTGTTCGTGCTGCCACCAGTTTCGGGAGGGTTGCGGTGGCCCAGGTACGCCAGGCGTGAGCCGTCGGGCGAGAAGGAGGGCGCGTAGGACGGGCCATCGCCCGGCGTGAGCCTGCGCGCCTCGCCGCCGGAGGCAGGCACGAGGTAGATGTCCGTCCCCCACTCGAACGCGCGCCTTGCGGACTGCTGGCGGAGGACCGCGATGTAAGCTCCGTCCGGGCTCCACGCCGGGTCCCGGTAGTCGTCCGGGCCTTCCGTAAGCTGCATCGTATCGCCGCCGTCCAGGTCCTGCACGAAGAGGTGGTTGTGGCCGCGCTTGATGCCCTCGCCGTCGTCCTTGTAGTACGCCTCAGTGTAGTGGTACGAGACGATATCCGAGATGTCCTCATCCACGTCCACGCCCGTCCTGGAGATGAATGCAACACGGGCGCCATCAGGGCTCCATACCGGGCAGCCCGCGCCGTTGCTCAGGTCCGTTACCTTTCGGGCCTCCCCACCGTCCGAGGGCATCACGTACACCTGTGGCTTGCCTTCACGGTCAGATACGAAGAGCAGTTGCGAGCCGTCGGGCGACCATCGGGGATGGTTGTCACGCTTCGGGCCGTACGTGTAGCGCCGTGGCGGGGTGGAGCCGTCCGCGGGCACGAGGTACACGGCCTGCCGGTACTCGTCGCTCTCACGGTCTATGTGGGCGAGCACGTACGCCACGTTGGCGCCGTCGGGAGAAATCTGCGGGTCACTGGCAAAGCGGAAGCCGTACAGGTCTTCGGCGGTCATCAGCTTACGTTCTTCCAAGAAAGACTCCTTGTCTCGACAGGTGCAAGACCCGGCCAGAGCATTTCTAACGCAGAGAGCCGGGACGGGTAAGAGTTACGCAACGTGGAGCCTTATCGCCCCACCACCGTTCGCCGTGCAGACCCAGGGCTGGGCTCCTGCGGGTCAGTTTACCAGTGGTGAGGAGTTTGCGTCAGGTCAACGTGGTGGACCGCCGTTCCGGCTCATCCGCGAGTGAGGCTACGCGGGCACCAACTCCGGCTCTCTCCACACCGCCTCCGCGTTCGATAGAATCTCACGCTGGCGTGGGGTTACAGCGGCCAGCGTCTCGCGCCGGGGTGCGTATCCGGGCCATACACCTGCGTCGTTACGTCCGAAGTTGACGATGATTGTTTGCCGCGTCTTGCTGGAGCGGTTCGGGCGGCCATTGTGCAGCAGTGCCTCGTTGAAGACGATGATGTCCCCGGCCCTGATGTCGTCAAAGACTCGCTGGGCGGGAAGGTCGAGCCGGTGGGTGTCCACCTCGAACCGCGCCTTGTGGGAGCCGGGGACTACGACGAACTCCCCCTCGCCCGGCCCCACGTCCGTAAGGCAGTAGAACACCTTGACCATAGGGCAGATGAAGCGGCCTTCGATGACATGCCCGGTCGGGTGAGCCTGGACGCCTCGGTGCCATCCACCCCCCTTGTAGCCGGGATACGTGAAATACAGGTCATTGTCAATGTGCCGGTAGTCCGTACCGAGGAACTCGGCCAGCAGGGGCTCGACCGCCGGATGGTCCAGAAAGCGCGCGAACCGCGGGTCGGCGTCGAACATGCGCGATACTGGCCGGTTTAGCTGGTGCTCCAGCCTGCCTGGGTCATCGGCGTTCAGGGCACTAACATCCGTCTGCTGCGCCTGCTCGACCCATCCCTTGTACTCCTCCACCTCGGTCGGGCTCAGCGCCCCGCGTAGGAGGACGTAGCCTTGCACGTCAAAGGCGAACTTGAGGTCTTCTGAGATGGACATGTCGAGACTCTCCTTCACTGTGCGCATTTCATCCAAGCCGTGAGCATAGATGGAGGTGGGAAGGGCACAGCGCGCTGTGCCCCTGCATGTGACGCCTTCGAGCTGGGTCGCTAGAGTGTCGGTCGCGTGACCGCTCCCTCGGCTGCGGAGGAGACGAGGGAGGCGTACTTCGCGAATACGCCGGACTCGTACTTCGCCCGCTGTGGCTTCCACGCCGCGAGGCGGGCGGCGATGGCTTCAGGAGAGAGCTCGACGTCTATACTCTTCTTCTCGATGTCTATTGTGACCAGGTCGCCCTCGCGCAGCGCGGCGATGGGGCCGCCGACGGCTGCCTCCGGCGCTACGTGTCCTACCATGAAACCACGGGTGGCTCCGCTGAAGCGTCCGTCCGTGATCAGGGCGACGGACTCACCCAGCCCCTCACCGACGAGTGCGGCGGTGACGCCCAGCATCTCCGGCATGCCAGGCGCGCCGCGCGGGCCCTCGTAGCGGATTACCACCACGTCACCGGCGACGATCTGGCCGCTCAGCACGGCGGCCTGCGCGTCCTCGCCCGACTCAAAGATGCGAGCCGGACCCTGGTGGCGGGAGCGCCCTTCCCCGGCCACTTTGATGACCGCGCCCTCTGGCGCGAGGTTGCCCTTGAGCACGGCGAGTCCGCCGGTCGCCTTCTTC
The DNA here is from genome assembly GCA_016781845.1 of Rubrobacter sp. Taxonomy (GTDB): domain Bacteria; phylum Chloroflexota; class Chloroflexia; order Thermobaculales; family Thermobaculaceae; genus JADDPP01. Next base: position 14,420 of record JADDPP010000285.1, read on the forward strand.
GCGTGCTCGACGGAGAGGATCACCTGCTGCCCCGGCGTCTCCTGGGCGTCCTGAACCTCTTCGGCGAGGGTCTTGCCAGACGGCGTGAGCTGGCTGCCGTCAATCTTGCCGCCCTCGATGAGCCGCTTCGTGATGAGCTGGATGCCGCCCGCCTTGTGGACATCCACCGCGGTGTACTTGCCCGAAGGCTTGAGGTCCGCGATGATGGGCGTGTTCTCCGACACGGGGTTGAAGTCGTCTATGGAGAGGTCAATGCCAGCTTCCTTCGCCATCGCGAGGAAGTGGAGCACAATGTTTGTCGAGCCGCCGGTGCCTGCCGCGACCGCGATGCCGTTGAGGAACGACTGGCGGGTGAGGATGTCGCTTGGCTTCAGCCCGCGCCTGAGCTGGTCCATCACGAGGAGTCCAGCCTGGTAGGCGATCTCCTGCTTTGTGGGGTCCGCCTGTGGCGGGGACGCCATCCCCACGGGGGAGAGGCCGAGCACCTCGATGGCGGTCGCCATGGTGTTTGCGGTGAACTGCCCACCGCAAGCGCCGGGGCCGGGGCAGGCGACGCGCTCCAACTCGTACAGGTCCTCGTCGCTCATCTTGCCCGCGGCGTTCGCCCCTATGCCCTCGTACACCTCCTGTATGGTGACATCCCGGCCGCGAAAGTTGCCGGGGAGGATGGAGCCACCGTACAGCACGAAGCCGGGGACATCGAGCCGGGTGAGCGCCATGGCAGAGCCGGGGAGCGTCTTGTCGCACGCCGCCAGGATAACGATAGCATCGAAGTAGTGGCCTCGTCCGACGAGCTCGATGGAGTCCGCGATCACTTCACGGCTGATCAGGGATGCGTTCATGCCCTCGGTGCCCATCGTGACACCGTCGGAGATCGCGACCGTGTTCAGCTCCAGCGGCACACCGCCCGCCTCGCGTATCCCTCGCTTCACGCCCTCCGCGAGCCGTCGCAGCCCGATGTTGCACGGCATCGTCTCGATCCATGAATGGGCAACGCCGACGACCGGCTTCTTGAAGTCCTCGTCGTCCAGGCCGATTGCCCGGAGCATTGAGCGCGCGCCCGCGCGGTCTCGTCCGTCGAGGATGGTCTTGCTCTTGTGGCGTGTATCAAACTCCGTGGGTGTGTCAGTCATAGTGCTCCCCTCAACAGTACGGCATTTTTCGCAACACCTTATGCAACGTTAGCGCCCATGCTACCATCACCGAACAGGCCGCGTCGAGAACCGGTCGGGCGCTATTGCTCGTCGTCCTCGTCCGTGTCCGTGGCGTCGGTGAGGTCTTCGCCGGTAAGCTCCTGGTAGCGCTTGGCGTACGCTACGTCGGCCGTGATGCCGAGGTCCCACAGATCCTCCCGGTCGGGGTACTTGCGGCGGGCCATCTGCAGCGCCCAGTAGTTACCCAGATAGTACTTCTTGACAAGCTCGTCGGCGGTGCGCACGGACTGTAACCGCTCGAGCATCGCGTTCGTCAGCTCTTCGAGCTCAGGCTTGAGCCGTCCGCGAGTGCGCCACCGCTCGTAGCGCGAGATGGCCTTCTGCCAGCTGTTAGGCATCCTGTCTATCGCCATGCGTTGGTCCTCTCCCTGGGGCTAATGGTGTTGCTCGTTGCGAAGCTGAGGCAGGCGAGATGTTGCAGGCAACGTCTCTACGCTGTGTCGCTTTCCATTATATGAATCATGCGCTCGCAGGTCTCGGCGGCGGGGGCATGAACTATGACCTCACAGAGGTCATCCAGTCGGGTGGGTTCGAGGTTGAGGATCGCGAGCTTCGCGCCCGCGCTGCGCGCCCAGTGGGGAACGTACGCTGCGGGGTACACGGTGAGCGAGCTACCGATTACCAGGCAGAGGTCGCACGCCGCCGCCATCTCGCGCGCCCGCTCTATCTCCTCTGGCGGCAGGGGTTGGCCAAACGCGACGGTAGCTGGCTTGAGGATGCCGCCGCACGAGGGGCAGTCGGGGTTGAGTTCCCCGGCCTCCAGCCTCTTCTGCACCTCCTGCCGGGTGCATCCCCAGCCGCAGCCCAGGCAGCGGACCTGGTGCGCGTTGCCGTGCAGCTCGACGAGCAGCTCCACCGGCAGCCCCGCGGCCTGGTGCAGGCCGTCCACGTTCTGTGTAACGACCCCGAGGAGTCGTCCCCGCTCGTGCAGCCACACCGGCAGTTGGTGGGCGGCGTTCGGCTTCGCGGCGTATATGGGAGGATACAGCTCGCGCCCGCGCGCCCAGAAGAGCGCCCGCAGTTCCGGGTCTTCGAGGAACTCCCGGTACTTCACGTTCCGGTAGCGCGACCACACACCGCCGGGACTGCGGTAGTCGGGGATGCCCGACTCCGTGCTCGCGCCCGCGCCCGTGAATAGGAGGATGCGTTCGGAGGAGCGGAGGAGGTTGGCGAGCATGGAGGGGGCGGATCGCGATTGGACAGTGGTTCGAGACGTTGCGTGCAATGTCCCTACGGGGTGCGTGCTCACCTGGGCTGGCCGTCGCCGCGGCGGGTGAGGACGTCCCTGACCCGCTCGAGCGCTTCCTTGTAAAAGGAGTTGATAAGGTCGCCGTTCGGCCTGCGTCCGGTGCTGTAATAGTACTGAGCGCTGCGGCCGGCGGCGTACGTGCCCGTGTACGCGATGGTCGTCTTCGGTATCGCACCGATGCCCGCGGGGAGCAGCGCGGCAAGCTCGCGCGCCAGGGAGCGCCAGAAGAAGCTCGCGCCGACGACGGGGACGAGCTCCGTGAGCACCTTGCGGCTGCTGTGTATCTCAGCGCCGTGGGCTGCCGCGATCTTGAACACGAGCAGCATCTGGTTCTTCGTGAGCACGAGCAGGTCCGCGCCGGCCGTGACAAGGTTGCCCACAACCGGGACGAGCTGGGGGATGTTCGACATAAGCGCGAACTCAGCGTTCGCGCGCGAGGTCTCGGAGATAAGCTGCTGGCTCACATACGGGCGGAACGGCGGAAGCCTGCGGGCGAGGGCGAGGTCGAACGCCTCGATCTCACGAAGCACGGCGCGCAGGAGGGACTCCGAAAAGCCCTCACGTGGCAGCCGCAGCACGCGCAGCCGGTAGTGTGTGTTGGAGAGCAGCCGGTCGAACTCGTCGAGCGAGCGGTTATCGCCTACAAGGGCCGGCGCGCCGACGGAGGTGACGAGCACCGGCAGCCCTATCTCCGCGATCCGGCGCAGCAGAGTCACGTCCTCCATGGACATGCGGCCAGCATCCAGCGCGTACACCACGAGCGAGGCCCGCTCGAACAGGAGGGCCCATCCTTCCTGCGAGGGATAGTCTATCACCGGGGAGTCCGGCCCGCTCACACCGCCGGAGAGGGCATTCACGATTGAGGCGCGCGTCTGGGGGGAGGGGCCGGTAACTACGAGGCTGAAGTGGCGCGAGGCTTCATCGCGGATATCGTCGAGGCTGATCTCACGCAGCAGCTCGAACAGGGTACGGGTCCGGCGTATCAAGTGCGCTTCCTTTCTGGAGTCGGCGGAGCATATCCTATCCCGCCGCGCGAGACCATTATACCGCCCTGCGCGGGGTGCAAGTGGTTACGAGGTGTTTACAATCGAGTGCTTCCCATACCCCTCACCTGTAGCATCCATAACCGTAAGCGGGCGTCTGCTCAAGGTCCTAGAGTTGTAGCGATAGCCCCGTAGTCTTGCCGCAGTGACGCCGCAGCCTGGCCGCAGGCGTTGTGTGGGATGCTGTCGGTGAGTGAAATGAACCGATTGACCGGTTCGAGCAACATGCAGGTTAGATGAAACGGGTAGAGAGGGGCGGCGCAGTGAGCACACTCACACCGGGTAGCAGCGGAGTGATGACGGGTGTCCTCGCGAGCTGGCGGCAGGCTTACCGGGCAGGGATAGAGAGAGGGCTTCCCTCTCTCTCCCCTGTCCGCGCAATCGTTAGATCCCTGGCGGTTGAACCACACTCTCGCGCCTATCCGATACTCCGTCTCCTCCTGCTGGCTGTAGGGCTGCACAAGCGAACGCTCCTGTGGCTCGTCGGTGGCGTCCTCGCCGCGTGCCTGCTTGGGCCGCGTGTGGGCGAATTGGGACGGGGCATCCAGAGCCTCGGCTCGGTTAGTTTGGGATGGCTTCTCGCTGCTGCGCTCAGCTCCCTCCTCCTCTACCCAATGGCCGCGATCGCGCAGATGGGCGCGGTGCACCGATCCCTCGCGCTCGGCCGCATGCTCGCTGTACAGGTAGCCGCTACGTTCGTCGCGCAACTGACGCCTCAGGGCATCGGCGGGATGGGCCTCAACGGTCGCTACCTGGAGAAGCAGGGTGTGGGAAGGCCCGAGGCGCTGGCGGCTGTCACGCTGAACATGGCCGCTGGGGCGTTCGTCCACGTTGTCGCGACGGTCGTGGTATTTGTTCTCATAGGAAGGGATCTGTTTGCGGAGCTCGATATCTCGATCACTTGGCCACTACCCCTGGCCCTGGCGTGCGCGATGATGATGACAGGGGCGGCGTTGCAGTCGCCTGTAGCTCGCCGCAGCGTGGTCTCCCCAGCAATCTCAGCGGCTCGGAGCGCTGCCGGTGTACTGCGCCGTCCTGTGCGCGCTGTGCAGCTCTTCGGGGGATCGGCGGGCATCACCGGGGCGTACGCGCTCACGTTCGTGCTGTGCGCCCGCGCGTTTGGGGTCGAGGTCTCCGCTCTGGATGTCATCGCCGTCTACCTGGGCGGGGCGGCCGTCGGGGCGCTGGTTCCAACCCCCGGCGGCCTCGGCGCCATTGAGACGGCGCTTGTAGCCGGACTCGCGACCGTCGGAGTGGGGATGGTCCCAGCGGTTGCAGCCGTGTCCGTCTTCCGCCTGCTGACGTTCTGGCTGCCGATTCTCCCCGGCTTCCTCGCGTTCCGCTGGCTGCAGCGCCGCGGACTCCTGTAGAGACGTAGCATGGCTACGTCGCTGCAGCAGCTACGTCTCTACAGGAGGGTTGGTCAGCGGGCGAAGGCGTGGAAGGGGTTGGTGTGGGTTAGCCGGGTGATGGTGGCGTCGTCAATGCCTGCTTCCCGCAGCCTGGGCAGGAAGCGCTCGGTGATGTACGTATATCCCTTTGGCTGGCCGCCGCCGGGCTGCGCGGGGTCGTACCAGCCCCGGTCGTGGCTCAGGAGTATGCGGTCGCCGAGGCCAGCGTCGAGCATTCGCGTGATGAGGTGCAGGAACTTCTCGTCGTCCGCGGG
>JADDPP010000311.1 GCA_016781845.1 Rubrobacter sp.
ACTTATGCTTACGTGCTTAGATACAAGCCGGCCTGTGTGCTTCGTCACCCAGAGCGCGAGCGAGAAGCCTTCACAAGGTCAGCTGCCGCAGGGATTACAAGCCTCTCCAGACCTGGAACCACCGTCGCCATCGCTCCCCATCCGCGCGGAGCTGCTGCTCAACTGCGTGCGGTAAGCCGTCACTCCCGCTCACCACAGTCGCCGCTGTTGAGGGGAGGACAAGGGGGCGATTGGAGCGCCCTCGAGCCGGAGGAGCCGCTCCTTCAGATCCAGCCCTCCGCCGTACCCGGTGAGCGTGCCATCGCGGCCAATGACTCGATGGCACGGAACGAAGATTGGCACGGGATTGGAGCCGTTAGCCATTCCAACCGCCCGCACCGCGGCCGGCCTGCCGATACGAGCCGCCACGCACGCATAGCTGCATGTCTCTCCGTACCCCACCTCCAGCAGCGCCTGCCACACCTCCAACTGGAAAGACGTGCCCCGCAGGTCCAGGGGCACGGAGAACACGCGAAGCGAGCCCTCCAGATACGCGGTGAGCTGCTCCGAGAGGGCGGTGAGCGCAGGAGGGTCATGGGCCACGCGCGCGCCGGGAAGCCAGCGGCGAGTCCAGGCCTCGCAGTTGGAGAAGGGCTCAGAGGGGAATGTGAGCCGGCCGAGGCCTGATGGCGTCACTGCGGCGCCGAACGCCCCCAGCGGCGTCTCCAGTTTGCCGACAACGACCGAGCTACTCATAGGCTCGACAACGCCTACGCCGAGGCAACCTTCCCCCCGCCAAGGACCTCCTCGCCCCTGTAGAAGACGACCGCCTGTCCCGGCGACACGCTGCCGGAGGCGAGTAACTCCAAATCCACCCTGCCTTCCACGACAGGTGTAAGCACGGCTGGCACGCTCGCGCCCCGATAGCGCAGCTTAACATCCGTCTCCAGCGGCTCGGAAAGGCTCCGTCCGTCCGTGAAGCTCACCCCCTCCAGCACCAGCCTTCTGGAGGCTAGTTCCTCCTTGCGGCCCACGACCACGGTATTGTTCCTCGCGTCCACGCGCGTCACGTACAGCGGCTGCGGCCCCTGCACGCCCAATCCCTTGCGCTGGCCGACGGTGTAGAACGCCACGCCCTGATGCCGCCCCAACTCCCGACCCGAGGAGTCCTTGATTGGACCGGGCGCGACGGCCTGGGGGGCGAGCTTGCGCACGAAGGAGCGGTAGTCGCCGTCCGGGATAAAGCAGATGTCCTGGCTCTCAGGTTTCTTCGCGGTCACCAGCCCGAACTCCGCCGCCAGCCGCCGAGTTTCCGTCTTCGTCTGCTCCCCTATCGGCAGCAGCGTGCGCGACAGCTCACCGGGCCCGAGCATGTAAAGCGCGTAGCTCTGGTCCTTGTCCGGGTCCACTCCGGTCAGCAGCCTGGCGCCTTCCGGCGTGTGGTGAACGCGCGCGTAGTGGCCGGTGGCTATATAGTCTGCCCCGAGTGCGAGCGCGCGACTGAACAGATGCTTGAACTTGATATGGGCGTTGCACGCGACGCACGGGTTCGGGGTCCGCCCCTGCACGTACTCGCCGACGAAGTACTCCACCACATCGTTCGCGAACTCACGCTCCATGTTCAGCGCATAGAAGGGCACCCCTATGCGTCTGCAAACGGCCTCGGCGTCGCGCATGGAATCGAGCGTGCAGCACTGCTTGCTGAGACGGTACGCGTCCGCGTTAGCCTTCGAGTACAGCCGCAGGTTCACGCCGATGACGTCGTGGCCCTGGTCCTTCAGTACGGCGGCGGCAACGGAGCTGTCCACCCCGCCGCTCATCGCCACAACAACTGTCGCCATCTTGTATCCTCTTGCCAGTCCCAGAAATGTGTCTGTTAGAAGTATCTCATATAGCGGCGTCAGACGAGCTCAGGCGCCGCGGCAGCTTGCGGCACACGCTCGGGCAGCACAGCCTCCAGCGCCGTTATCGCTACCTCCAGCATCCCCTCGTCCGGCTCGCGGGTTGTCAGTCCCTGCATCGCGAGGCTCGGCGCAAGCAGCAGCCGCACGGGCGTGAGGTGGTAGTACCGAGCGCCGAGGCGGATAAGCTCGTACGCGATGGAAGCTATCACCGGCACCAGCACTATCCGCGAGAGGATGCGCAACCACCAGGACGGCCAGCCCGCGAGCGCAAACACGAACACCGATACCAGCACAACGAAGAGTAGAAAGCCCGTGCCGCACCTCGGGTGACGCGTGCTGTAGCGGGCTACCTCACGGGGCGTGAGCTCCGCGCCCGCTTCGTACGCATTCACGGTCTTATGCTCTGCGCCGTGGTAGCCGAACACCCGCCGTATCTCCGGTATCCTCCCTATAGCGAGGATGTAGAGCACCAGCACACCGAGACGAACCGCACCCTCGAAGCCGTTCTTCAGCAGATCAGTCGGGAGCCAGGGGTCGGCAAGACTCGCCACCCCGAGAGGCAGCAGGAAGAACAGCCCCACCGAGAACGCCAGCGAGAGCGCGACCGTAGGCCCCAGACCCGAGCCACCGCTCTTGTCCTGTTCCTCCTCCCCGGAGAGAACTCGGGCCGAGTAGGCCATCGCCTTGATTCCGAGCGACATCATCTCCCACAGCATGACAATACCGCGCAGGAAAGGTGTTCGCGCTATCGCGCCGGAAAATATGCGGGGGTCTAACGGCTCGGTCATCATCGCTATCGAACTGTCGGGCCTTCGCACCGCCACCGCGATACGGTCGCGTCCGCGCATCATCACCCCTTCGAGGACCGCCTGCCCACCATAATAGAACATGCTCAACTCAGTACCTTCGCATCCGTTGCCTCATAACCGCTTGCTGCATTCTAACAAACCAGCAACTGCCTCCCCGCGTTGCCACTCGAACCTGACCCCTGTTAGTATGGCCGGTATGGAGTTGCTGGAGGATGAGGCCGATTACATCTGGGACGGGCCGTGGAGCGTACGAGGCGCGCACCTGCCACCCCATCTGCCCCTGCGAGAGAAGCTGCTCCTGCTGAGGGGCCTTCACGATGGCGCGGAGCGCGAGCAGTTCCTGCATCCCGACCCCTACTCGCACCTGGGCAGGCTGCTGGGCGACCCCTCGCTGCTACCCGACGCCGCTGCCGCCGTGGAAGTGCTGGCTGCCGCCATAGCGACAGGCAAGGTCGTGTGGGTCTATGGAGACTATGATGCGGACGGCGTGACCGGCGCAGCCATTCTCGTGCGCGGGCTGCGCCAGCTCGGGGCGACCGTAGAGTACTACATTCCGCACCGGGTGGACGAGGGCTTCGGCCTGAACGAGCGGGCGGTCCACGTCCTGGCGGACCGGGGCTGCCGCCTCCTCGTGACAGTGGACTGCGGCACATCCGATGTAGAGGAGGTCGCGCTCGCCCGCTCCTTCGGGATGGATGTCATCGTCACCGACCATCACTCTCCACCTGAACAACTGCCCGAGGCGGTCGCGGTCGTGAACCCGAAGCGCCGTGGGTGCGAATACCCTGACATCCGGCTCACGGGCGCGGGCGTCGCCTACAGTCTGCTCCGCGCACTGGCATACAGGCTGGGGGCGGGCAGCAGGATGCGCGCGGGGGAGCTCGTTCAGCTAGCGGCGCTCGGGACCATCGCGGATGTCGCGCCCCTGCTTGGGGAGAACCGGCTGCTGGTGAGAGCCGGGCTCGCCGCGATGCGCCGGGCTCCGCTGCCGGGTCTGCGCGCGCTGCTCGTGTCGAGCGGGTTTTCGGGCGGAGAGGTAAGCGAGACGGACATCAGCTTCAAGCTCGCCCCCCGGCTCAACGCAGCAGGGCGCATGGCACACGCGGGCATCGCATGCGAGCTGTTGCTGGAGACGGATCCCTTCAAGACACGGCAACTCGCATCACAACTTGAAGAGCTGAACGAGAACCGCCGCGAGACGAGCGACGGCATGCTCGCTGTAGCCACGGACATGGTGTCGAGGGGTGCGGCGTTCGGGGGCGATGTGCTCACGGTGTATCACGAGCAGTGGTCGCCCGCGTTGCTCGGTATAGTCGCCGGGCGGCTCTCACGACTGCACTCCGTTCCGGTCATCGCCGCTACGAGGGACGGCGAAGGCGTCAGAGCCTCCGCGCGCTCCGTGGCGGGCTTGGATATCATGCGCGCCCTCCATGGCTGCAGACACCTCCTGACGGAGCACGGCGGACACTCACAGGCTGCCGGCTTCTCCACCTCACTCTCCGGCCTGCAGGAGGTACATAACCACCTGCTTGCGGAGTTCGCGGGAACCCGAAAGGAGATTCCCCTCGAGGTGGATGCGGAGCTGAGTCCTGAAGACCTCTCACCGGCGCTTGCGAACGACCTTGCCGCGCTTGCTCCGTACGGATCGGGCAATCCGGAGCCTCTGTTCGGACTGCGCAATGTCAGGCCACGGTTCGTGCGCGTCTTCGGCAAGCAGAGAGCGCACCTGAGCTTCTGCGTAACGGGAGCGCGCGGGCTGGACGTAGAGGTAGTAGGGTTCGGGATGAGCGACCAGCGGGATGTTCTGGGATCCGGGCGGGAGGTAGACCTTGTGGTACGAGCGGTGCGCCAGTACCAGGGCGGCTCCTATCACCCGTTGCGCCTGGCTCTCGAGCACGCGATCAGCAGCTAATCTGAACCCTATCAATCATCTGTTCGGTGTGGACGAGCGCAGGTCACTCCATACCGTACAAGCCTGACCTCTTGGCGAACCGTGATACATTTCACCCCGCTATGGGGAGGTGGATGTTAGGGTTCTATGAAGGCCGTAGGAGATCTGTTCTCCTGTCTTCCCGTCATGGATCGTGTATAGAAGGCCTGGTCGGGGGCCAGCGTCGGCAGGGTTGTCCGGAACTGCATCTGGCGAAGAGGGCCTGAAGTTTCCCTTTACCCTCACCAGGTAGATGCGTCTATCAGGTCCACCTACAGCGGTGTTCAGAAGTTTTGATACTGGGGGAGGTAGCCGC
>JADDPP010000214.1 GCA_016781845.1 Rubrobacter sp.
CTCTCGCCGCCCTTCACTACGAGGGGCGAGCAAACGAGCGTGAGCGAGCTGGGGTGATTCAGGCAATACGCCTCAACGGAGGCGAGCAGCTTCGGATGATGCTGGGCGACCGCGCCATCAACGACGCACAGCACCTTCGCTGGGATATTCATGCTCTGAGAGCAGACGACGTCCGCCAGGAGATCATTGTCTGGCGCAAACAGGTTGGTTGTGAAACAGACGGGGTACTGATACGTGACCTGCACGGACTGGTGGATTGTACGCACTTCTTCTCTCGCCTTCTGATACGCCTCACGTGACATCCGTCACCCGGTAGGAGGTCGCGAGGGGAACTGTAGTGATCTTATTCTCGGATAGAAGCATGCTCATGGCGTGGATGAGTGGTTCAGGAAGTGTCGAGAACTGGGTTCGCACTCCACCGCGCCTCGACAGGCGTCGGGACTCCCCCTTATAGCCTCGCCCTGATTCCCCCCACCGCCGATGACTATCAAGTAGGAGTGTTGGTCTATGCCGTACACATCGATGCCCCTCTGCAGCATTTCAACCCAGCGAAAGTGAACAGGCTGGTAAATGGGGGAGAACAACTCGGGTTACAGGGGGTGAACAGGAGTGAACGCGGCCGTGCATATTCACCCCGCTGAGTCGAGCAACGCACGGTGGGTCAGGCTGGTCCCTAAGCATCTCACCAGTTCCTCCAGCAGGCGGTACGCGGTGGGAGAGAGCCGGACTGCCTCCTCCCCCACTTGAACCTCGTGCCTGGCGAAATCAATCGGCAGGTCGCCCGGGGATGTACTGCCGAGAGGTACCCCAGGGGGCACACCGCGCGTCTATTTGACGGGTTATATAGCCGGGGCTAGAATGGGCCGTATGAAGACAGATATGAGGCGTCCAGGCGCCAGGCCAGTGCGTGTGGCAGTGCTAGGCAGCACTGGCTCCATAGGCACCCAGACACTCGACGTTATCGCGGCGCATCCGGAGAGGTTCCGGGCCGTCGCGCTCGCCGCCGCCCGCAGCGAGACGCTGCTTCGGGAGCAGGCGGACCGGTTTGGGGTGACTCGCATCTGTCTTAGCGATGGTCGTATGCAAGGGGCGCTCTCGGGGCCGCAGGGGCTCGTGGAGCTCGCGACGGACCCAGAGGTGGACCTTGTGGTCGTCGCAACTACCGGTGCTGCCGGTTGGGAGCCGACGCTCGCGGCGATCAGGGCAGGTAAGCAGGTCGCGCTTGCGAACAAGGAAGCGCTCGTAATGGCCGGCAGCATCATCGCCGTCGAGGCGCGCAAGATGGGTGCTGTTCTGCGGCCCGTGGACAGCGAGCACTCCGCGATCTGGCAGTGCATCCAGGGCGAGGGCGTGGCCGACTCTCACCTCATGGCCCCGCGCGACATCTCAAAGCTGATCCTCACCGCTTCAGGCGGGCCGTTCCGCGACACTCCAAAGGAAGACCTCGAGCAGGTCACGCCACGCCAGGCGCTCGCGCATCCTACCTGGAACATGGGCGCGAAGGTTACCATAGACAGCGCAACGCTGATGAACAAAGGACTCGAGGTAATCGAGGCGCACTGGCTCTTCGACATGCCGTACGAGCGGCTGGAGGTCGTGGTACATCCGCAGAGCATCGTACACTCGATGGTCGAGTTCGAGGACGGCTCGACCAAGGCACAGCTGGGAGTTCCGGACATGCGCGTGCCGATCCAGTATGCGCTCGGATACCCGGACCACCTGCCATACGCCGAGCTGCCTCGACTGGACTGGAGCCAGACACTCGAGCTGCGGTTCCAGCCGCCGGAACTGGAACGATTCCCCTGCCTGCGCCTGGCGTGGGAGGCGGGGAGACAGGGGGGCACATATCCTACCGTGCTTTCCGCTGCGGATGAGGAGGCGGTGGCCGCCTTCCTGCGCGACGAGATTGGCTTTATGGACATACCGAGGCTCGTGGAGAAGGCGCTTGAGGCGCACGAGAACGTGCCCGACCCCGACTTTGACGTTATTAGAGCGATTGACACGCAGACCCGCGCGAGGGTGTGCGAGTGGGCGGGCATCGCGAGGGCGACCACGCTGACAGAGCGTGCCTGAGAGGGGATACTGGTGGACTTGGGTTGGTTGAGTTGGTTATGGATAGTTCCCGTGCTCGGGGTGCTCGTCTTCGTGCACGAGCTTGGGCACTTCGTCACCGCTAGGATGTTCGGCATCCGAGTGGACGAGTTTGGCTTCGGCTTCCCGCCGAGGCTTTTCGGCATCAAGCGCGGCGGCGTGCTGTACAGTCTGAACGCTATTCCCGTGGGCGGATTCGTCCGGATATATGGGGAGAACGGCGAGAACGCGAACGAGCCGTATGCGTTCGGCGCGAAGCCGTGGTGGCAGCGGGCGATTGTGCTGTCCGCCGGCTCCGCGATGAACGTGCTGCTGGCCTTCCTCATCTTTGCGTTGCTTGCTATGACGGTTGGAGTTGCCGTCGGTGGCCGGGGCGCGGTCATCTCGTCCGTCGTGCCTGACTCGCCCGCCGCGGCGGCAAAGCTTCAGCCGGGGGACAAGTTGCGGAGCATTGCGGGAGTCCCAATTAAGACACCTGAGGATGTTCGAACAACTGTCGGGACCGCGCTGGACCGACCGGTGCCGGTGGTGGTTGAGCGGGGCGGCAGGGAGATAACCCTCCAGGTGACTCCCAGCTCGAAGCGCTCCCGTGAACAGGGCGCGCTTGGGGTGCAGACCTCGGCGGAGCAGGTGATATATGAGCGCCAGGACCCTCTCACCGCGTTGCGGGTGGGGGCGCGGCAGACGTTCGACACCGTGGTGTTGTTTGTCACGGGCATCGCAGCCCTGATAACGGGCAGGGCGGATGTCGGAGGACTTGCCGGCCCTGTGGGCATCGCGCAGATGACCAGCACGGTGGCCGAGCAAGCGCGGTTCGTCGGCTTGCTTACATGGACGGCGTTCCTGTCGCTGAACCTCTTCTTCGTGAACATGCTTCCCCTGCCTGCGCTCGACGGAGGGCGGCTCGTCTTCGTGCTGCTGGAGGCGATACGCCGCAAGAAGGTCGCGCCGCAGAAGGAGGCAGTGGTACACGCGGTCGGCATGATGTTGCTGCTCATGTTCCTCATCGTGATCAGCTTCTTCGATGTCCGGCGCATAGTGGAGGGAAATTCCCTGTTACCATAGGTGTCGGTAGGTCCGGGAATAGCCCTTGAAACTCTACATGGAGTTGTTGCGTACTTTATATGAGTGTGCACGCAGGCCGTTCTATACTGTGAAGAGCGGCTTGCGCGCCACGAGTAATGCAGTCTGAGTGACGGTACAGAGTGAAGGTATTCAAGAGAGATGAGACTGGCACCCGCAGCACCAAGCTGCAGGGTGTACTGATAGCAATAGGGGATAACGAGGTTGACAGCGCGGTCATCAGAGCAGCATGTATGCTGACCCGTGGCACAAAGCGCCCGTTGTACGCCGTACACGTGGTAGAGATGCCGTGGACACAGGCCGTGGATGAGGCCCCGGACAGTGACGTGGTACTACGTGCGGACGGTGTGCTCGATAGGGCGGTTGCAGCGGCTGCCGCGGCTGGCGTGAAGCTGGAGCCGGAGCTGTTGCAGGCACGAACGGCGGGGCCGACCATCGTTGATGAGGCCGTGGCGCGCGACTGTGATCTGATCCTGCTCGGCCTGCCGTACAAGCAACAGCACGGGATGTGTACCCTCGGGGACACCGTGCCGTACGTCCTGGAGCACTCCCCGGTGGAGGTTTGGGTAATTCGCGGCGCGGTGCCACGGGACTAGGCAGGCACAAAACATCCCCGCATGATGCCCCGCCGCCAAGCTGGGCGGCCACTCTCCGAAGATCGGGTCGGGGCAGCGTTGCCAGTGTCCCCCGCGCGCTGCTAGAATGCGCCGATGGCAAGAGTGTTCGCGGTTGCAAACCAGAAGGGCGGGGTGGGTAAGACCACGACCGCTGTAAACCTTGCGGCGTGGCTCGCGGGGGCGGGGCAGCGGGTGTTGCTTATAGACCTTGATCCTCAGGGCAACGCAAGCAGCAGCCTAGGCGTGACCTCAGGCGAGCACTCGCTGTACGACACGCTTGTGGCCGGTGTGCCGCTGCAGGGAGCCGTCGCTCTGAGTCGCCGCGTGGGACTTGATGTCGTGCCCTCCGGCCCTGCGCTTGCTGCCGCCGAGGTAGAGCTTGTACCAGTGGAGCGTCGGGAGTATCGTCTCAGGGAGGCTCTACGCCCCCTGCAACCCCGTTACGACCTAGTGGTCCTCGACTGCCCCCCCAGCCTCGGCCTGCTCACCGTGAACGCGCTCTCAGCCGCTCAGGGGCTGGTAGCGCCGATCCAGTGCGAGTACCTGGCGCTTGAGGGGCTGGGACAGCTGACCGGCACCCTGGGGATGGTCCGCTCCCGTCTCAACACCGAGCTCGACCTGTTCGGCATCGTGATGACGATGTTTGACAGCCGCACGCGGCTCTCCCGGCAGGTGGTGGAGGAAGTCCAGAAGCACTACCCGCGCATCCTCTTCCGCACGCTGATTCCCCGCAGCGTCTATCTAAGCGAGGCGCCCAGCTACGGCCAGAGCATCTTCGAGTACCACGGCGCCTCCAAGGCTGCGCAAGCGTACGCCAGCCTGGGTGAGGAGTTCCTCGCCCGCGTAGGCCAGCAGGACGGACAGGCGCGCTCCGCCTGAGATCGTTCAGGCACGTCCGGCTGACGCCTCAGCGAGGCCGCCCCCCACCCCAGGATGTGACACACCCAAAGGTGAGCTTTGCGACTGTAGTGGGTGTCCCACCTTAGACAGTAATACAAATGGCGTGACCCCAGAAAACTGATCCAGGTATTATGAGA
>JADDPP010000304.1 GCA_016781845.1 Rubrobacter sp.
CGAGAGGCCACCGGTGAGCACTTCCAGCGGAAACGATAGGGTGTAGCGGAACGGCTGCACCTCCAGCAGTGGTGAGAGCGCAGGCGGAAAGAAGGCGAGTGGGACAAACTGGCCGGCGAAGAACGCCCCGACGAGCGTCTTGAGGCGGATGAGTCCGTTCACGTCCTGTATCCAGAACGCGAGTGAGCCTATCACGAAATCGAGCAGGAACGCGACCGCCGCGGTCATAGGCAGGCAAACTACGAAGAGCAGCCACGCCGAGGGGGCAGTTGGCAGACGCACGTCGTCGCGGAAGAGCAGGGCAACGACCGCGACCATCGGCAGCAGCAGGGGCAGCTTGATGATCTTTTCCCCTATGTTGTTACCGGCGTCCCTGAGGATGTACGGAGCCGGTATCAGTAGCCAGGGCGAGATCTTGCCCGTGCGTATTCGCTGGGCAAGGTAGTCGCCGAGCCATGTGGCTGTCAGCATCGAGACGACGCTGAGCAGCAGGTAGTATGTGACGAGCTGGCCGCGGCTGAACGGCAGCCCCACGCCCTGCTCGCTCACCGTGAGCCAGACGAGCAGGGAGATCACCGGGGCGAGCACCGTGCTGAGCATGTACACCACGAACGCCCCGCGGTACTCCAGCGTCATCTGCACGTTCGCGGCGACCATCCGCCAGAGCACCCGCACCGTCATCTCCGCGCCTCCTCCATGCCCAACCGAGTAACTCGCCACCTAACGTGCAGGAATGCATTATCGCATCTGGATGCCGCTACAACAAAGGATTTGAGATGTGGTGATATACTGCACTGCTGCCATCCTCTCCAGGAACGGAACTGAGTGGAGTTGAATCAGGCAGGGCTCGCGGAGCAGCGACTCGTAAGCGGGTATGGGAATGGACGTGCGGCTGATGGTTCGGCAGGCAACCCCAGCGGATGCGCCCGCAATTGCGCGGGTTCAGGTGGATACGTGGCGCACCGCGTACCGGGGCATAGTGGCGGACGACTTCCTGGCGGCGCTCTCATACGAAGAGCGGGCGCGGATGTGGTCGAGGGCGCTAAGCGATGCGGAGGGCGGGAGCCACACTTATGTCGGGCAGGACGCGGACGGACAGGTAGTCGCGTTCATCTCGGGAGGCCGTGGGCAAAGCGATGACCCGGAGCACGAGGCCGAGCTATACGCGATATATGTCCTGGAGGAGCACCAGGGCGAGGGGCTGGGCCGACTGCTCGTCCGGCGCCTCGTTGAAGGGCTGGAGCGAGCGGGGATGCGCTCGATGCTGTTGTGGGTGTTTGCGGAGAACCACTCGGCTCGGAGGTTCTACGAGCGGATCGGAGGGCAGTACGTGCGGACGCAGGAGTTTGAGCTTGGCGGCGTCACGATGCAGGAGGTAGCGTACGGCTGGAACGATCTACGGGCGCTCCTCCAACAGCTCGACCATGCGTAGCGGAGCCGATACGCTCTCTGTGAAGAGGAAGTGGTCAGGCGGGGAGATCCGCGAGCAGCTCGTCGAGGCGGTCTGGGTCGTACCCCGCTACCCAGCGTCCCCGGTACACCACCACGGGCGGCAAGGGCGTGTCGAGTCTCAGGAACTCGGCGAGCGCGTCGGGGTCGTTCACCACGTCGCGCAGTTCGTACTCTATACCTCGTTCGGAAAGAAACTCTTTCACCACACGGCACGGGCTTCAGTGGTTATGCGTGTAGAAGAGAACTCGGAAGTCCGTGGGATCACTCACTTTTCCTGCTCCTGACAGCGCCGGCTCTTGAGAGTCAACGGTAACACAACGGCTGCTGACAGCACAATCGCCAGCGACCAGAGCTAAGGGCGTTTTCGACGTCGCTGTTGGTGGGGTGGCCAGGATATGCAGACGGTACGCAGACGTTGCGCGCAACGTCTCTACGCGTCCTGTTATGACGGTTGTACGGTTGCCAGAAGCGGGGGCGTAGATTTCCCGTGCTGACTTTGAACTTGTCCTGCCCCTACTCCTCGAAGTCGGCTTTGTGCAACTCGTGCGTATGCGAGTTCTCCGTGACGGTACGCGCGGTCTCGGTCAACATGCCCTCCGAAGCGGGGGGACTAGATCACGCGAAGCGCCGCCCCCCTTGTCCAGCCCGCTCGCCTCAGTGCTGCCGGAAGAGCGCCGAGTGGACGACTACGCCGTCGTGCAGCAGGGCCGCGCCAACAACTCCGTTACCACTCACCCGCACGTCCTCCCCAAGCCCTGGCGTGCGGAACCACTCGAACTTCGCGTAGCGCGCGCGGTTGAGCATTCGCACCGCTCGCTCCTTCTCAACCGGATTGCCGGGGGGCAGCGAGAGGGCGTCCACGGCGCACGCGCGTATCAGCTTGGCCCACAACTTCTCCATCACGAGGGGCGAGTCGAACACATCCATCGAGGTTATCTTTCCCCCGACCGCCGCTATCAGTCCTATCGCCCCGTCCCGATACGGCAGCGCTCGCTCGTACGCCTGGAGCGTGTCGCGCCGCTCGCTGTAGATATGAGCCATGGCCCCGGTGTGCGACGCCACCGAAGCGGCCACCTGACGGGCCTGCACGCTTGCCCACACCCCACCCTGGTCGGACTCGTGCACGCCGCGCGCCCGCAAGGAGTCTCGCACCTGCCGGGTACGGGCCGCCCTCAGGCTCGGATAGCTCGCCTCGCTCGATGAGAACGTCGGTGTCAGGTTGTGCCACCGGCCCTGCTCGACGCAGCTGACCGGCAGGACGGTCTGGCCGGACGGTACGAGTACGGAGCTGTTCACCGTCCGATTCTGCTTACCGCCCACCAGTTCCTCTCCATCGAGCAGCAGGACAGGCAACGAACCCTTGTTGACGGCGAGCAACTGCCCGACGCTCGCGGACTCCAGCTCCCGGACCTCCAGCCCTCCGTTCCCGACCGCCTCGTCCAGCAGGGAGTAGTTGAGCTTGCCCTGCCGCCCTCCGGTGAGCGGAAAGATGGTCACAGCGCCGTGCGATACCCCCTCGCCGACCCACAACCCTCCAAGCCTCTCCAGCAACACCTGACTCACGCGCTCTCCCCTTTCAGATACCGCCTGTGCACCGTCAGTACGCTGGCCTCGATCGTCGTGCAGGGCAATGACAGCTCGTCTGTCGCAGCCGACCACTGTTCCGACGTGAACCGAGGGTCGGTCACTTCAGTACGCTGCTGACTTCAACAGCTATGCGGACGGAGCGGTCGTCTCCTCCTGTTCGGCATGGGGAGCGGTATCCTCGGCGAGACGCTCCATCTCAGTCACTACCCGGTGCAGCTCTGCTACGACTGGCAGGTGTCCTATGTTGGAGAACTCGTTGGAGAGGGCACGATAGTACCATAGCGTCCCCTCCTTGCCGCCGTTGAAGCGTCCCCAGAGGCTGGGACCCAGCACGCGGAGGTCGGACACGATGGTGCGGGCGTTGTGCAGCTTGTCCGCAGCGGAGACGAGCAGCACAGATGGAGGGGCGGATGCCAGGTGCTCGATGTACTGTTTCTTGCGCTTCGGCCAGGCAGGCTTGGGATTTGCGAAGGTGTCGGTGCAGCCGACCACTATCTCCGCGACGGCGTGCCCAAACCGCGCCCGGATCGCCACCAGCCGATCCTCGCCACCCTGGTCCTCGGCCGCGTCGTGCAGAAGGGCCGCGATCACCTCATCCTCTGTGCCGCCGTTCTCCCCGACGATTGCCGCCACCGCGAGCAGGTGGGTGATGTAAGGGATTTGTGTGCCCTTGCGCTTCTGTCCCTGGTGCAGCTGTGCGGCGTATACCAGAGCCTGCTCAAACCTCTCGCCGTACGGTACGAAGTCGTTCATCATAGCCCCACTCCCAACTCCTACGTTCTATGCCTCCAGGATGTCCCTTGTCCGTAGATGGCGGCTTGTCGTCGGGCTCTCCTCCGCGATACGCTCCCGCAGCTCGGTGGGCGCCAGAACTTCCACATCGGGACCCCACGAGCGTATCCACGGCGCTATCTCGACCGTGCCCGACACTCGCGCGCGCCATATCAGTGAGCCATCCCCTTGCGGCTCTGTCGTCTGCGACGGGTGCCACGATGCCTCACCGACAACGGCAGCCACCGAGGGGCTGAAGCGCAGCAACACGTCCACCGGTTCCTCGTTCCACACTGACCAGCTTGAGCGCAGGTAGGCATCGGCGTCGAACTCCTCCGGCACCTCGAAGCCCTCGCGTGTAAGCTCGATCTCCCTGATGCGCTCTACCTTGAAGGTGCGCATCGCCCCGGCGCCCGCGTCGTGCGCGATGACGTAGAGGGAGTGGCTTATGCCCGACGGCTGCAGGAAGTACGGCTCGATCAGTCGCTCCTGAGCCTCCTTCCCACCAGACACTGGATACCAGATGCGGACCCGCCGCTGCTCAGACCACGCAGCGATGAGTATCTCGGATACCCGGCTGAACTCCTCGTCCACAGGCTTGCTCGACATGGCTGTGACCGTGGCGGCCACGTGCCTTCCCACCGGGGATGGCAACACCGCTCCCAGCTTCGTCCAGGCCGTCTCCAGCGCGCGGTTCCGCTCGTCGCTGTGTCTCTGCGCAAGCCTCGACGACAGGAAGAGCGCAGTAGCCTCCAGAAGCGAGAACCTGACCGGCGGCAGGAAGTAGCCCTGGACTATGCCGTAGCGTCCCTCTTCCTGCCACAGCGGCACGCCCCCGTCTCTGTCGAGCGCCCTCAGGTCACGGTACGCCGTGCGGGTCGAGACGCTGCACAGCCTCGCCAGCTGCTCCGGCGTCAGCCCCCACGGATGCTGG
The DNA here is from genome assembly GCA_016781845.1 of Rubrobacter sp. GTDB lineage: Bacteria > Chloroflexota > Chloroflexia > Thermobaculales > Thermobaculaceae > JADDPP01. Next base: position 4,745 of record JADDPP010000304.1, read on the forward strand.
TACAGCAGGTACTGCACGCGCAGGAGCCGGGCGGTGCGGTCATTCTTGGGCATGCGCTACGGTCCTGACTAGATGCTGCTCTGTCCTGTAGCC
>JADDPP010000275.1 GCA_016781845.1 Rubrobacter sp.
CAAGACAGTGCTCGCCATGCAAGTCGCCTTTCATACAGTGGGACGGGGTGGACACTCCCTCGTGCTTACCGGGGTTGCGGACGGTGGCGCGAAGCTAGCGGGGTACCTCGAAGGCTTGCGATACTTCGACCCGCAGGCTTTGGGCAACCGGATACAGCTGCATAGCATCCAGCAACTCGTCTCTCGCGATGGGCTTGAGGCCACGCTAGGCGAGATTCGGCGGTGCGTGACGCGGGAGGGCGTGGATCTCTTGATCATTGACTCGCTCTCCAGCATCCATTCGCTTGCCGGAGACTCACGGGCGGTTCACCGATTCCTGCACAAGCTGGGCACGGCGCTGTATATGCTCGGCTGTACGGGGATACTCATCCAGGATCACTGCTGGGGCGAAGCGGCGGCGGCGGAGAGAACCATCGGAGACACGGTACTGGAGCTGGAGGCGCCGCTGGATGGCTGGAGGGAGTCGAGGTGGCTGCGCGTGATAAAGATGCGTGGCGCAGACCCTCTGGGCGGCCTGCATCCGTTCGACATCACCGCCGCGGGAGTCACAGTCTACCCCAAGCGGTAGACTGTGACTGCGATAGGACTTCGGACTGAAGACCATGCGGTTATCATTCTAAACGCACTTGAGAACGCACGTCCCCACCGTGCTCAGGCTCGCGTTGGCTTCGACACCCTCTTGCCCGACGCTTCCCGAAGCAGGAGCGCCTGGCTGTCCAGCGGCTCCTCGCCCTCTGCAGGGGTGATTCGCGTATAGCACCCGTCACGCCCTAACTCCCACGCATTAACCGTATCCGCAAGCTGAAGGTCCATGATGCGGCGCACCCTCTGGCGGTGGTGCTCCTCCCGCAGCGGGAACAGAGTTTCGACCCTGCCGTCCAGGTTGCGCTCCATCAGGTCCGCGCTCCCCAGATAGACGCGGTTCCCATCACCCTCCCCGAACGAGTAGACCCGCGCGTGCTCCAGGAACCGGCCAACTAGCGTAACTACCCGAATGTTCTCGCTCACACCAGGCACGCCAGGAAGCAGGCAGCACGTAGTCCTTACGATGAGGTCTACCGGCACGCCCGCCTGGGATGCCCCGTACAGAGCAGTAATTATTCGCTGGTCCGTGAGATGGTTGAGCTTGAACGTGATGCGCGCTGGCAGCCCGGAGACGGCGAGGTCCCGCTGTTCCTGTATCAGTTTCAGCAGCTGCTTGCGCAGAGTAACGGGCGCGACCAGGAGCTTGCCGTACTCTTCCTGCCTGGAGTATCCGGTAAGGTAGTTGAACAGATCCGAGACATCTTCCATAATCGCGGGGTCGTCGGTAAAGTATGAGAAGTCCGTGTACACCCTCGCACTGCTCGGGTTGTAGTTACCCGTACCCAGGTGCGCGTACCTGTGCAGACCTGCCTCCTCGCGGCGCACCACCATGCACAGCTTCGCGTGCGTCTTGAGTCCGACTACACCGTAGGACACATGAACGCCCTTCGCCTCCAACTGTCGCGCCCATACTATGTTCGGCTCCTCATCGAAGCGTGCTTTCAGCTCCACAAGGACCGCTACCTGCGTGTCTTCGTCGCGCGCATCGAGCAGAGCCTCTACGACGGGCGAGTTGGACCCGACCCGGTACAGCGTCTGCTTCACCGCGAGCACCTCTGGATCCAGTGCGGTGCGGACAAAATCAACGACCGGCACGAAGGAGTCGTACGGGTGATACAGCAGCATGTCTCCCTGAGCAATCTGGGAGAGTATGCCCGCTTTGTCAGTCGCGGACTCCTGTGGTAGCCTCGGCGTCAGAGGTGGATAGAGGAGGTCGGGACGGTCGAGGTGCGTCAGCTCGTTCAGTTGAGCCAGACCTATCGGCTCCGGTACCGCGTAGATGCTGCCCCGGCCGACGCCCAGATGACCCGCCAGCCACGTCCGCATCCGCTCGGGCATGTCCGCCGTCACGACCAGCCGCACACTCTCGCCAAACCGACGCTGATCCAGCTCGTCTTCTATTGCCTGCAGGAGATCGGCCGCTTCATCCTCTTGGATGTCAAGGTCGGCGTCCCGCGTCACCTGGAAAACGTAGCTCTGTTCCACCTCGTGTCCCGGAAAGAGTTCATCGAGGTTAGCGGCGATGACCTCCTCGATGCGTACGAGCCGCACGGGATGGTGCTGGCCGGGAGCGGGTAACGCATCGGCGCCACCGTTCACGGGCAGGAAGCGAGGCAGATTGTTCGGCACCTTGACTCGTGCCAGCACCTCACGGCCGTCGTCGCGGATAACGACGAGGAGATTGAGTGAGAGATTCGAGATGTGTGGGAACGGATGCGCGGTGTCAATCGCTAGCGGGGTGAGGATCGGCAGGATCTCAGCCCCCAGCTGGCTGCATAGATCCTCGCGTTCCTCGTGGTCCAGGTCACCATACTGCACGAGGTGAATGCCTGCGGCCTCCAGCTCCGGAAGCAGTTCCTCGCGCAGTATACGGCGCTGCTCTCCGAAAAACCGCTCCACGCGCCAGCGTATCTCCGAGAGCTGCTCCTCCGGGGTCATGCCGTCCGGCACCTGGTTGGGCCGCTCCGTGGCGATCTGTTTCTGCAGCCCCGCGACGCGGATCATGAAGAACTCGTCCAGATTTGTCTCTGAGATAGAGATAAATCGGATTCGTTCCAGCAGGGGATGGCGACTCTCCCTGGCCTGAGCCAACACCCTCTCATTGAAATCCAGCCAGGAGAGTTGCCTGTTTATATACAGCTTTGGATCAGTAAGATCAAGTGCGGTCGCGGTAGCCACTTATACCTTCCCTCCATCCGCAAGCGTCAGCAACACGCCCTCCCGCAGACCTCCCCGCGCCATGCAGAGCCTGGGCAAAGTATAGCGCTCGAGTATGGCTGCAAGCGTCACGGCTGCCGCGGGAAGCACTCGCGCCCGCACTGGGTTCAGGCCATGCTCTCGAGCCAGAACGCTCGAGGGCTGACGTACCATCTCTCTCATCACAGCGTCGAGCTGCTCTGCCGTAAACTCCTGACTACGTAGACTGTACAGTGCGCGCGCCGAGCCTCCAACAGCTACCACCTCGGTCTGAGGCGGCAGGCGCCATGCAGGCAACATCTCGCCCACCCCGGCTTTTGCGGCTTCCAGCTCCTTGAGCTTCGGCGGGTCATGGGCCAGGTAACGCTCCGTGATACGGTTCGTGCCCAACGGCAAGGATATCTCCAGCTTTGGCCGGCGAGCGCTGCCATCTCCGACCACGAGCTGCCCCGATCCGCCACCCAGGTCCACCACCATTACCGGGCCGCGACCGGACGTTCCGACCGCGGACATCGCGCCCTTAAAGCCGAGCGAGGCCTCTTCCTCACCCGACAGCAGACGGACATCGAGCTCCGTGAGCGCGCGTATGGCCCCGACTAGGTCCGCGCCATTCTCCGCATCTCTCACGGCGCTCGTAGCCACGATCACCGGCGAGGGAGCTCCGTAGAGGGCGGCGACACGGACGAATAGCTCGACCGTCTCGAGCGCCACGCGCAGGCGCGCCTCTTCGATCCTGCCCGTTTTGTCCACACCTGTGCCGAGCCGCGCGCTGAGGCGCTCGCTATTGATTGGCAGCACCGCGCCATCACGCACGCGCCCAACCAGCAAGTGTATGGTGTTTGAGCCAATGTCTATAACGCTCTGCGGCTTAGCCATCGTCGGCACTCGCGCCTCGATAATTCGTTTCGATATGCAACACAGGATCTAAAGGTATATGAACGCCGGATTCGTGCCGCTCCACACCCCAGCGCGAATTAATCCGCGCTCCCCGTACTGCGCCGTAGTATCTGAAAGAGAAACCAGAGCCCGCCAAATACCGCTATCACGAGAACCGACGCATACAGCCAGCGGATGCCGGAGTCACCAACCACAGCCGTGACACGCAGAATCTCGGCCACTATCCAGATTGGGGCCAGGAGCAGGAAGACCGTGCCTACCAACGTCCCCACTATCCGCCAGCCGCCTCGCCCGGTAACCTCCTCGCGCTGCTGCACCACCCTCGTGCCGCCCCCGCCTGTCGCGCCTCCTGCTTCTGCAGGAGCGCCACCCGTGTCCTCAGAGTTGACATTGCTCATCTTGCCACCTCCGTAAGTTAGGCCGGGGTTGCGGACAGCGCAAGACTCTCTTCCGCTTCCGGGGCGGGATGCTCGGAGCTGTAGACCGGCGTAAGCCAGTCGGAGTAACGAGGGTCGCGGCCGCGCACAACCCGGCTGTACGTCTCCCGCAACTCGCGTGTCAGCTCACCTTCCTGACCCGTGCCGACTCTGCGCCGATCTATCTCACCTACGGGGACCACCTCGGCGCCTGTACCGCACAGGAACACCTCCTGAGCAACGTAGAGCTCCGTCCGGTCCAGGCTCCGCTCCACGGTTGGCACGCCGAGAACTTCGGAGGCGAGCTGGATAAGCGTGGACCGCGTGATGCCCGCGAGGATGTTATCACTTACAGGTGGCGTTACCAGCTTGCCACCGATGACGGCGAACAGGTTCTCCGCGCTGCCCTCCGCGACGTGACCGTCCTCCGTAAGCACCAGCGCCTCGTCGTAGCCGTCGAGCATAGCCTCACTCTTGGAGAACGCCGCGTTGACGTACGACCCGGTAATCTTCGCCCGCGCCGGTATCGAAGTGTCCTCAACCCTGCGCCAGGACGAGGTACGAAGCCGTGCGGCGCCCTCCGTCTCGATGTACTGCCCGAATGGCGCGGTGAAGAGCGAGAACTGCTCCTCAAGGTCGTGGAGCCGCACACCGATGATGCGCGCCGACTTGTACATGAGTGGACGCAGATACGTGTCGGTCGAGTGCTCGTTGCGCCTGAGCAGTTCCGTCGTCAGCTCGCACATCTCCGCGAGCGGGAACGGCAGTTGCATCATCAGGATGTGCGCGGAGGCTGCCAGCCGCTCGTAGTGCTCGGGCAGCCGGAAGACAAAGAGCTGACGCTCATCCTCGCTCCAGTAAGCCCGTATACCCTCGAAGCAGCCTGTGCCGTAGTTGAGAGCGTGGTTCGTAATAGGAACTTGCGCCTGCTCAATCGGCACTATCTCGCCGCAGTGATAGGCGTACTTGCCGGTCTTCATCCAGGTAGTCTCCTTCCCCGCCTTGGAAACGGGCAACACTCGACGCGTTCGCACAAACGATGCCGAAAGCGAGCTCCTAGCCTACGGGCTCCGGGGTACCGGTCGGGACAGCTGTGGGAACCGGCGTCGGGGGTATCGCTATGTCCAGTTGGCCCTCCCGCTGCAGCCGCTCGCGTTGCTGCTTGATGAAACTCTGAAGCTTGCTCTGCGCTATCTGATCCTGCTGCTGCTCATTAAGCGGTCGGTTGTCGTCGCGCTCGAGCAGCTGGATGATGTGCCAGCCGAAGGTCGTCTGCACAGGCGGACTGAGCTGCCCCGGCTTCGTTAGCTTGAAAGCGGCATCGGCGAAGGGGGCAACGTATGCCTCTCGCGGCGCCCAGCCGAGGTCTCCCCCTTTGGAAGCATTACTCGTATCCTGAGAGCGCTCGCGTGCGAGAACCTCGAACCTGACGCCCTTTTTGAGGTCCTGCAACACCTTCTCCGCGGCCTGCCGGTCGCTTACGAGGATGTGCCGCACATGTACCTGGGGCGCAGCCTTCGGCTTGTTCTTCGCCAGATACTGCTCGCGCACCATCGCCGGCTCGACCGCCAGCCGCTCGTAGTCCTCTCTGGAGATCCCCAGACTGTCGTCAAGCGTGTCGAAGAAACCCTCTACCTGCTGGTCGGAAGGAGGTCCGGCTGTAGGCGTGACGGCGGGCGCGGTACCGCCCGCGGCAGGGGCAGCGGTGGGAGCGACGGTTGGTCCCGCAGTCGGGGTTGCTCCTGCCGCGGGCTCTTTTGGAGCGCCAGCGGGGTACAGATACGACATCAGCTTCTGGTCCACCTTCTCCTCGGAAAGGTCCGCTCCCGCCTGCCCAGCGGATTGCACGAGCACTGCGTCGTCTATCATCGGATCGAGGCTTGCAGCCGTCACCCCAGCAGCACCCGACTCATCGGCTGTGTCTACCGCACTCGCAATCGACTCCCGGAACTGGTCGGGGTCTTGCCTGTAGAGCTCGAAAGTCTGAGCTAGCACGCCAGGGTCGCTGCCGAGGATATTGTTCAACCTCTGCTGCTTGTCGTAGTCGGCGCGCGTTAGCCGCTGCTCGCCGACCACGGCCAGAGTGCGGCTCGGGTCCCACAGGGTGCGCTTGAGTAAGGGGAGACCGATGATGAGCGCCACGAGCAGCATTGCACCGACGGCGGCGCCGATGGCTATCCTCTGGCGCCTCGCCTCTCGCGCGCGGCGGCTTGCTGCTCTCCTGGTGACGGTTCTACCACCAACGGGAACGTTGGGAGTACGGGAGCGCTGCTGCGACATTCAATACCTCTTTGCTACATCTCAACGTAGGCGCAAACGATAAAGAGTGAGGGGCCGGGTCACGCAACCCGAGCCCCTCACCAAGTATAGCGTGTGCGCGACGTACGCCCTTTACGGGCGGATGTGGCCCGCGGTATACGGTAGAAGCGCCAGATGCCGGGCCCGCTTGAGCGCGACAGCGAGGGAACGCTGGTGCTTGGCGCATGTGCCCATCTTCCGGCGTGACTCGATCTTGCCTCGGTCGGACACGTAACGCCCGAGCCTGCCGATGTCCTTGTAATCCACATGCCCCACCTTGTCCACGCAGAACAGGCACACCTTACGGCGCGGAACGTAACGTCCACCCGGACGCCTCGGGCGTCGGTCCTGACCCGCGCCACCGGCGCCCTGCTCCCGAGGCCCCGGTCCTCGATTCTCAAAACTCATGTACGTTTACTCCTCTGTACGAATGTACGGCTGCCGCCCGGCAAGCCGCATTAGAATGGTATGTCTTCGAGCTCATCAGCGGACTCACCGCCCAGGTCGCCTGAATCGGAGCGATCCTGCGCGGCGCGGCGGCTGTCGAGCATGATCATGTCGTTGGCGACGATCTCCGTCACGCTGCGCTTCTGACCGCTCTGGTCCTCCCAGCTCCTCGTCTGCAAGCGACCTTCGATATACACTCTCGAAGCCTTCTTGAGATACGTATTGCAGATTTCGCCCAACTCACGCCAGGCGACAACAGTGAACCAGTCCGTCTCGTCGCGTGACTCGCTCTCGTCACCGCGTCGCGCGCGGCGATTCACGGCCATGCGAAAGCTAGTGACAGCTATGCCGTTTGGTGTGTACCTCATCTCTGGGTCCGTTCCAAGACGGCCAATCAGCATAACTCTGTTCAGGTCCTTGGACAATGTTTACACCTCGGCTGTGGCACTCTCCGGCGCAGCATCAACTGCTTCCGGCTCCGGCTGGGTCTGTGGCCGGGGTTGCGTCTCCGGCCGAACGATGAGGAAGCGCAGAACGTCCTCGTTGAACTTGAGCTCCCGATCTACCTCGGCAGACTGAGCGGGATCGAGCTGAAACCTGAAGAGCGTGTAGAAGCCCTCCGTCTGGTCGTTGATGGGGTAGGCGAGTCTGCGGCGTCCCCAGGGCGCTTCCATCTGAGCTTCCTGGATAGTGCCGCCACGGGTCATGATGTAGCCCGCTATCCGGTCCAGCGCATCCGGCATCTGCTCGTCCGCAATCGTCGGATGCATCACCACCATAAGTTCGTAATCGCGCAAGGTCATATCTCCTTCCTACGGGTTTACCGGGCTGTCTCAGTCGCGCCCGGCAGAAAGGTTCGTAGGGTAGATTATATCAAACGGGCTGGTTCGCTTACCAAAGTGCTGCCAGTTCTCCGGCGGTTATATCAGCGCATTCAGTTGGGTATATCCGCCTCCAATGCTCCCTGCGTCCTCCGCGTGCTTCGCGGTAAATCAACACGTCTTCTAGCTGAACAGACCAGGGATGCGGGGCAGCTTACCGCGGCTACCGCCCGCCGTCAGCTGCTTCATCATTTTCTGCATCTGGTTGAACTGGCTCAACAGCGCGTTCACGTCCGCGACGGAGGTGCCGCTGCCCGCGGCGACACGCTTGCGGCGTCGGCCATTCTTGAGTATCTCCGGGTGCTGGCGCTCGTCCGGAGTCATACTCTGGATGATGGCCTCAATGCGCTTCATCTCGCGCTCGTCCACCTGCACGTCCTGGTTCCGCATCGCGCTACCCATGCCAGGGATCATGTCCAGCAGCTGACTCAGCGGCCCCATGCTCTTGATAGTTTGCAGCTGGGTGTAGAAGTCCTCAAGCGTGAACGTCGCCGTCCGCATCTTTTGCTCCAGTTCCGCAGCCTGCCGCTCGTCAAACGCCGCCTGCGCGCGCTCGATGAGCGAGAGCATGTCGCCCAGGCCGAGGATTCGTGAGGCCATGCGGTCCGGCATGAACGGCTCCAGCGCCTCCGGCCGCTCGCCGGTGCCTATAAACTTGATAGGCACACCAGTGACAGAGCGAATCGAGAGCGCTGCGCCGCCACGCGCGTCGCCGTCCATCTTGCTCATGATGAGGCCAGTGACCCCCAGGCGCTCGTGGAACTGCTGCGCCACGCGCACGGCCTCCTGACCCGTCATCGCGTCCGCAACGAGCAGGGTTTCGGTCGGGTTTGTCGCCTCCTTGACGCGCTCGAGCTCCTGCATCATCGCCTCGTCTATGCTGAGGCGACCGGCGGTGTCCAGGATGACGTGGGTGTAGCCGTTAGCGCGGGCCTCGGCGACCGCGTTTGCGGCGATGCGCTCTGGCGCTACCTGTGTGCCCTCGCTGTGTACGGGTATCTTGAGGTTGCCGCCGAGCGTCTCCAGCTGCTTGACAGCTGCAGGGCGATACACGTCGGCTGCAACGAGCATCGGCTTGCCGCCCTGTCGCCTCAGCAGTAACGCGAGCTTCGCGGAGTGAGTCGTCTTACCGGAGCCCTGCAGCCCAACCATCATCAGGACCGTTGGGGGGGCAGGGGCGGTCTGCAGCTTCGCCTCCTCGCTGCCAAGCAGTTCCACCATCTCCTCGTTGACGACCTGGATGATCTGCTGCGTGGGGTTAAGAGACTCCAGCGCGTGAGCATCCTCCACCTTCGCCTTCACGCCGTTGACGAACTGCTTCGCCACCTTCAGGTTAACGTCAGCCTCCATCAGGGAGATGCGGACCTCTCGCAACGCCAGGTCCACGTCGTTCTCGGCGATGCGGCCCTTTGAGTTGAGCTTCTTGAAGGTGCCCTGCATGCGGTCTGTCAAGCTCTCAAACATTCGTTTGCTCCTGTACTAATTTGTATTCACTATAGGGGCGCGATGAACCGCACCGCTCCACATGTTTTTCACAACGCACCGCCGACACAGAGTTACAGGGTATGCAAAAGGGGCAGGCACGGGGACCTGCCCCTACGAGGGGATGCGCCATATTGGTTGCTCTGTCAGCTCCACAGGGCATCAACAAACGCCTGGGAGTCGAACTCCGCCAGGTCCCCAATCTTCTCTCCGGTCGCCACGTATCTGATGGGGACGCCTAGCTCCTTGACTACAGCGAAGACGATACCGCCCTTGGAGGTGCCATCCATCTTGGAGATCACCACACCGTCGAGCGACACCGTCTTGGCGAACTGCCTCGCCTGCAGCAGGCCGTTCTGCCCGGTGGTCGCGTCGAGCACCAACAGATTCTCCACCTTACTTCCCCCCTTGGAGACGACGCGCTCTATCTTGCGTAGCTCCTCCATGAGGTTGTACTTCGTGTGAAGCCTGCCGGCAGTGTCCACGAGCAGCACGTCTGCGCGCCTGGTTCTCGCCGCTGCGAGGGCGTCATGGACCACGGAAGCGGGGTCAGAATTCGGAGCGCCCGCTATCACCGGCACACCCGCCCGCTGGCCCCAGACCTCGAGCTGGTCAATAGCCGCTGCGCGGAAGGTGTCCGCCGCGCCAATGACCACCTGCGCCCCATCCGCCTTCAGCCTGTTGGCCATCTTCGCGATGGTCGTGGTCTTGCCGACGCCGTTGACGCCGACGACGAGCGTCACGAGTAAACCTTCTCCCGTGGCCGCCCCGTTCCTGGGCGGGACGGACTCGAGGATGCCCCGGAGCTCCTGCTTCAGCGTCTCGCGTACGTGGGACGGCCTTCGCAGCTCGCCACTATCCACCCGGTCCTGCAAGGACTCGACGAGCGTGAATGTCGTCTCCACTCCCACATCCGACGCGACGAGAAGCTCCTCGAGCTCCTCCCATGTCTCGTCCGTAATCTCCTCGCGGTCGAAAAGCGCGGACATCTGGCCGAAAAGGCCCGAGCGGCTCTTCTGCAGACCCTCATCGAGCTTCTGATCTCGCTCCTTCGGGTCCTGCTTGCCGCGCAGGAATCGCATTACCAAAAGAGTTACCTCCCTGTTTATAAGCCAACCCAATTATATCAAACAGCCGCCGGAGCCCTCGGAAGGCTGTGGTAAAATTGGGGTGCTGAGGACTCAATCCTGAGCGTACTCATACACCGTTCTCAGTGCCATATCACTACAGGATGCCTCACATTGACCCAGGCCAACACAACCAGAGAAGCTATCAGGACCCGCCTGCAGGGACTGCCCGAGAAACCGGGCGTGTATCGGTACTACGACGCCAACGGCAAGGTCATCTACGTCGGCAAGGCGAAAGTGCTGAAGAATCGAGTGCGCTCGTATTTCACGAACAAACGGCTCCACGCCAAGACCATGCAGCTCGTCTCGCAGATAGCCGACTTCGACTACATCGTCACAGACACGGAGCACGAAGCGCTCATCCTCGAGACCACGCTCATCAAGCGATACCGTCCGAAGTACAATGTCATCTTCAAGGACGACAAGAACCTGCCGTTCATCAAGGTGACGGTGCGGGAGAAGTACCCGCGGGTGTTGCGGACTCGGCAGCTCGAGGACGACGGGAGCCGCTACTTCGGCCCCTACTCCGCCGGTGGCTCGGTCGCCCGGACGCTCACCCTCATCGAACGTCTATTCCCTCTATGCAGCAAGGACGACCTGATACTTGGGAAGCAGGACAGGCCGTGCCTGCAATACTATCTACACCGATGTATGGGCGCGTGCGCGAGCAAGGCAGACCCCGAGGAGTACCGCGCTGCCGTGCAGGAGGTGCTGCTCTTCCTCGAAGGCAAGCACGAGCAGCTCATCGGCAAGATGAAGCGACAGATGGAGGAAGCCGCGGAGGACCTGCGCTTCGAGAAAGCCGCCTACCTGCGCGACCGCCTCAACGACCTGACAGGGGTGCTTCAGCGGCAGAAGGTGGTGCTGCCCCAGGCACTGGATATGGACGTCGTCGCGCTCGCCACGGAGCAGGAGGAGGCGTGCGCGGAGGTGCTCTTCGTGCGGCAGGGGAAACTGCTGGGCCACGAGCACTACGTCATGAAGAACGCGGAGGGTGAGTCGCCCCAGGCCATCGAGCAGAGCTTCGTGGAGCAGTTCTACGCCAACGCCGCGACCATCCCAAAGCTGCTCCTCGTGCAGCACGAGCTGCCGGACCCGGAGCCCGTAAAGGAGCTGCTTGAGGCGAAGCGCGGTTCCACCGTCGAGATACACGTCCCGAAGCGCGGTGAGAAGAAAGCACTCCTCGATATGGCGATCCAGAACGCAAAGGAAGGACTGGAGCAGGAGCGCTTCAAGTGGCTCAGCGACGAGCAGAAGCGGACCGGCGCGCTTACCGAGCTGCAGAAGGCCCTGGGCCTCCCAGCCAAGCCGCAGCGAGTCGAGTGCTTCGACATCTCCAACGCGCAGGGGACGACTATAGTAGCGAGCATGGTTGTGTTCGAGAATGGGAGTCCGGCGCGTTCCGAGTACCGGCGCTTCCAGATAAAGACGGTGCAGGACGGACCGAACGACTTCGAGTCAATGCGAGAGGCGCTGACCCGCAGGTTCAAGCGAGCAGCGTCTGACGCTGAGGAGGATGCCAAGTGGAGGAGACTTCCCGACCTCCTTGTCATTGACGGCGGTAAGGGCCAGCTTGGTGTGGCTACGGAGGTGCTGGCGGCGGCTGGACTGGGCGATATGCCGGTCATAGGTCTGGCGAAGCAGCAGGAGGAGATCTTCAGACCCGGACGCAGCGACTCCCTCCTGCTGCCTCGCAATTCCGAGGCGCTCTACCTTTTGCAGCGCATCCGCGACGAGGCTCATCGTTTCGCCATCACGTACCACCGCGACCTGCGGAGCAAGAAGAGTATCAAGAGCCCGCTCGACGAGGTGGTCGGGGTGGGGCCGAAGCGAAAGAAAGCGCTTATCAAGGCGTTCGGCAGCGTCGCGGGTATCCGCGCGGCGAGTCTTGACGAGGTCGCGGCGGTATCCGGTATTGACCGTGCAACCGCAGAGCGAATCAAGGAGAAGATCTAGGTATGGCCCTGCTAGCGCCGATACTGTCCATGTCAGACAACGAGGCGCTCGAGCGAGCGGCCCAAGAGTTGCGCGGTGGGAGCCTCGTAGCATTCGCTACCGATACCGTATACGGAGTGGGCGCCCTGCCGATGCCGGAAGCCGCACGCGCGCTGTACGAGGCGAAGGGCCGACCGCAGGACAAGCCGCTTCCCCTCCTCCTCGCTTCCGCAGACCTCCTGCCAGAGTATGCAGAGAACGTTCCTGCGGTCGTTCGACAACTCACGTCGGTCTACTGGCCCGGACCGCTGACGATAGTCATTCCCGGCAAACCAGAGATAGCGCGAACGCTTGGGGCGCGGGACGGATCTGTGGGCATTCGGGTACCGGAGCATCCTGGTCTGTTACGGCTGCTCGATCTCTGCGGGGGCGCGCTCGCGGTCAGTAGCGCGAACCGGTCCGGCCAGGATGAGGTGCTCTCGGCCTGGGAAGCGCAGGAGCAGCTCGGGACTCATCTGGCGCTTATCCTCGATGGGGGACCGTCCCGCAACCCCTTTCCAAGCACAGTCGTTGATGTTCGACCGTCGCCGCCCGTCATCCTGCGCGCCGGGCCGATCGCCGCTGGAGTGAAGACCCTGCTCCAGTCGCCACTGACACCGAAGCAGACTTCTACGCAGGAGGGCAGTTCGGCGTGAGGAGTTCCAGCGCTGCACGGGCCGACGGGCGGACCCCGGGCCAGATGCGACCGGTCCGCATAGAGCCGTTCCCTGTCGAGTTTGCCGAGGGCTCCGCGCTCGTCCACTTCGGCAAGACGAGGGTGCTCTGCACCGCCTCCGTCGAGGAGGGCGTGCCGCGCTTCATGTATGGCTCCGGCCGAGGCTGGCTCACGGCCGAGTACTCTATGTTGCCCCGAGCAACACACACGCGGACGCCGAGGGAATCGAGCACGGGCAAGGTGCAGGGACGCACGAGGGAGATACAGCGACTCATCGGCAGGTCGTTGCGGGCAGCGGTGGCCCTAGACAAGCTTGGGGAGTTCACGATCACAGTTGACTGCGACGTGCTGCAGGCGGACGGCGGAACGCGCACCGCCGCGATTACGGGCGGCTACGTGGCAGTCGCGCTCGGGCTACGCAGACTCTTTCCCCAGACTTACCAGCCCCTGCTCACGCCCGTCGCCGCCGTGAGCGTGGGCATCGCGAACGGCACGCCCATGCTCGACCTCAACTACTCGGAAGACTCTACAGCGGAGGCGGACGCGAACGTAGTCAAGAACTCGCTTGGGGAGTACATCGAGGTCCAGGCCACCGGGGAGCGTGCAGGCTTCAGGCGCGATGCGCTGCTGGACATCCTCGGACTGGCCGACGACGGGATCGCTCAACTCTTCGGTCTGCAGGCCGACTGTATCGCATCCGCGGACGTAGCCTGACACGCTCTTTGGCTTGAAGCTCGTATAAGCCGTCATTCCGAACTTTGCAACTCAGGGTCCTGGCAAGTATCACTGCTACGGTGACCGTGTAAGCGCTCACAACCGCCGCGCGGCGCTGGACTTCCCGCACCTCGGCGGGCCACCGATCAGGTAGATCAAGAACAGCCCCCCGAACGTTCCGTGAGACCCACACTTTCGGCCCTATGGCTCCCAGCAATGCAGCATGGCCTATTACCAGCGGGCGCTCGATCTACAACGCCAAACTACTGGCCCAACGGAGCATCGGGCGCCTACAGGGCCGCTCGAATCCGGAATGCCCTAACTCGTGACGCTTCGGCTCCTTGCGGGCATATCTCTGTTGTATCATGCGGGCGATCAATGAAGGTTCCGCACGCTCTCACGGCGCGGCATCGGAGGGTGATCTTATGGCCGACCACACGTCCAACGCTCAGACACTTCCGCCCCAGCCCACGCCCTTCGTGGGGCGCGAGGCGGAGGTCGCCGAGCTCGCCTCGATGCTCGCGGACCCGGCTTTCCGGCTCCTCACGCTCGTCGGCCCGGGCGGCATCGGCAAGACCAGGCTGGCGATCGAGGTCGTGTCTCGCGCATCGGACAGCGTGCTGGATAACGTCAGGTTTGTTGATCTCCAGCCGGTCCTCTCGCCCGAGTTCCTAGTCTCTGCCATCGCCGACGCGCTAGGCTACCCGCTGACCGGGCACGGCGAGCCCCGCCGACAGATCCTCACCTACCTACGCGACAAGGAGTTGCTCCTCCTGCTGGACAACTTCGAGCACCTCCTCGACGGAGCGAACCTGCTCCCCGACATCCTCGCAGCAGCGCCAGGAGTGCGCCTGCTCACCACGTCGAGGGAGGCGCTCAACCTGCGAGAAGAGTTCCGTTATCAGGTGCAAGGACTCGAGACTCCGGCGGACACGGCCTCCACCCCCCCGGAGAGATGCGACGCTGTCCGGCTATTCGCGGAGAGAGCACGGAGGGTCCGCAGGGGCTTCGACATCAGGCTCGAACGCACAGGAGTCGCGCAAGTCTGCCGGTTAGTCGATGGTATGCCGCTCGCGCTCGAGCTAGCGGCGGCTTGGACGAGGACGATGTCCTGCGAGGCGATTGCGGCCGAGATCAGGCGTAGCCTTGAGCTGCTCTCCACCGGTCTGCGGGATGTGCCCAAGCGACACCGGAGTGTGCGCGCGGCGTTCGACGGCTCGTGGGCCACGCTGACGGAGCAGGAACAGGATGGCTTCACGCGGCTGTCCGTGTTCCGTGGCGGGATCCAACGGCAGGCTGCAGAGCAGGTAGCGGGCACCAGCCTTCAGGTCCTGGCCTCGTTGGTGGACAGATCACTGCTGCGCTATGAGCCGGACGGGAAATATCGCATGCATGAGTTGCTGCGCCAGTACGCGGCGGAGAAGCTCGGGGAGTCCCCCCAGGGGGCGGAGCACGCCCGCGACCGCCACCGCGAGTACTTCATCGACTTCCTTGCTTCGCGCTCTGAAGCCATAAATGGCGGCGGCCAGCGACAGGCAGTGATTGATATAGCCTCGGAGGTCGACAACGTGAGGGCGGCCTGGGATCGGGCGGTTGAGCAGGGCGACGTAGATTCCATAGCCCGCGCCGTCCTCGTGCTGTACTGGTTCCATGACATTCGAGGAGCCTATGCGGAGAGTGTAGCTCTGCTGGAGCAGGCCGTCGTGAGCCTGCGGGGAGTCAGCCCGGCTCGGGATACGGAGTTCGCACTCACCCTGGTCTATACGGGTTGGTCGTACATCCGGTTGGGACGCTTGGACGAGGCTGGCGCGGCGCTCGAGGAGAGCCTGCGGCTGCACGCCGAGTTGGGTGTCCCGCCGCAGCCGGGCCTGGCCACCGACCCGCTGCTCGGGCTTGGAGTGCTCGCGCTCGTCCGCGGGCAGTACCAGGAAGCGGAGGTACTCGGCGCCGAGGCCAAGCGACGCTCCGAGGAGCAGGGCCACGCGAAGAACCTCCCATATGCCTGGTACGTGCTGACAAACGCCGCGCTGGCGCAGGGACGGTACGAGGACGCCCGGAACTACGCCAGCCGGGCGTACGCGGCAGTCCGGGATTCGCAGGACCGATGGTTCGAGGCCTACTGCCTCAACGATCTCGGCGACGTCGCGTGCGCGCTGGGTGACTACGACGAGGCGCACAGGTACTATGAGGCCGGCTACGCCATGCGGGAGGAGTTCGGCGACCCGGAGGGGATGGCGGTGGCCCTCAACCGGCTTGGCAAGGTCGCCCTGCTGCGGGGAGACTACTCGGAGGCTCGGGCACTGTACGAGCGCGGAGCCGCCATCTACCGGGAGATAGGTGATCGGGGTGGCCTGGCGAGGTCGCTGCAGGGGCTCGGGGTGGCGCAGTGCGCCTCGGGCAACTACGAGTCCGCCGGTCGGCACCTCGGGCAGGCGCTCGATGTTGCCGCGGGTATCCGGTTCCTGCCTCTGGTCGTGGCGATCATCGCGAGCGCTGGTGAGCTACTGCTGCGGGCAGGCCAGACGTCGCGAGGGCTGGAGTTGCTTTCGGTTGCAGCTGGACATCCCCTGGGCGAGCGGGAGCCCCGCGACCGGGCGCGGCGGCTACTTGAGGAGTTCCAGAAGAGCGCGGATGCTGATATCGTTGGCGACACCGCTAGGGCCAGGGAATACGCCGACCTGGACGCCATCGTCGCGGATCTTCAGATGGAGCTCTCCGCACCAACCCGGTGGGCTGTGAGCGCGCCAATCGGCCCAGACGGACAGAGGGCAGCACGCCGGCCGGAGCAGCCGCTGGCCGACCCCCTGACCGAGCGTGAGCTGGAGGTGTTGCGCCTGATCGCCGAGGGCCGCTCGAACCGAGAGATCGCCGATGAGCTGTTCCTGACGCTCGGTACCGTGAAATGGTACGGAACGCAGATCTACTCCAAGCTCGGCGCCGACGGCCGCACGCGGGCGGTTGCACGCGCCAGGGAACTGGGGCTGGTGCCGTAGGGATCGAGTGCCCTCCTCCTCTGCCCCACCCTCCAATCATCCATACTCAACCCCCCTACCGCGTATCCCTGACCTCCACCCTGACCTGGGATAGGTCCTTGTGCACCGGGTCACGTTGTAGACTCGGCTCAGTGATCCGCACATGAGCAGAGGGGGAGCCGGAGAGGGACGATTACTTAGCCGCGATGATGACTACGGTCGCTCCCGGTTGGCGACTGTGATCCTCGCCACCGTGCTGGTGATATGTGCGGGGATCGGCTGCATTCCCCGCAGTGCGCGCAGAGTAGCTCGTTCGCGGCCTGGGAGTTTTAGTCATCCATTCGGGGCCGCTGTAATGCTCGCGGGCATCCCGGCGACGGCGGGCGTCCGCCATCTCAGGTGTCTGTGATCCCTGTAACACACCACGCAAGGAGGTATCATTATGGCTCTTGATACGGCAACGGCAAACGATGAAGGCGTGGCACAGCAGCGGGACGCGCTGGTCGAGTGGATGTTCGGGGCAGCCATCGGAATGATGGACATCCTGACCGTCTACATCGGGGATCGCCTCGGCCTGTACGCGGCGCTGGCCGAGTCCGGGCCACTCACCCCCGTCGAGCTGGCTGACAAAACTAGCACTCACGAGCGGTACGCCCGCGAGTGGCTGGAGCAGCAGGCTTCGGCGGGTATCCTGGAGGTAGACGGGGTGGACTCGCCGTCGGAAATGCGGCACTACAGCCTCCCGACGGGACACGCCGAGGCGCTCCTCGACCGGGACAGCCTGGCCTACATCGCCCCGATCGCGCTCCAGATGGTCGGTGTAGCCAGCCCGCTGCCGGCGCTCCTGGAGGCGTTCCGCACCGGAGGCGGCGTGCCCTACCCGGAGTACGGCACCGACATGCGGGACGGAATCGCACTGGCCAACCGCGCCCTCTTCGTCAACCTGCTGGGCACACAGTGGCTGCCCTCGATCCCCGACGTGCACGAGCGTCTCGGGGCCGATCCCCCGGCACGGGTGGTGGACATCGGCTGCGGGACCGGCTGGTCGAGCATCGCGATAGCTCGCGCGTACCCGAAAGTACGAGTGGACGGCCTCGACTTGGACGAGGCGTCTGTCGCCGCGGCCAGGGCTAACGCCGAATCGGAGGGGCTTGGCGATCGGGTGAGCTTCCAGGTCCGGGATGCGGGCGACCCGGATCTGGCCGGCCGCTACGATCTGGCGCTCGCGATAGAGTGCATCCACGACATGGCCAGGCCGGTGGAGGCACTGCGGGCGATGCGGGGACTGGTGGGGGAGGGCGGCACCGTGCTCGTCGTGGATGAGCGTGTAGGGGAGGAGTTCGTTGCCCCGGGTGATGACATAGAGCGGCTGTACTACGGCTTCAGCCTGCTGCACTGCCTGCCGGTAGGGATGGCGGAGCAGCCGTCGGCGGGGACCGGTACGGTGATGAGGCCCGGCACGCTGCGCCGCTACGCCCTGGAGGCTGGCTTCGGTGGCGTCGAGACCCTGCCGATCGAGCACGACCTGTGGCGCTTCTACAGGCTGGTGGAGTAGCAGCCTCGGCGTGACGGGAACGGGAGACGGAGGCGGGAATGGCACGGGATGATTCCGAACTGGTGTGTACCCTGGGACGGTTGTAGTGGACCACCACTACGGCGTATGGAGAATAAGTATGACTATAAGCACTATCTCGGATGCCGTGACGGATATACCGCGCGAGCGGCTTGAGGAGGCGGTGGAGGCGCTCGCCCTCGCCTTCGAGGACTACCCTTTGATGCGTCATTTCTTCGAGGAGCGCGAGGGGGAGTACCCCCGCCTGCTCCGCCAGTTCATGCGCTTCTCGTGCGAGGTGCGTCTCCATCTAGGGATGCCACTCCTGGGGAATGTGAGCGGCGGGCGGATCGCGGGTGTGGCGGGGCTGACCACGCCCGAGGTGGGATCCTGGCCCAGTGAACTGGCTCGCATGCACGAGGCACTGAGGGAGACCATCGGGCCCCTAGCAGCAGAGCGACTGGACGAGTACTCACAGCTGGCGGAGCAATACGAGCCGAAGGACTCACACTACTACCTGGGGATACTGGGCGTCCGCCCGGAGGAGCAGGGCAAGGGGCACGCGAAAGCGCTGCTGGACAGGCTGCACGAGCTCTCGCAGGCACACCCGAATTCGACGGGCGTGTACCTGGACACGGAGCACCCGGAGAACGTGCAGCTGTACGAGCACTTCGGCTATCGCGTGGTCGGGCACGCAAGGCTCGGCGCTGTCGGGGTCTGGTGCATGTGGCGGCCGAACGAAAGCAGGTAGCCCTCGCCGGGCGATCTATTTCGATGGGTACCGCATCCCGCAGAGGGCTGCACGACTAGCCCGCAGAGAGGCGGTATCGCGCCTGAGTGCTGTTATCTTGGATAGCAGAAGAGAGCGGCGGCGTGGTTGTTGACTGCTGCGCCGTCGCCTGCATCATCCAGGTGTAGATTGTCTTGGACACGATGCCT
>JADDPP010000303.1 GCA_016781845.1 Rubrobacter sp.
TGAGTTATGTTATGGTGGTCCCGATGGCACGGAGACCTGCCCCTACATGACGCCTCTCCTCCATGTCCGTGCCGTCCGGGCGGTTCCCTTCTCCGTCACTGTGCTGCAGACCTGGGGCAACCTACATCGCGAACACGGGCTGGACCGAGGGGTCGGTGAGCGCGGGGCGGTCAATGTTGAAGGTGTCTACTGGATAGTTGGTTTCGCCAGTCACCGCAAGCTCGCTCGCTATGCGGCCCAGAAGGCTTGCGAACTTGAAGCCGTGGCCGGCGCCGACGATGACGGTTATCTGGGGATACTCAGGCAATGTATCAACGACAAAGTTGCGGTCCGGCGGCATGTCGTACAGGCACGTCTTCGTGTACAGCTCCGGCCCGAGGAAGTCAGGGATGTTCTTCTCCAGGAAAGCGTTGAGCGCCGCGGTCGCGCGGGGGTTCGGCTCGAACGTGCGGGTATCGGCCGTCACGACATCGCCCCCCAGGTCCTGCCCGGCCTTTGTCGCGACCTCACCATAGACGGGGAAACCGTAGAAGCAGTCATCGTCTCCGCCATGCCATATCCATATAGGGAAGCGGTCCGGCGCGAAGTCTCGAAGGCGCGGAGTCTGGAAGTACGTTACCTGCTCCTGGGTGACGGTCAAGGGTATCTCGGCGTTTACGTGGCGCAGGATGTCGTTCGTCCATGCGCCCGCGGTGACCACGAGCCGCCGCGCCGTGAATGTGCCCGCGTCCGTCCTGACCTCCACGCCCTCGGCCAGCGGCCGCACGCCCCACACCCGCGCATTCGGGAGCACCGTCGCTCCTCGGGCGCGGGCGAGGTTGATGTGGACGGCGTTCGCCCTGGCGGCATCCACGAGGCCGCCGTCCGCCTGGTACACAGCCTCCACGTTCTCGTCGAGCCGGAACTGGGGATAGCGGTACATCACCTCCTGCGCGGAGAGCGTCTCGTACGGTACGCCAGCGGTCGCCATAGAGGAGGCGTACAGGTTGACGTACTCCGGCTGGCCGCCGCGCACGGGTTCCAGGTCGAGGCCGCCCGTCTTCAGCACGAGCTTCACGCCGGACTCCTCCTCGACCTCCCGGTACGCCTTGTAGGTGTGCGGGGTGAGCGCGGTGTACTCGGGGGTGTGGTAGGAGAGCCGGATGATGCGGGAGTGGTCTTGGGAGCCGCCGTTCGGGTGGCCCAGGTTGAACCGCTCCAAACCGAGCACCTCTGCGCCTGCCACCCGCGAGAGCCAGTAGACCGCCCCGCTGCCTATGCCGCCACAACCGACGACTATGTACTCATACGCTGTCTTCAATACCTGGCGCTCCTTTACGGGATAGTTTCACCACAGAAGAGGGGCTGGGGGGGGGAAGGACACTTGGTGAGGCATCCGCAGAGCCCGCAGCCCCTGGCCCTGCCTCATTCGGCGCTTCCGAAGGTTCCGCAGCCCAGGGCCCCGGAGTTTTCACTTCCTACAGAACGACAAGTTCCGATAGTCGGGGCGGCTTGCGGTTCCCCCCAATCCTCTCTACGTGCTCTGCGGTAAATAAAGACGTATCAGATCTACCTCTCGGGCGCCTGCCCCGCCCCGGCCAGTATCTCGGCGCCGCGGTCCGTGTGCTGCAGCTCGTAGCCGGAACGCACCTTGCCATCGGCGGCGCGCCACTGGCGCTCCTCGACCGGCAGCTTGCCCAGGGCGCGCGCCATCTCTCGGGTGTGGATGGCCACGGCGCCGCAGCACGAGCCTATGTAGTTGATGCCCATATCACGAGCCCGGACAGCGTACTCCGCGAACGGCGCTCGCGGCAGCTGCAAGGGATCAAGCGCGAGCGGGAAGTTGGGGGTGGAGACGAAGTTCGGGCGGTCGTCGTGGGAGTGGTACCCGACCGGCTGGCAGGCGACGTAGCAGGACACCGCGGCGCGAACCTCCTCCATCAGAGGAAGGGTGTGCTCGGGGTCGCGCAGGCAGTTGAGGCCGACTATGTCCACGCCCGCCGCCTCCAGTCTCCTGGCACACTCGGCCTGGCTGTACCCCTCCAGCGAGTTGGGGTTGTTGTCCGGCGCCATCGTGATCATCACCGGCAGGCCTGCCTTCTTTCCGCACTCCGCGGCGATCAGCGCCTCACCGAGCCAGGAGTAAGTCTCGCCGATGATGAAGTCAATGCCCTCCTCCATCTGCAGCGCCAGCTGGTCGTCGAACAGCTTGCGGACGCGGTCGGCGGAGGAAGGATCGTCGGGATCGTACTCCCAGGTGTTGCTGATGTTGCCCGCCACGAGCACGCCGTCACCATCGGTTTTCTCGGCGGCAACCTCACGCGCGATGCGCACGGCGGCGCGGTTGATCTCCTCCATCTTGCCTCCGAGGCCGACGGTCTGAAGCTTTGCCTCGCTCGCGTAGTACGTGAGCGTCTGCAGCACCTCGGCTCCGGCGAGCATGAACTCCCGGTGCAGCTCGGCCAGCGCCTGCGGGCGCGAGATGCTCACCTCCGGGGTGAAGGGCCCCGCCTGCACGTACCCGCGCTTCTCCAGCTCGAGCAGATAGCCGCCATCCCCAAACACTACGCCCTCGGACAGCCTTTCGAGTATCCCCTTCTTCGGCATACGATATTCTCCCAACAAAAGCGCTTACACGGTTCGGACAAGTATAAGGAACTACAGCAGCAAAGATAACACAAACTATATTCCGCCCGTAACCGTTGGAGCCGACAAGAGTCGGCGGTCGCTGGAGGGCGTTTCTGGTGTATATCTTCCTCACCGAGACCCTGGCGAGCGTTTCCGCCTAAGCAAAGGATGCCCCCATGGATTGGCCCCACGTGCGAGGTATTGATGCCAGGATAGACGAGGTAGAGTTGTTCCGCCTGGACGTCCACAAGCCGCGCCACTTCAGCTTCGGCACGTGGCGTAACCGCCAGCATGCTGTGCTGAAGCTATCGGTTGGGAGCTTTCGCGGGTGGAGCGAGGCGATCTGCTCGCGCAACGATCCTGACTTCGATCTGCTGCATTGGGGAATGCGCTTCCGACAGTTGAAGGGCCTGACGATCTCCCAGGCGCTGGCTCATCTGCTGAGCCAGCGAGGAGTATGGCCCGTCAGCACGCTCGAGATGGCGGAAATGGCTTTGCTCGATCTTGCAGGCAGGGTCCGTGAGATGCTGGTCACCGATCTGCTGGGCTTAGATGGACGGGAGCCGGTCCCTGGCCTGTTCTGCATCCTTGAAGACGATCCCAGGCAGGCCGAAGCTCAAGCGCGCCTCGCGCTGGGGAGAAACCTGAGAACCCACGTGAAGGTCAAGATCTTCGGCGACAACCGGCTGGATGTCCTCCTCATCCAGGCAGTGCGAGGAGTTATGGGATCAGACGCTTACGTAACGGCTGACGCTAACAGCGGCTACAGGCATCAGCCCGGTGAGCCGCTCGACGAGCTAGCCCGTGAGTTGAGAACGCTGCGGGAGGCCGGGCTGGACGCCTGTGAAGACCCGGCGAAGCTCGAGAACAACGAATGGGTCCTGCTGCAGGAGCGAGTGGGAGACCTCACGCTGATCCCCGACAGTCCTACCCGGCCCGCCTGGGAAGCCATTCACACCCTCATCCCCAACATGGGCCGGGTGTACAATCTCCATCCGGCTGGTATGGGCTCGATGCTGAGCTCGGTCGTCCTTGGGCGCAAGATACGCAGCTTTGGTGCTGACGTGATTATCGGCGACGACAGTCTTATCGGACCCGCCTGCACAGCGTGGCAGCAAATAGCTATAGGCCTTGGCGGGGAGTGGATGGAGGCTCTGGAGAAGCCCGAGGAGTCCGATGACTTCCTGCGATGCATCGTGGGACAGGCTACGTCTCAGGAGGCCGACGGTCGCTTCGGGTTGAGGGAACGGCGGCCCGGCTTTGGGCTGGACGTGGACGAGACCAGCTTGAGGGCAAGGTGCGCCTCACACGGCGCGCTCTAACCGTGACATAATTACGATACGCGGCACGCGGAGGCTTTTGAGGGATGGGCGTCAGGGTAGGCCTGTGTTCCCGATGCTTCCAAACGTCGCCTCACAAAGAACGCGCGGGGTAGTCACAGTCCCCTATACCCTTCAGCGATCTCTGTAATCTCTGTGGTGAATCTGCCAGGCTGACGTAGGTGTCACGTGGCAGGGCGAGCGCTCACGGCTTGAGGGCGTCGAGGATGAGGGAGGTGAAACCGAGGCGGCCATCCTGGTTGCGGTGGTCGAAGCGCGCGGAGCGGTACACAAAGTTCTCCCGCTCGTCCCACTCCTCGGCGTGGAACCGGCCTTCCTCATCCCAGTACTCGAGCAGCCTCACCCGGAAGCCTGCTGCGTGAAAGACATCCCTGAGCGTGCGGTAGTTGTACACTACTTTGTGGCTGGTGGCCGGGTGGTCCGCCGGGCCTGGGCCTCCCACCCGGACCACCCGCTGGTACTCCGCATCCGGGAAGTAGCCGTCGGGCACCGCACAGCGTAAGAAGCCGCCGGGCGCGAGGAAGTCGTAGCAGTTGGCGGCGGCTACTCGTGCCTCCTCCGTGGTCAGGTGCTCCCAGACGTGCTCGGCAAGGATGGTGGAGACGCCGCCGTTCGGGAAGAGCCTCTCCCAGTCCTCCCGCCGCACCAGGTCCAGCTCATCCTGCTGCGTCCGAATCCACCCTTCGTAATCCTGCGATGATGCTCCCACAATCACCCTGAGAGGGTGCTCGGCGCTTGCCGCAGGCTGCTCCTGACAACGCCAGGCGAACACAGCGATGGTAAACGTGCCATCGCCGCTGGGGAACTCGCCAAGCAGCTCAAACCCGGCGCGGCGGTAGTGGCGTGACCCCAGAAAACTGATCCAGGTATTATGAGAGT
>JADDPP010000029.1 GCA_016781845.1 Rubrobacter sp.
TAGAGAGCCGGTCAAGTAGTCAGGCGGCCAGTGGTTGAGTTGATTTGTCAGGCATGCGGGCGATGACGTGCAGGTTATGCACGACAGCCGAGCGCCTTAGATCGAACAGGTTCTTCCTCGTGCCGATGTAGCGTGCCCGATCTCCCTGCCACTGGCCGATATGTGCCAGGCTGTGCTCCACGCCCACCCGCTCCCGCAGCTTCTGTCTGCCCGAGGTCGTCAACTGGCGTCTCCTGAACTCTTCGAGCAGCCTCTCATCAGGGTGGATGCTCACGCTACGCCCGCGCACGCTGCCGGTGCAGCGCTCCCTCAAGGGACACACCCGGCAACTACTCGTCGGGAAGTGCACCGTGCCCCCAGGCTCGAAGTGCATCTGCACCCCTGCCGGACATCGGATCCGCTGCCGTTCCCAGTCCAGGCAAAACTCGCTCTTCGGGAAGCGTCCTCCGTTCCTGACAGCCCACGCCTTGCAGTACACCTCAAGCTCACCCGTTCGCTCCCTTACCAGCGTGCTGCTCAGGTAAGCCCGGTTTACGTGCAACTCGCCGAGCTCCAGGCCCTGCCGCTCCAGGTCAGCTTCGATAGCATCGGTCACAGTTGCTTCCGGCACGTTCGCCCGTGTCACTCCCACCGAGGGCACAAGCCCCGAGTCCAGGTCCCTGAGCACGTGCCGCTTGTACCCGTCTATAAGCGTGCTCTTGCTCTTCCTCCCGTGGCGCATCTCGGCGTCCTCGACCGATATGCGCCTATCCTTTGCCACCCCACGACGCAGCACCGGCATCCCATCCTGCACTTCTACGTCCTGGTTTTCCACTTGCTTGGCGATGTCTACACAAGCCTTCGCTTCTGCCTGAGCGTCATCAAGGTATGTCTTCACCGCATCGAGCACCCCCAGCACCCTCACCAGAGCCTCTTGTCTCTGCTCGGGGTTATCCCAGTCAAGGTCAAGCGCAGCTTTCAGGCTCGTACCCGCCACCAACTCCGCCCCGGACTCGGTAGCCACTTCCGCCAGCCCCCTCCACGGCTCCCGGGCGATCACGCCCAGCGCCTTCCTGAGGGCGTGTCCCAGTAGGTTGTACGTGTCCTCTACCCTGCCTGCGCCCCACAACGGGCTGGAGTCAAGCGCAACCCACAGCTTGCGACTCCCGAACCCTCCCTTCTCCTCAGCCACCTCGACTGTACGGTCGACGAGGCGCGCGTCCAGGTCGTGCTCGATGAGTGCCTTGCGCAAGCCCACCAGCGTGCCCTTGGAGAAGGGCGGCTCCTCGCAGTCT
>JADDPP010000076.1 GCA_016781845.1 Rubrobacter sp.
ATCCCAAGTGGCTAATCTGCGAAATCCAGACTTAGCTATCGCGTGGAGGTCCCGGCGACGGTAAAGCTGCAGGTGCTTGATGCAACCGGCAAGTCGGTGCGCACGCTGCAGCAGCCGGTAGCGCAGCAGGCGGGCGTGTACAGTTTGGTCTGGAACGGCAGGAATGACTCCGGCGGTGCGCTGCCGGACGGACGGTACACGGTGCGGGTAGCAGCGACGGTGGGCGGCAGCCCGGTCACGGACACGGCTGCAGTCTCGCTCAACACCTCGCTCGGCAGGCTGGCGATCTCGCCCACACAGTACGCGCCCGCCGGAGGGGCTCTGACGGCGAGGTATGCCCTTGCCGCCCCCGCCCGTGTGTCGGCCGCTGTTGTACAGGGCAACCGAACGGTGCGCACGCTGAAGCCGGCGACATCTCAGGCGAGCGGCAACTACTCCCTCTCCTGGGACGGTCGCGACTCCACTGGTGCGCTCGCAACGGAGGGCGGGTACTCAGTCGTTGTTGTCGCGGACGGGAGCGCGGGCAGGAGCGTCATGAGGCGCGACCTGCACCTCGACCCCCGCGCGCCGCTGGTGACGAATGTCCGCGTCTCCAGCCCCCGCTTCTACGTCAACGGCGCGACATCGCAGGGGTGGAGCTACTACCTTGGCGAGCCGGCAACTGTGGAACTGCGAGTCACGAGGGCTGGGCAGACAGTCGTGACCCTCCGGTCCGGGCAGAACGCGGGTGGCCGCGGGCTGACGTGGAATGGCTACCAGGGTGGGGCGCTTGCCCCGGCGGGGACGTACGGGTACAGCATTACCGCCACGGACGCGGCGGGCAACCGCTCGGCTCTGACGAGCGGCTCGTTCGCCGTCGTGCGGTAGTAAGCGTGGAAAGGGCGGGCACGGGGACCCGCCCCTACCAGGTCCCGTCACCCTGGCGTCATACGCTTGAAGCGCAGCAGTTCCCGTTGACGCATGCGTTCTCAGAGGGGCGACGTGCCCTCAACGGCTCACCGCTTTCAACTCAGCCTCTTTGCCTCCGCCCCCTGGGCGGCCTTGCAGACATAGACTGTGGCGGCGCGGCCAGCACGGGGCGGGTACTGCTCGGCGAGGGCATCGCGGAGGGGTTCGACCGCCTCCTCCCGAACGAGCGCGACGGCGGAGCCCCCGAACCCGCCACCCGTCATGCGGGCCCCGATGACGCCTTCCACGCCCCCGGCTATCTCCACCACGGCGTCCAGTTCCGGGGAGCTTACCTCATACAAGTCGCGCAGGCTCGTGTGAGAGGCGTTCATAAGCTCGCCTATCCGCGGCGCGTCGCCCGCCGTCAGGGCGTCCGCTGCCTCCAGAGTGCGCGCGTTCTCGGACACCACGTGCCGCGCGCGCTTCAGCTGGACCTCGTCGAGGACATCCGCGTTTGCCTCCAGCTGCTCGGGCGTCACATCGCGCAGGGCCCTGATGTCGCCCAAGCGGGTGCGAAGGCGCTCCACCGCGGCCTCGCAGTCCGCCCGCCGCCTGGAGTACTCGGAGCTTGCGAGCTCACGCCGTCCGCCGGTGTCCACCACGACTATGGAGACACCCGGCAGGTTGATGGGGATGTGCCGGTACTCGAGTGTGCGGCAATCGAGCAGCAGTGCGTGCCCTTCGCGCCCTAGTGCGGAGATGAACTGGTCCATCACGCCCGTGGGCACGCCGACGAACTCGTTCTCGACGCGCTTCGAGAGGAGGGCAATCTCCGGGCCGGGCAAGCTCAGTCCGGAGGCGAGCGCGAACGCCTGTACCCACGACACCTCAACAGCGGCCGACGAGCTGAGTCCAGCGCCCCTGGGCACATCACCCCCGTACACGGCGTCCAGCCCCACGAGAGGATGCCCGTCGCGCCGCATCTCGACCGCCACCCCTTGCGGGTAGCGCAGCCACAGGTCTTCAGACGGTTCCGTGTCCTCAGGGCCGAACTCCGCCTCCTGGCCCAGGTCCGCTGCTACGATGCGCACGCAGCCGTCCTCCCTGGGGCGGGCGGCGACGTTTACCTCAAAGGGCAGCGCGACAGGCAGCACCCAGCCGTCGTTGTAGTCGGTGTGCTCCCCGATTAGGTTTACCCGTCCCGGCGCCCGCGAGGCGAGGGTGGGCGCGGAGCCGAAGCGCCGCTCGAACTCTGACGAGAGTTTGTCCAGATGCTTGTATCTGTTATCCATAGAAGATGTGCCTCCATTGTCTTCATCGCAGAAAATCGAGACATCGAAACGAGATTCCGGGCGCATGGGCGCCCCATCAGTCGCCCAGTAGATTAAAGGATCGGTGGCAGGCACGGACGACCTTACCCCGATCCTCTAACCCTCCGCGCACTCTGCGATCTCCGCGGTTACTTTTCCACAGCGTTACAGTCGCTGGGGGAGAGCCGCGCGCAGCTCTACGGCCTTCTCCTCGGGCAGGGAGTCGTTGATGAAGCTTCCTGCGCCCGTCTCGCTGCCAGCCAGGTATTTGAGTTTCGTGGCCGTGCGGTGCGGGGGGTATAGCTCGATATGAAGGTGTGCGTACAGGTGCTCCCCGCCGTCCGTGGGGGCCTGGTGCATCGCGAGTATGTACGGCATGCTGAAGCCGAACAGACGGTCGTAGCCTACGAGGATGCTCTTGAGGGTGCGCGCAAGGCTCCACGCCTCGGAGTCGGTCATCTCCGGCAGGGCGCCGATGTGTCTGCGTGGGGTCACATGGACCTCGTACGGCCAGCGGGCGTAGAACGGGATAACGGCTGTGAAGTTCTCGTCCTCGATCAACACGCGGCGTCCGTCCTCGCGCTCGCGCTCCAGAAGCTCGCAGAACAGGCACCGCCCCGTCTCCGAATGGTGGTCTCGCGCGGAGTCGAGCTGTTGCTTAGCTATGGGCGGGACAAACGGGTAGGCGTAGATCTGGCCGTGTGGGTGGTGCAGCGTGACGCCGATGACCTCGCCCTTGTTCTCGAAGATAAAGACGTACTCCACGTACGGCAGCGCGCCGAGCTCCGCGTACCTGTCGGTCCACACCGCTATGAGCCGGCGTATGTGCTCGACGCTCTGCTGAGCAAGCGTGGTGTCGTGCTCGGGTGTGTACACCACCACCTCGCACACGCCCTGTGCGGGGCGGACATCGAACGGTCCCTCGGGCTCTATGGCGGGCTCCGGCGGCTCGCGACGCAGACTCGGGAAGCGGTTCTCGAAGACCGCTATCTCGAAGGAAGGCCGCTCAAGCTCGGTAGGGAACCCACCAGGCTTCGTGGGGTCGAGCGGGCAGTACTCGCGCGGCGGCAGGAACGTACGGTCCTGTCGCTGGGTGGCGGTAATGACCCACTGCCGCAGCACTGGATGCCAGCGAAGCTCAGACATCCGCGCCCTCTTTCTGCTCCCCACCTGGGGCTTGCGCCTGCTCCGGCCTCGACACGCTTGATTCGGTGGCTGGCTGGGTAAAGGTGTAGTAGATGACGTACCGCCCGTCCGCCTTCGTCTCCTGCTCCTTGATGTACGACGGCTCCCGCCGCTCGGACTCGTCCACGCGCATCCCCTCCCTGGCTCAGTGGCGCTCATTGTATCGCAACAGGCGAATGGGGCAAGAACTTGCCCTGTATCGCCTGCTCTCTGCGTTTACATTCGATGGCACATGCTGTGCATGAGAATAGCACGGGTATTGCCTCCGATGGGGAGAAGTAGGACAACGCGTTTTCAAGGAGGATGTTTATGAGTTTTCTGGATAACCTGATGGGTGGCGGTGACGACCCGCGGCGCCAGCAGGCAATGGATTTCGTCAACCGGTACCAGCAGGGCTCGCCGTACGACAACATATCCGGCGACGAGGCGTTCGGCCACTACCAGCAGGTCTCAGGCCAGGTACCCCAGGACGTGTACCAGCAGTCAGCGCAGGATGCGTTCGCGCAGATGTCGCCGCAGGACCGCATCCAGTTCGGCCAGATGCTGCAGCAGCAGGCGCGGCAGAACGGGGTGATGGACAACGCTTGGGACGAGGATGACAACAACTACCAGGACCCCGGTTATCTGGCACAGGTAACCAGCCGGCTTCAGCAGCAGCAGCCCGGCCTACTCGGCCAGTTGCTCAGCGGCGGTGGTGGCGGCGGTGGCCTGGGCAGCATGCTTGGCGGTGTGTCCAACACCGGCATGGGCGGTGTGATGGGCGGCGGATCGGGCGGCGTGGGTAATATGCTCAACAACCCGCTCGCCAAGGCAGCGCTCGGCGGCATCGCGGCCATGGCAATGAGGAGGATGATGGGCGGACGCTAACGCGCGGTCTCGTTCAGTCATCTCCCTGCAGGGGCGTTCTTACTGAACGCCCCGTCTTCGTTAACTCAGGGGGAGCCGCTTCGGCATACTGGTACGCCTGCCCCCTCCGTCGTACGTCCTCGTGCACTCCTGCAACCTGTTCAGTTCGCCGCGACGCCTCTTCTGCCATGCCAACGTAGGAGTTAGAGTTAGAAGGAAGCCACACAAACGAGCGCCAGCGAACGCTAGGGGCGCTCTGACGCTGCTTTGAGCTCGATGACGTAGTTGCGGTGGCGCTTTGTTCCGATGTTCGTCAGCCGGTTGTCCACCTTGCCCTCCGGTGGAACCTCCACGAAAGTTACCTGGTCGTCCTCGAACTGGATGTCCTGGTAGTCGCTCGGGTCGTCGGGGTTCGCGAACCGTATGAGTCCACCGGACTCGACTATGAAGAAGTACGGGTTGCGATGGATGTGTTTCTCCAGCGTTTCCCCCGGCGCGAGCGCCAGGTCCCATACCTTCACCCGCTCGTTCTCAAACATCACCCGCGTGCCGACGTTCTCTGTAGGCTCGGTACCCATCTGTCTACTC
>JADDPP010000472.1 GCA_016781845.1 Rubrobacter sp.
TGAGAAGTCCAGCATACGTTTTGCCAGATTGTGGGAGGGGTGATCTCACCGGTGCTGGCGAACCTCGCGTTGGACGGACTGGAGCGCGTCCTGGGGCAGCACTTTCCTAGGACGAAGGACGGGAAGCACGGCATGGTTCACCTGGTCCGGTACGCGGATGACTTCATCGTGACCGGTAGAACGCGAGAACTGCTAGAGCACGAAGTGAAGCCGCTGGTGGAGTCCTTCCTACTGGAGCGTGGCCTGAAACTCTCGGCTGAGAAGACGGCGGTCATGCACATAGAGCAGGGCTGCGACTTCCTCGGGCAGAACGTACGCAAGTACAACGGCAAGATGCTCATCAAGCCGAGCAAGAAGAACGTCAAGGCGTTCCTCGCCAAGGTCCGAGGGATCATCAAGGCCAACAAGCAGGCCAAACCTGGCCACTTGATAGCACAGCTCAACCCCGTGTTACGGGGATGGGCGAACTATCACAGGCACGTGGTCAGCAAGGACGTCTACCGCTACGTGGATACCGCTATCTTCCGTGCACTGTGGCAATGGGCCAGGCGTAGGCACCCCAATAAGGGGGCTAGGTGGGTGAAAGCCAGGTACTGGCAGACCATCGGCACCCGTAACTGGGTCTTCGCCGGCACGACGAGTGACTCCAGGGGGAACATGCGGAAATGGCACCTGTCGAAGGCAGCCGATGTCCCCATCGTGAGGCACACGAAGGTCCGAGGTGAGGCGAATCCCTACGACCCTGAGTGGGAGGTCTACTTCGAGCGCCGCCTGGGCGTGAAGATGGAAACCGACCTCAAGGGGCGCAGGCAGCTGCTGTATCTCTGGAAGCAGCAAGGCGGCATCTGTCCCGTCTGCAACCAGACGCTCTCCGTCCTTGGGGAGTGGCACAACCACCACAAGGTATGGCGGAGCAAAGGTGGAAGCGACCGAGCCGAGAACCGCGTGCTGCTGCACCCCAACTGCCACATGAAGATGCATCACGGCCCTGGACAATCCGCAAGCGTAACTGCGTCCCCTAGCCGGGGCGTTGCGAGAGGCTTGAGCCGTATGTCGGGAAACTGACACGTACGGTTCTTAGGGGAGGGAGCGGCGGTGACGTCGCCCCCTTACCCGACTCTAAGTTATTTGCCTACCGAAGAAAGTGCTACGTTCTCACCGGATGCACCGCTTAGTGGTGCATCCAGTAAGTAAGTCGTAGAATAGGACATCGATATGGGAGGTGTCCAATGCTACGAGTACGAGAAATGACGGCGGAAGAAGCAGAGAGGATCAAGCGGCTGGCGAACTCGCGCACCGAGGCCGCGCGTGCGGTGGAGCGCGCTAAGATCATCTGGCTTTCGAGTCGCGGGGAGCGGGTGCCAGCGATAGCCAAGCAACTGGGCATCGGGGAGGACACCGTGCGGCTATGGATCAAGCGGTTCAACGAGCATAGTCTGGCAGGGCTATCCGACCTGCCTCGCTCGGGAGCACCACCTACATATACTGCTGAGCAGGTTGGGGAGGTGATCTCTGCATCGCTCACCAAGCCCCAAGACCTAGGCTTACCATTCGCTGCCTGGACGCTCGACCGGCTGGAGGCGTACTTGGGCGAGCAGAAAGGCATCGCGATCAAGCGCAGCCGGATAAGCGAGATACTGATAGCGGAAGGCTTGAGGTGGCGGACGCAGCAGACGTGGTTTGGAGAAAAAGTGGACCCGGAGTTCGCCGAAAAAAGGGGCTCATCGAGAAGCTCTACACCGAGCCACCTGAGGGTAGTGTCGTAATATGCCTCGACCAGATGGGGCCGGTGTCCGCCAAGAGCTACCCCGGCAGCGAGCCAGTGAGAGCGTTGTCGGATGCCGCCGGAGGGCGCGCCGAACGCGCCAAGCAGCAGATAGATTATGGACGCCGGGGTAAGGGGTATATCTTCGGGGCGTTGCGGCACGCCACGGGGGAGGCGTTCACCAAAGAGTACGATAGCCGTAGCGCCAAGCACTGGGTGGACTTGCTGGAGCACGTGGAGGGGTGGGTGCCGCAGGAGGTGGAGCGGGTGTATGGAATCGTTGACAATCTGTCTGTGCATCGAGCGCCGGACGTATTGCTGTTCTCGCTGGCTCACCCACGGTGGGAGTTCGTGTTCCAGCCCAAGTACGCGGCGTACCTCAACCTTATCGAGCCGTGGTGGAAGGTGCTGCGCTCACTCGCCTTGAAGGGCAGGCGCTTCGAGACGTGGGAGGAGCTAACCAAGGCGGTGAGAGCAGCCACAGCTTACTGGAACAAGCATCGTCATCCTTTCGTATGGGGTCAGCGCCGACGTCACCGGGCACGCCGTCAACCCGGCATCGCTGCGATGCCTAATGTCGCTTAAACTTCCCGGATGCACCACTTAGTAGGGAACTGGGCCATGTTCTCCGCATCTCGGTGAACCAGTTACGGCTTTTGAGGCTGTCATCGACCGAAGATGCCGCCGTCGGCGGTTCATAAAGCGTCAAATAGATACGCTCCGGACCTGTTCCTGGCACATTCCAGTGGGTCTAATGGAGCACTGGAGGAGTTTCCAAAATTCTGGCGGGCACCCAGTTGTTGATGGCGGTTTGACCTCTGCACAATGGTGCCGTAATATCGATGGTAGATGAGAACTACAGAACGCCCCCCAACTTCCGAGATCACGACCATGGATCTCGCGCTTGGCTTGCTGCGGGAGCTGCGGCCGAAGCAGTGGACGAAGAACGCGCTCGTGTTTGCCGGCCTTGTGTTCGACATGAAGCTGTTCGATCTCGGGGCATTGGCAACCTCGATCTCAGCTTTCCTGATCTTCTGCGCGATCTCCTCCGCCGCGTATGTCATCAACGACCTCGCTGACCTCGAGCGCGACCGACGCCACCCGGTGAAGCGGCGCCGTCCCATAGCCAGCGGGCTACTCTCCGTCGGCCTGGCCCGCGTCGCTGTGGTGGTGCTGCTAGCCGTCGCGCTACCCGTAGCCTTTCTGCTGTCATGGCAGTTCGCGCTTGTTGCGCTCACGTACTTCGTCACAGTCTTGATCTACAGCTTTGTCCTCAAGCACGTGGTGCTGCTCGATGTGTTCGCGATTGCGTCAGGCTTTGTGCTCCGGGCGGTCGCGGGTACCGTGGTGCTCGCCGTGAGTTTATCCCCATGGCTGCTGGTATGTACCGTGTTGCTCTCGCTCTTCCTCGCGCTCGCGAAGCGTCGCCACGAGCTCCTGCTGCTGGAAGGAGGTGCGGGGGGGCATAGGCAGATCCTCGATGAGTACTCAGAGCGGTTCCTCGACCAGATGATAGCGATCGTCACAAGCTCGACCGTGATAGCGTACTCCTTGTACACGTTCCAGGCAGCGGGGCCGCCTGACGATCATTCAATGATGCTCACGATTCCGTTCGTGCTCTACGCCCTGTTTCGATACTTGTACCTTATCCACCAGCGAAACGAGGGCGGCAGCCCCGAGACGTTGCTGCTCAAGGATCGTCCACTTCTCGTGACTATCCTGTTGTGGGCACTCGTGGTGGTGACCGTGCTGTACCGGCCATGGGCGGTGTAGCCTCGCCTTGACAGCCTGAGAGGCTGTAGGTACGCTCAAAACAGATGAGCGCACAATCAGAAGAAGAACCAGCAGCCATCCCTTCCGACCAGCCAGTCGAACTACAGCTAACTGACATAGCGCACGGCGGCAAGGCCGTTGCGCGCCAGGAAGGGCGCGTCGTCTTCGTGCCTTTTGGGATACCGGGCGAGACGGCGGAGGTGGAGATCTACCGTAGCCGCAGGCGGTACGCAGAAGGTGAGATCAGACGCATGCTCTCTCCCTCGCCCGATCGAGTTCAGCCCGAGTGCCCGTACTTCTACACCTGCGGCGGATGCCAGTTGCAGCACATCGCTTATTCGCGACAGCTCGAGCTCAAGCGCAAGGTCGTCGCCGACCTGCTGGCGCGCGTCGGTGGGTTCCGTGAAGTACCTGTGTACGCTACCCTCGGTTCCCCGCGCCATTACGGCTATCGCAACAGCGCGCGTTTCCTCGGCGGCCGCAGGGGCGACCTCGGGTACACGGACTGGCGGAGCAACTCCTTTCTGCGGGTCGACACTTGCCCGATTATGGAGCCCCCTATAAGTCTTGAGCTGCAGCGGGTGCAGGGCCTCGGGACGCCCGGAGAGTCTCTGCGCGTGCGCTACAGTGAGGCAACGGGTGAGACGCTCGTCTGGCCCCCCATAAATGGTTCCGTCCCGGACGGGCAGCCGGTTATGCACTACGACCTGCTGGGTGACTCCTTCCAGGTATCGGCGGAGTCGTTCTTTCAGGTCAATATCAGTCAGGCGGAGACGCTTATCCGTCTCTCCCTGGAGAGATTGAGACCCATGGCGGGCAAGACAGTGCTGGATGCCTACTGCGGTGTGGGCGCGTTCACCCGGTTTGTGGCCCTGGAGGCTGCACGCACCATCGGTATCGAGGAGTCTCCGTCGGCCGTGGCGGATGCCCGAGTGAACCTTGCCGGCCTCGGCGTCCGGCTCATCGAGGGACGCACTGAGGACCAGTTGGCGACGCTTGGCCCGGACATTGACCTCGTGCTTCTCGACCCTCCGCGCACGGGCTGCGCGCCTCCCGCGCTCGACGCGCTCCTCGCGCTTGCTCCTGAGAAGATCGTGTACGTCAGCTGCGATCCGGCGACCCTTGCGCGAGACCTCAAGACGCTGTGCTCCGCGGGTGCGTACAAGCTCGTTGATGTCCAGCCGGTGGACATGTTCCCTCAGACTTACCACATCGAGGCGGTCGCCACCCTCCACGCGCGCTAAGCACGTAAGCATAAGTATGGCATGGTTC
>JADDPP010000199.1 GCA_016781845.1 Rubrobacter sp.
GTATCTTGTCATAGTTAGTGACGTTAGCTATCTCACCCTACGAGCGCGCCTACGCTTCATCATCGCCTCGTACCTGCACGTCTCGCTGCAGTAGCATGCCCGACCAGTGGCGTGAAACGGCATGTGGCAGTAGCCACAGGCGCGCTGGCCCGGATGGAGCTCTATCTTCCTGATGACAGGCTTCTTGCCCAGGATGCACCTAGCCGCCCGACACTGAGAGCAGGGGAACGATCTGTACCTGCGGGTGATTGGATCGTAGCACGGGTACGAGGTGCTCAGCGGTGCGTAGGTGATCGTCGCCGGGGTCAAGGACGGCGTGGCCGGGGCAGGTGAGAGGGCTTTGGTGAACGTGTACCCGACTCCCCGCTCCGAATGGAGGTGACCGAGACCCCGAGTTTCGATCTCCCGCCTGAGCCCCTGGACGTGCATCCCAAGTGTCGCACGCCAGCCAGCAGGTCTGGGGCCCTCGCCCCACAGCACGCGCGCCAGCTCCTCGTGGGGGAATGTGCGGTCACTACCAGAGAGCGCGTCGAACAATCGTCGTTGCGAAGGGGTCACAATGTCACCTCAACTTTCGGCTGGATCGCACCTACCCGAGCCGGCTGGAAACGCACCCGTACGTCCTCTCCTCCAAGCGCAGAGAGGATCCGACCGATCTGCACCGAGAGCCTGCGGTTGAACACGGCCGCGTGGTACGCGGTCTGGACCTCCACCACGAGCTCGTCGTCCTCCCGACCGACGAGACGTGCATGCCTGAACTGATCGTGCGCTTCACCCCCCAGCTCGCCTAAGACCATCGCCCACACCTGCCGGGAGTCACACCGCAGCCTGCGGAAGGGCATGAACGGCTCCGGGGGCC
Source organism: Rubrobacter sp. (assembly GCA_016781845.1). Taxonomy (GTDB): domain Bacteria; phylum Chloroflexota; class Chloroflexia; order Thermobaculales; family Thermobaculaceae; genus JADDPP01. Next base: position 860 of record JADDPP010000199.1, read on the forward strand.
GTTGGATCGTGCTCAGAGGCTCCTGGAGGGGCTCTGGAGCTGCGAGCGGGGCCGTGTTACCCACAAGGGCCTCCGCGGCGCTCAGCGGTGCTCTCAAGGGCTCCTGAGGCGCTTCGGGAGCTCTAGCGTTGTCAGGGGATGAGACCTGCTCGCATCGAGCGGGGGAGATTAGGGTATCGCGAGCACGCTCGTCGTCGGTTGCAGTCAACGTGTGGCTGGCAGGGAGCGTCCAGCGACCCCGGATCGCCGCCACGAGCATCGCTGCGGGATTGGCAGGGCGCCGGTCCCACAGTGCGGCGAGCTGCGCCTCGATGAGCTCCGGCGGGTAATTCCTCACGAGTTCGCGGGCGGTGCTCTCAGTCACGCCGAGCTCCACCATCTCGACCTCAAGGGCGCAGCCAGGATCCTCTCGCTCGCCACCAGCTTGCAGGTCTCTTCCCACGCTCATGCCCCTGCTGAGCGGCTCGGTAGCTGATTCAGTGGCCTGACGCATATCTGGACCTCGAGGCACGTCAGCGGGCGTCTGAGGCCCTTCAGGGGCGATTTGTGAGCACTTCTGGGTAGGATCGGCAACAACAACACGGCGGCCCTCACTCGCGCACGCGGGGTTAACTACCAGGTGTTGTTGTATCTCTACTTGTTCTGTATTTGTTTCTGTATTTAACATGCCGGCAGGAAGTTGCATGTCTGACATGCAGGAAGTTGCATGTCTGGTATGCAGGATCTCGCCGCCGGGCTCTCCATCGTCCGCATAGTAACGCTCGGTGTAACCGCCGCCGTCGTGGTTCCATCTCCCGAGTTCGTACACGTCGTGCCGTCCGGTGCGGTGGATCCTGATGGCACCCCTTTGAACTAACGCGGCGATGTCCGCGCGGACGGTTCGGACACTCACGCCGAGCCTGGCAGCGGCGGTGGTGTGATCTAGCGTAGCGGTGAGCCTCCCCTCTGCGTAGTGGGTGTGAAGCCCCGCCGGATGAGGATTGAGGGACCGCCAGATGAACTGGCGCATGAGCAGGTACGTGGAGTACTCCGGGGAGCGGACGAACCCGAGGTAGCCAGGTCCATCCAGGACGGCGAACGGGAGCGCTACGAACTGGCGGGATCGGGACGCTTCGCGATTGCTCCGCTCGGACTGCTGCTGTAATATGACGTTACCCAATGACTGCCTCCTCTGATGGCTTGGCGGATGGCGGTTGGGAGCGACCCCGAGGCATGGATGTGACGGTCGATGCCTCGGGGTCTTGGTCTTTCTGGTATTCCTCTTCGGTTACCTCCTCTCGGATGGGGCGTTACCGACGGCGGTGATGAGGGCTCGCTCAAGCTCCGTTTCCGCGAACTCATACACGAGGTGAAACCCGCACATCTGATGCTCCTTCCCTCGGGGCTCTTTGACACCACGGGACGTATCGTACAACACACCCCTGCCTGCTCCAGGTAAGCTGGCTAGGCTTTAAGTCTTTTAAGCATGTTTAGGATGTGATTTGTCCCCCTGGACACAGAGAAACACCAATGAACACGGGGCTTTGCGCACTCGGTGAATCTGCTGTACGTGCAGGATAGCGACCCCTTAGGTGCACGATACCGACCCCCTGGGTGAGAGATGGCGACCCCGAATGTGATCAGCGTGCGCGAACAGGTCACGCCGAGTCTTAGAGGACCTCAAACACGAGCAATTCCGCCATCTTGGAGGGACAGTGGGTAGTGAAAGGACGTGAATCTACGTGGGATATCAGGTGGTAAGTAGCACTCTACGTGCAGGATAGCGACCCCGAATGTGATCGGGCTACTCGCCGAGCCAGGCCCTAAGGAGTCTGAGCTGCGCTGGTGTGGGGTGCAGCCTGTCGCTCTCGAGCTTGCTGATCTGCGTGCGATCGAAGACACCTTCCAGGAGTTCAGCGAGCTGGAGCTGGGTAAGGCCTAGCTCCTTGCGTCGTAGCCTCACCCTCTCACCCAGTGAGCCGGAGGTCAAAGGCCTGGATGAACCGCGAGTCCCTAACTCCCTGTACTGCTCGTCTATATCGGCTGGCGGCTCCACCACCACTGTAGCCCCTAGCCACTCCCGTGCCCAGCCTCTGGATGTCGCCTGGTCCCATCTCTCATACTGCCACTCGGCGATCACCCCGTCCGCTTCAAGAGTGTCCAGGGCATTCTCCAGCCGCTCGCGAGTCCGGGAGGGGTAGCGCTCGTTTACACCCTCGCCCACCGCTTCCAGCAGCGTCTGCACCCTGTACGACGCCACCAGCTGTCCGCTTGAGCGCTTCACCCGCCACTGCCAGCTCAAGTACCTGGTGAGCCTCTTCTCCCACGTCTGTCGGTACGGGTCGTACTTCAGCGCCTTTGCGGACAGTAGCGCGGTCTGTCGGCCTGGACCCTCCAGAAATGCCGCGAACACGTCGCCTGGGCGGAAGCGGAACACATCGACATGGAAGCTGCCATCAGGCAGTTCCTCACCAAATCGGTCCGTGATGACGAACGTGCGGCTCTGGAGACTCCGTACCACCTTCCTGGGACGCTTGCCCAGCTCCGGCGTCTCGTATGTCTCCATCTGAGCCATCACGACCCACACGCTCTGCTGTCGCACCAGCGCCTGCATCATCTCCCGGCGTTGCTCGGGCCGGTATCCACTGTGCCTGCCTCCAACCTTCTGTTTCGGCTTGAGGCCCCTCATCTCTAGGAAGTCATCGACTTTGGCCCAGGCGGCACCCTTCGGGTCCTTCCGGTCGAGCCACAGCGCGGAGAGCGCATCCAGCACGTCCGCATCGAGGTCTCCCATCTCCCGTGCCTGTCTCTGGGCCATCTCCACGAAAGCTCTCTTGTCCTCAGCCGAGAGCCCACCAGCGAGGTCGGCGCCTGGGGGCATGAGAAGGGCGTGACCACGGGCACTCCCCTTTGAAAGCAGCACGAGTGGCCAGGGAGAGTCTTCGGTCACCCGGAACTCTCCTTTGTAGAAAGATTCCCTGATCGCCTGATACGGCAGGGAGCTCAGAACCGGCAGATACCGATCGTAAGACAAGTTTTCCGACGACCGAGAGGTTTCCGACGAGTCATCCTGCGACATCCCTATCCCTCCGTCCGTACGGGCACTGCAGGCAGCCACACGAACTATGCTATGAGTACACACACGGGAGAGTCTCACCCGACGTTACCACGATCCTGTGTCCTCAGCAAGACAGGAGTTTCGTTCCAGCCGGCTTAGCAACTGATATGATGGCATCCGTAAGGGTTCAGAGAAACCATCGGGAGGGTCCGCAGGTGCGCCATTGCCGTCGGTAGTGCAACCGAGAAAAGGCACTCTGGGAACGCGTGGTGAGATACTCCTGGCGTGGCACGGACCCCCACTCCGACCTGGCTCGCGCCGTCCTGGGCATCGTTCCGCCGGAGCCTCTGGGCAGCGTCGTGTACCTGGACGTTTCGAACACGGAGCGGCCCTTCGGCCTCAACCTGTTAGTGCTGGGACTCACTCAACAGCATACGTATTCGTTGCTCGACCAGCTGCGCGCCTCGGGCCTGGTGACAGGCGTGCGCGTGGCCCTGACGGAGCGCAGCGCCCCAAAGCTGTACCACCTCTCCGACCTGGGTCTGGCCGCGCTTTCGCTCGCTCGGGGCACTAACCGGCTCGCGGTCCGGACCGGTCTCGCTGCTCGGTTACGAGCGTCCCTGGAGAGCACCCTACGCCCGCCGCGGCTCCAAGTCGCCGGGTTACGCCCACTGGCGCGCGCCCGGCTCCGATGGGGAGACCATGGAGGGCAGTCGACCTTGGAGGGGGAGTATCTCTTACTTGCGGATACGGGCAGGGTGCCGCTACGCGGATACAGGGGGCGGGTGCGCGAAGTGCTGGGGTACAGGGTG
>JADDPP010000021.1 GCA_016781845.1 Rubrobacter sp.
CCCTTACCTCAAATCACACCTGTGAATAATCCGGGTTAGCCTCGCGAAGCTACAGATTCGCAAGCACGTACGCAGTGTACGCAACGACTTCTCGCAGGGTGTACCGCAACCGCGAGGTCGGCTTACCGTCTACTGGACTGGTAGTTGTCGGTGAGCCAACGGCACGTAAGCCCAGATCGGGGGCCATCTGCAGCGAGCGGTACATGTGGAAGCGGTCGCTGACCAGCACCGCGCTCTGGGCGTCCCTGCGCCCCAACACGCGGGCCACGGCTTCCAGGCTTTCGAGCGTGTTGTTGCCCTCTCCCACGGCGAGCAGCGCCGAAGCCGGCACGCCGCGCTGGCGCAGGTAGCAGGTGCCAGCAGAGGCCTCGGTGTAGCGGTCGCCCTCCAGCCTGCCGCCTGCAACAACGACCAGTGGAGCTACCCCCCGCTCGTATAGCCACAGCGCATGGTCGAGCCTGGCCCGGAAGATAGCGGAGGGAGTGCCCTGATACTGCGCCGCGCCGAGGACCACCACGGCATGCGAGCGAACGGCCTCATCGCGCCTGCCCGCAAGCTCGATTCTCACAGCTAGCAGAAGCGTCCAAAGCAGACCGGCAAGCAACGCACCAAGCAAGAGGAAACGGCGCAGGCATCCACCGCGCACTGGACCGAAGATACTTGGAGGGATCATATTGGTCACTATATCAGCAGGCTCAACCAGTGGCAAAACGGCCTGCCACTCCTCGATGGGCACACCGATGTTCACCTCCCGTGCCTGGTACAGCTCTTGCACTCCGATACAGAAGAGACGAATGAAAGGAGTTCGAGATGCGCAGGCTCGAGAAAAGCATAACGGTTAATGCCCCCGTGGAGCAGGCCTATGAGATTTGGACCGACTTCCAGAACTTCCCGCGCTTCATGTCCAACGTCGAGCAGGTGACGGTGAACGGACAGACGACCCACTGGAAGGCCAAGGTGTTCGGCACTACACAGGAGTGGGACGCCAGGATCACAGACCTGACTCAGAACCAGCGGGTCGCCTGGGAGAGCACAACGGGATCAACGAATAACGGCGTTGTAACGTTCAAGCCCACGAGCCACGGGACCGAGGTCACCGTGGCCATCGAGTACGATCCCCCCGCCGGAATCCTCGGTGATGCCGCGGATGCGCTCACACAGGCCACGCCGAGCAACGTGGAACAGGACCTGGAAAACTTCAAGCAGCTCATCGAAGGCTACACAACGGATGCCCAGCTAAAAGGCGAAACCACCGGGCAGCAGCCAGCCGAAGGCGAGTCGAGCAGCCCGTCCATGATCTAGCTGTCGGCCCATCATAGGTCGCCCCTCACGGGCCGCTGCTTCCAGGCGATGCACGCTCGTGATCTCGTCTAATGAAGAAACCGCTGGGAGGATAGGGTCTATCCTCCCAGCGGTTACAAGTGCTGTCAGTTGTCCAGTACGCTGCTTTAGCGCTTGGTGTACTGAGGCGCCTTTCGAGCCCTCTTCAGGCCCACCTTCTTGCGCTCCTTGACGCGGGCGTCTCGCGTGAGCAGGCCCGCTTGCTTCAGCGGCGGGCGAAGATCGGCGTCGGAGTCAATCAGCGCCCTGGAGACGCCGTGCCGGATCGCCTCGGCCTGCCCAGTGGGACCACCACCCGCGACCTTGATACTTGCGTTGAACCTGCCCTCCGTCCCAGTTACCTGGAACGGCATCCGCATCACCAGGTGGTAGATGTCGCGCGCGCCGAAGTAGTCCTGCGCGCTCTTGCCGTTGACCACCACCTCACCAGTGCCAGGCAGAAGCCGGACGCGCGCGACGGATGTCTTGCGTCGCCCAGTGCCGTAAAAGTACCTCTGTGTAGCCAATACAAGCTCTCCTCTTATAGAAAACTATTCAGCCGCGCTAGCTGCCGGAGTTTCCGGAGCGTGCAGTGGTCGCCACTATCTCCAGCTGCTTCGGCTGCTGCGCGGCGTGCGGGTGCTCCGGCCCCGCGTACACCTTGAGCTTGCCGAACAGCGCGTCGCCCAGCCTGTTCTTCGGCAGCATCCCCTTCACCGCAAGCTCGAGCGCCTTCTGTGGGTTCCGCGCCATCATCTCGTCAAAGTTCAGCGCCTTCAGCCCGCCCGGATAACCGCTGTGCCTGTAGTAGACCTGCTGCTCGTTCTTCTTCCCCGTCACGTGGATCTTGTCCGAGTTCACAACGATGACGAAGTCGCCCGTATCGAGGAAGGGCGTATAGTACGGCTTGTGCTTGCCGCGCAGGAGCTTGGCGATTTCGGACGCGAGACGGCCCAGCGTCTGGCCTTCTCCGTCTATCACCCACCACTCCCGCGTGATGTTGCCCGGCTTGGGCGTAAATGTCCTCACTGCGTGTACTCCTCGTAACCTACCCTGACCAGAGTCAGGTTGCCGGCTGGCGCCGGGCCAGGGAGCAAGCTCCTGTCACGGAGCTCAAGCCCCCTTACAATCTCCATAACATCTATCTTACCACGTCCCACAAGCAGCAGCGCGCTCACTATCCGGCGTACCATCTGCCTCAGAAACGCATCCGCCACTATCCGCACCATGGCGGCGGATTCGACGCCCGGAGAACGCAGCACACGCAGCGCCAGCACATCCCGCACGGAACCTCGCGATCCGAGCTCTCCAACGCTCGAGTAGGCGGAGAAATCGTGCTCCCCCACGAGAGCGCGCGCCGCCTCGTCCATCCGCGCCGTGTCTACGTACACGGGCGTCCGTGCCACATCGTACCGGTACTCGCGCCACCGCGCGCTGTGCCTGGCATCGAACCCCGGCTCCACATCCGCGACCTCAAGCACCTTCAGGTCCTCGGGCAAGCAGGCACTCAAGCCCCCGTGCAGCCTGCCAGCGTCCAGGTCCGTCCGGGTGCGGACGCTCGCCACCTGTCCCTGAGCATGTACCCCGGCATCGGTGCGGCCCGCCAGCGTCAAGCGCTCGCCGTCCAGCCCCGTCACCGCCTTCCAGGCGCCCTCGAACTCGCCCTGTACCGTTCGAGCACCCTTCTGTACCTGGGACCCCGCAAAGGAGGTCCCATCGTAGGCAAGGCAGAGCTTGAGGGTTCGAATCGTCTCTACTCCACGATCTCCAGCTGGACAATGGGCGCCCCATCACCACGGCGGTTCTCCAGCCTGTAGATGCGGGTGTACCCCCCGTTGCGGCTCGCCATGCGTGGACCGATGTCATCGAAGAGCTTGACTACCGCCATCCGGTTCCCCAGCCTCGACTCCGCGAGCTGCCGGTGATGCGGCGAGTCCTGCTTGCTCAGCGTGATCAGGTGCTCCACCGTACGGCGGACCTCGTCAGCCTTCGCACTCGTGGTCTGCACCTTCTCGTGCTGTATAAGCGATATCGCCAGGTTCTTCAGCATGGATGCGCGCTCCTCCGGCCTGCGGCCGAAGCGGCGCGATCCGCCCATCCTGTGTCTCATTCCGCGAACTCCTCAGCATCCCCATCAGGGTCGAAATCTACGTCCTCACCGACGCCCGGCGCGTCGAGCACAGCCACCGCTGCGCCGTTCCCCCCCGCCTGCGCGCTTCCGTCACCGAGACGGTGCGCGAGCACTCCAATGGGAACGGTCTCCTCCGCGTCCACCAGGAAGTTATCGGGCAATCCCTCGGGCAGGTAGCCGAAAGCCTGCAGCCTCTCCTGCAGCTCATTCAGTGACTTGTCCCCGAAGTTGCGGATACCGAGAAGGTCACGCCTGTTCTTCGCCAGTACCTGCCCCACAGTCGTGAGGTGGGCGCGCTTGAGGCAGTTAAGCGTTCGCGCGCTCAACGCCAGGTCGTCTATGCTTCGCGCGTCCGCCTCCGGTGACACCAGCGCACCAATTGGGGCATTGTCGCCCACGTCAATGTCACCCTGCGCGTACGCGGCCACCACCTGGAACTGCTCCACAAGTATCCGTGCCGCCTGGCTCAATGCATCGCCGGGCGCGAGCGTGCCGTCCGTCCAGACCTCGATGATGAGAAGGTCGTAGTCCGTCTTCTGGCCGACGCGCGTCCGCTCGACCACGTAGTTCACCTTGGTGACCGGGCTGAAGAGCGCATCAACCGCGATCATGCCGATGGGCAGATCCTCCTGCGCCTCCGCGGGCACGTAGCCCCGGCCCCGGCCGATGGTGAGCTCCATTTGCAGCCGCGCATCCTCGGAGTCGAGCGTCGCGATAGGCACACTCTCGGACACGATCTCGATGTCCGCGTGCGGGCGGATATCCCCCGCCGTCACCTTCCTCGGTCCAGTCGTGTCCAGGCGAAGCGTCACCGGGCGGTCAGAGTAGCTCCGCAGCCGCAGCTTCTTCACGTTCAGTATGATGTCGGTAACGTCTTCCTTGACGCCGGGCAGGGACGAGAACTCATGGAACACGCCGTCCATCTGAACCGAAGTTACCGCCGAGCCCTCCAGGCTGCTCAACAGCACGCGACGCAGCGAGTTACCGAGCGTCAGGCCATAACCCGTCTCCAGTGGCGCGATCCTGAACCGGCCGTAGTTATCAGCGACCCCTACGCACTCTACCTTCGGAATACTCATTTCAATCAATGCTTTTAGCCTCCTCCAGGCCACCTATATATATTCATGCGAAGGAACCGGACGCGCCCGGCGGAGAGTAGCACTCCTCCGGGCGGCGCCGGCTCCTCGTGGCCTCTGTATATACTTACCGGCTATAGAACTCGACGATCAGGGGCTCGTTGATCTGCATGTCTATCTCTTCGCGCAGGGGCGGCCGGACAACCCCGCCGGAGAGGTTGGCGGCATCGAGCGTGAGCCAGGGCGGCGTCTCGTGGCGAGCCAGCTTCTCGGCCACGACCTTGAAATACTCGGACTCCCTACTCTCCGGGCGCACCGATATAACGTCTCCAGCCTTGACGAGCGCGCTTGGAATATCCGTCTTGCGCCCATTCAGGTTGAAGTGGCCGTGTGTGACTATCTGGCGCGCCTGCTGGCGAGAGTCACCGAAGCCCAGACGATACACGACGTTGTCGAGCCTCTGCTCCAGTACCTTGAGCAGGTTCTCGCCCGTCGGTCCTGGCTGTCGCTCGGCGATCTCAAACTCGTGCCTGAACTGACGCTCCAGCACGCCGTATATCCACTTCGTACGCTGCTTCTCACGCAGCTGCTGGCCGTAGTCGCTTATCTTCCGCCCGCGCTTCTGACCAGCCTGTCCGGGCGGATACGGCCGCTTCTTCACCGGACACTTCTCCGACAGGCACTTGTCTCCCTTCAGAAACAACTGCTGTCCCTGCCGCCTGCACAGCTTACAGCGCGGCGCCGTGTATCTTGCCAACTAATCCTCCAGTTCCTGTTTGTTCTAAGACTAGACGCGGCGGCTCTTCGGCGGCCTGCATCCGTTGTGCGGTATAGGGGTAACGTCCGTGATTGAGAGTACGTTCAGACCCGCTGCCTGTAGGCTGCGGATCGCCGCCTCCCGGCCCGAGCCCGGTCCCTTCACGAACACATCTATCTGGCGCAGCCCATACTCCATCGCGCGCCGCGCCGCGCCCTCCGCGGTCACCTGTGCAGCGTACGGGGTGCTCTTGCGCGATCCCTTGAAGCCGGAAGCGCCCGCGCTGCCCCACGAGAGCACATTGCCCCTGGGGTCAGTAAGCGTCACCATCGTGTTGTTGAAGCTGCTCTGTATGTACGCGCTACCGCGCGGCACTTGCCGGCGCTCACGCCTGCGGCCGCGTGCGGGTCCACGCCGCCTGCCGCCCTCGCCACCCTGTCGTCGATCTACCATCTGTCCTCCATAGACACCGCGCTATTTCCCGCGCGGGCCCAACCTACTACCTTGTTGCCTTCTTCTTGCCGCCCACGGTGCGCCGCGCCCCACGCCTCTGCCGCGCGTTCGTGCGCGTGCGCTGCCCGCGCAGTGGCAGTCCCCTGCGGTGACGCAGCCCACGGTACGAGCCGATCTCCATCAGCCGCTTGATGTTCAGGTTTACCTCGCGGCGCAGGTCGCCCTCGACGATGAACTCGCGGTCAATGACGTCGCGCAGCCTCGCGACCTCTTCCTCCGTGAGGTCCTTGATGCGCGTGTCCCCGTTCACCCCGGTCTGCGCGAGTATCCGCTTGCTCGACGTGGGGCCGATCCCGAAGATGCTCGTCAGCCCGATCACGGTGCGCCTGTCGCGCGGCAGGTCCACCCCTGCTATACGTGCCATATTGCCTGTTCTCCTCCCTCTAACCCTGTCGCTGCTTGTGCCTGGGGTTCGTGCAGATCACCATGACCGTCCCGAACCTCTTGATGACCTTGCACTTCTCACAGCGCGGCTTTACAGATGCCTTAACCTTCACCTTGTGTCCTGCCTTCCTTGCTAACCCGGCCTCTCTTACCGGTAGCGATACGTGATCCTGCCTCGCGTGAGGTCGTACGGAGACAACTCTACCTGCACCCTGTCGCCCGGCAGGATACGTATGAAGTTCAGCCGTATCTTGCCCGAGATGTGTGCCAGCACCTCGTGTCCGTTCTCAAGCTCCACCCGGAACATTGCGTTCGGCAGCGGCTCGACCACCCTGCCCTCTACAACGATGGCGTCCTTTTTGTTCGACAAAGAATCTCCTCTTATCGGGTCAGTATGTACGGCCCGGCTTCCGTGACGGCCACCGTATCCTCAAAGTTCGCCGAGAGCTTGCCGTCCGCGGTTCGCACCGTCCACTTGTCCTGCGCCACTACGACCTCGAACGAGCCCACATTCAGCATGGGCTCGATGGCTAACGTCATGCCCGCCCTCAGCCTTACGTCCCGCAGACCAGGGTAGACGTAGTTCGGCACCTGCGGGTCCTCGTGCAGCTTCCGGCCAACTCCGTGCCCCACGTACTGGCGCACCACCGAGTAGCCCGCCTTCTCCGCGACTGTCTGGACAGCGGATGAGATGTCCGACACCCGGTTGCCCACCTTCGCCTGCGCGAGCCCTGCCTCCAGCGCCGCCTGCGTGACCTCCAGCAGCTTCGCCGCCTCCGGATCAACCTTCCCCACGGGGAAGGACCTCGCCGCGTCCGCGTGCAGGCCGCCGAGCGCCGCGCCCACGTCCACCTTGACTACGTCACCCTCCTGCAGCACGCGCTTACCGGGGATTCCATGCACGACCTCGTCGTTGACGCTTATACACGCCGAAGCGGGGAAGCCGTACAGGTTCTTGAAGGATGGACGGCAACCCCGGTCTCGTATATACTTCTCAATGTAAGCGTCGAGTTCGCCCGTGCTTACCCCTGGCCTGATGACCTTCGAGCCCAGCTCCTCGAACAGGTCGCGTAACACTGTGCCCGCGCGCCTCATCGTCTCGAGTTCAGGGCGCGACTTGAGTATTATAGCCAAAATCAACCCTTCCGTGCCGAGTGACGTCTCTACGCCACCACGCTGCCGCCCTGTAGCAGTGCCACCAGATCCGCGGTGATCTCGCCCGGCGCCCTGTCAGCGTTCACCCTGCAGAGCAACCCTCGCGAATCGTAGTACTCGACGAGCTGCCCGTTCTCGCGCTCCCAGATGCGCAGCCGCTTCTCTATCGCTTCGGGGTAATCATCCGCCCGCTGGTACAATTCACTGCCGTCAATATCGCACACGCCCCGAGTCTTCGGCGGCTGCGTCCTCTCGTTGTATACGTGTCCGTGCGCCCGGCAGAGCAACCGCCCGCTCAGGCGCTCCTTCGCCACCTCGATGGGCAGCTCCAGCTCGACCACGAGGTCGATGCGCTCACCGAGCCTCCCGAGAGCCTCATCCAGTGCCTGGGCCTGGGCTACGGTTCGCGGGAAGCCGTCGAGAAGCACGTCGCGGTCAGCTCCCACCTTGTGTATCGCCTCGAGTAGCATCCCGACCGTGATCTCGTCCGGCACGAGCTCGCCGGCGTCGTAATACTTCTTCGCCTGCATCCCGAGCTCTGTCTCGTCCCGTATCGCCGCGCGCAGCACATCGCCGCTCGCCACGTGTGCCAGCCCGGTCAGCCTCTGAAGCTCAGAAGCCTGGGTGCCCTTGCCAGCGCCCTGTGGCCCCAAAAAGATGACGTTCACTCCCTGCGCCCCGCTACTTGATGAATCCCTCGTAGTTGCGCATCAGGAGCTGAGCCTCCAGCTGGCGCATCGTGTCTATCGCCACGCCCACCACGATCAGCAAGGAAGTGCTGCTGATAAGCACGTTCTGAGTATTTAGAAGCACCCCAACGAGGAACGGCAGGATAGCCACGCCTCCCAAGAACGCCGCGCCGATCAGGGTTATCCTGTTCAGCACGCGCTGCAGGTATACCGCAGTCGGCCTGCCTGGGCGAATGCCGGGTATGAACCCGCCCTGCCGCTGCAGGTTCTCCGGTATCTGCTGCTGCTGGAAGATGACGAGGGTGTAGAAGTACGTGAACAGCACCACCATGAGGAAGTACAGGATCTGGTACAGCCACGAGTTCGGTTGCGCGAAGCGGACGATACCGGTTGCGATACTCCGGACCCATGGTGTGTTCGCGTTCACGAAGAAGCCCGCAAGCGTGGCTGGGAAGATCATGATCGAGATGGCGAAGATGAGCGGGATCATTCCCGCGTAGTTCACCTTCAACGGGATATGCGTGCTGCCGCCTCCTCGGACTACCCGGTTACCCCGCACCCTGCGCGCGTACTGCACGGGTATCCGCCGCTCGCCTATCGTGATAAGCACGATGCCCACAATCGTGATGAGTGTAATAATGATGATCGCCAGCACCTGGAAGAAGCTCGCGAACGCGCCCTGGCCGCTAAACACTTGGCCCGCAATCGTCGGCAGCTGCGCGACGATGCCCCCAAAGATAAGGATCGAGATGCCGTTGCCGATGCCCTGCTCGGTGATGAGCTCGCCCATCCATACCAGCAGCATGGTGCCCGCCGTCATCGTGGTTATCAGCGCGAGCGTCGTCAACCAGGCGGGCCCGAACAGGCCAAACTCGCGGATCACCTGGTTGCTGTACAGCAGGCTGGCCTGACCGTACCCCTGCAGCGCCGCAAGAGGCACCGTCAGGTAGTGCGTGTACCGATTGATCTTGTTCCGGCCCGCCTCCCCGCCTTCGCGCGACAGCTCCGTGAGCCGCGGCACGATAGGAACCAGGAGCTGCATGATAATGCTCGCCGTGATGTACGGGTAGACACCCATCGCCACGACGGAGAACGTGCTCAGAGTGCCACCAGAGAACACGTTGAGCAGGTTCAGAACCTGGTTCTCCTCGAACACCCGGCGCAGTGCCTCGATGTCAATCCCTGGCAGCGTGATCTGTGCGAGCATGCGGAAGATAACCAGCATGCCGAGTGTGAACAGGATCTTGCGCCGAAGGTCCGGGATCCGCCACGCATTGACGAGCGCCTGCAGCATTAGCTGGCCTCCTCCGCGGCGGCGGCTGGCTCAATCTCCTCGACAGTGCCGCCAGCCGCCTCTATCTTCGCTCTCGCGCCCTTCGACACCCTGTGCAGGCGCACGTTGAGCGCAGACGCGATGTCGCCGTCCCCGAGCAGCTTCACCCGGAACTCCTCCGTGGTAGCCTGCCTGCGGTCAATCAGCCCCATCGCCAGCAAGGAGTCGGGCGTCACCTCGGCGCCGGCGGGAATACCCTCCAGGGCAGCCAGGTTTACTATCTCGTAATGCTTCTTGAACGGGCTTGTGAACCCGCGCTTGTACGGCATGCGCCTGAGGAGCGGAAGCTGCCCGCCCTCAAATCCCGGCCGTGTGTTGCCGCCGCTGCGCGACCCCTGGCCCTTCTGCCCGCGACCGGATGTCTTGCCGTGCCCGGAGCCGTAGCCGCGGCCTACGCGCTTGCGGTCCCTGTTCGCGCCCTCGGGCGCGCCTAACTCGTTCTGCTTCACTGTCCTGCTCCCTCACCAGCCGTGGTGGGCGCTGCGGTGTCCTGTGCCTCTATCTCCTCGACGTGAACCATGTGCTGTACCTTGCGCACCTGGCCGCGTACCTGAGGGTTATCCGGACGCTCGACCGTGTGGTTTATCCTGCGCAGGCCGAGCGCCTGCACTGTTTTCCGCTGGTCTGGCGGCCGTCCGATAAGCGACCGTTTAAGCGTTATGCGGAGTTTCCTAGCCGACACGCGCGGCCTCCCCTCGCTGTGCGGCATCGACGTGCCGACGTGCTTCCTCGCGGGGCCGCATCTGCGACAGTCCCTTCAGCGTGGCGCGCACTACGTTGACGGGGTTGTTGCTGCCAAGCGACTTTGTGAGCACGTCACGTACGCCCGCCGCCTCCATAACAGCCCGCACCCCACCACCGGCGATCACGCCCGTACCCGGTGTGGCAGGCTTCATCAGAACGCTCGAGGCCCCGAAGTCCACCTGGACCTCATGCGGGAGCGTACCCTTGTGCAGCGGCACCCGGATCAAGTTCTTCTTCGCATCCTCGACACCCTTGCGGATGCTCTCCGGCACCTCGCCCGCGCGGCCAATGCCCGCGCCCACGATGCCGTTGCCATCGCCGATCACGACCACGGAGCTGAAGCTGAAGCGGCGTCCGCCCTTCACCACCTTAGCCACGCGGTTGATCTGCACGACCTTCTCGGTCAGGTTCTCTATCTCGTTAGGGTTTATACGCGCGTTTGCCACTAACCTCTCCTAAAACTCCAGGCCGCTTTCCCGCGCGCCTTCCGCGAGCGACTTGATGCGGCCGTGGTACAGCCAGCCCCCGCGGTCGAAGACTACTTTCGTTATGCCGGCGGCACGCGCGCGCTCCCCGACGAGCTTGCCCACCTGGCGAGCCTCGTCCACCCTGCGAGTCTCCTTGAGACCTTCGCGCAGGGTGGCGTCCAGCGTTGACGCGGAAGCAAGCGTGTGTCCCTGGGTGTCATCGATAACCTGTGCGTATATGTGCTGTGCGCTGCGGAACACGTTGAGCCGCGGCCGCTCCGGCGTGCCGTTGACGCGACCGCGCACCCTCAGGTGCCGCTTCTTGCGCGGCGACACATTCCTGGAATATCTCATCCTGACTTGTCTACCTCGTCTGACTACTTGCGGCCGCCGGCCTTACCGGCCTTGCCCGCCTTACGGCGTATCGTCTCGCCCGCGTAGCGAATGCCCTTGCCCTTGTACGGCTCCGGCTTTCGCATCGAGCGTATCTTCGCCGCCTGCTCCCCTACAAGCTGCTTGTCTATACCCTGCACGCTGACGCGCGTGGGCGACTCCACCACGAACGTGACCCCGTCGGGCGGCTGCATCCTCACCGGATGCGAATAGCCCAGGCTGAGCACGAGCGTCCTGCCCTCGAGCGCGGCGCGGTATCCCACGCCCGCGATCTCCAGGTCCTTGCGGAAGCCCGTCGTCACGCCGGTTACCATGTTGTTGATGAGCGTGCGCGTCAACCCGTGCAGGCTCCGGTGGTACTTCTCTTCGGAGGTGCGCCGGACCTCAATCGTGGAGTCCTCCTGCGCGACCTCTATGTTGCCCACCAACTGCTGTGACAGCTCGCCCTTGGGCCCCCTGACGGTCACAGTCCCGTCGGCCACAACAACGTTCACACCGTTTGGGACCTGTATTGGCGCCCTACCTATACGAGACACTCTTCTATACTCCTCTTCTGCCTTGCTTACCAGACGTAGCAGAGCACCTCGCCGCCGACCTTCTGTGCCTGGGCCTGCCGCCCGGACAAAACGCCTCGCGGAGTCGAGAGAATAGCCAGCCCCAGGCCGCCAAGTACCCGAGGCACCTCGGTGCTCTTGGTGTACACCCGGAGACCAGGCTTGCTCACGCGCCTCAGGCCCCTAATGCCGGACTGCCGGTCACGGTCGTATATCAGGTCAATGCGAAGCTCCGCCTGCGGGCCGTCGGTGGGCACTATCGAGTAGTTCGCGATATACCCTTCCTGCCGCAGAATCTCCGCGATGCGCTCCTTCATTTTCGACGTCGGCATCATCACTGTCCTGTGGCGCGCCGTAGTCGCATTACGAATTCGCGTCAGCATGTCAGCTATAGGATCGGTCGTTGGCATATCTACGCGCCCTCCCCTACCAGCTCGACTTCGTCACGCCCGGTATCTCCCCGCGCGAAGCGAGCTCGCGGAAGCAGATACGGCACATGTCGAACTTACGCAGATACGCCCGCGGCCGGCCACACAGCTTGCAGCGGTTGTACGCCCGTACCTGAAACTTCGGCTTGCGGGCCGACTTGACTACCAGAGACGTCTTAGCCAAATGTCACCTCTCCTTGATACTTCTACGCAGCGGCGGCCTGCTGCCTGCGGAACGGCATCCCCAGCAGCTCCAGGAGCCGCCTGCCCTCCTCATCAGACTTCGCCGTCGTTACGATGCTTATCTCCATGCCGCGCACGCGATCTACCTTGTCGTAGTCTATCTCCGGGAACATAACCTGCTCGCGCAAGCCAAGCGTGTAGTTGCCACGCCCATCGAACGCGCGGGGGGACACTCCCCGGAAGTCGCGGATCTGCGGGAGCGCGATGCCAATGAGGCGGTCGAGGAACTCCCACGCCCGGTCGCCACGCAACGTCACCATCACGCCGATCGGCATACCCTCGCGCAGCTTGAACGCCGCGATGCTCTTCTTCGCGCGCGTTATGACCGGCTTCTGACCGGTAATGGCGGACAAATCGCCCATCGCCGCGTCCAGCGCCTTCGGGTTCTGGAGCGCCTCGCCCAGCCCGACGTTGAGCGATATCTTCTCAATGTTCGGTACCTGGTGCGGGTTCGCATACGCGAACTCCTGCATCAGCCTCGGCACGATGTCCCGCCTGTAAGACTCCTTGAGCCTCGGTGTCATCTGTCTGCTTCTCCCTACGACGCGCGGTCCACGCTCTGATTACAGTTGTGGCAGTAGCGCGTCTTCTTGACGCCTTCCGCGTTACGGCGGACGCCAACCCTCGTGGGCTGGTCACAGCTTGGGCAGCGAAGCATCACGTTGCTCACGTGCAACGGATTCTCCTGGTCCACAATGCCCGACTGCCGGACGCCGGGGCGCGGCTTCACATGCTTCTTCACCATGTTCACGCCCTCGACGATGATTCGGTCCTTGTCAAGGATGACCTCCCGAACCGTGCCGCGCTTGCCTTTGTCCTTGCCGGCGATAACTACTACCTCATCGCCTCTTCTTATCTTCACCTTTTTCCCCGTCTTCCTATTCAAGTTAATTATGTGGGGCACGAAGAATAATTATACAATACCGGGCCCCGGTGGGCAAACCTCGCTTTGGGCCGCCCCTACAAGACCTCCGGCGCCAGGCTGATGATGCGCGCGAACTGGCGGTCGCGCAGCTCGCGAGCGACCGGCCCGAAGATGCGGGTGCCGCGCGGGTTGTTCTGCGGGTTGATCAGCACAGCCGCGTTATCGTCGAACTTGATGTGCGACCCGTCCGGCCTGCCAACGCCCTGCGACGTTCGCACGACGACCGCGCGAACTACGTCACCCTTCTTTACCGCCGCGCCCGGCTGGGCCTGCTTGACCGAGGCGATGATGACGTCCCCTACCGAGGCATACTTGCGCCCAGAGCCGCCGAGCACCCGTATGCACATGATGCTCCTCGCGCCCGAGTTATCCGCCACCCGGAGCCGCGTCTGTGGTTGAACCATTCCTTCTTACTCTGCCTTCTGCACTATGTTCAGGAGCCGCCACCGCTTCTCCTTCGAGAGCGGCCTCGACTCGATGATCCGTACCGTGTCGCCAGTCTTCGCCTCGTTGCGCTCGTCGTGCGCCTTGAAGCGGCTCGACCGGCGCACCGTCTTGTGGTAGATCGGGTGCCTCTTGAGGTAGGAAACCGACACGACAATGGTCTTATCCATCTTGTCGCTCACTACCTGGCCGGTTTTGATCTGGCGCCTGCCCTGCTCTCTTTGCTCCTGCTGCTCCGCCATGCTCTCTCCTTAGCCCTCCTGCCTCTCCCGCAGGATAGTCTGCATCCGCGCGATCTCGCGCCTCAGCTGCTTGATCCGCGCCGTATTCACGGAGTTGCCCGTCGCCAGACGGAAGCGGAGGTTGAACATCTCCTGCTTCGATTCGTCTATCTGGCGCTCGAGCGTCGCGTCGTCCGTGTTCCTAAGCTCCGATGCTCGCGTCACTTACATCTAACGCCTGCGGCTCTAACCCTGCTCGGGCTCAGCGCTGGCGCCCTCCCTCTCTACAAACTTCGTCTTCACCGGCAGCTTGTGGCCCGCCTTGCGCATTGCCTCCTCAGCAACCGCGCGAGGCACACCGGAAAGCTCAAACATCACCCGGCCCGGCCGCACTACGGCGACCCAGCGATCCGGGGCGCCCTTGCCGCTTCCCATGCGCGTCTCCGCTGGCTTCGCGGTTATCGCCTTGTCCGGGAAGATGCGTATCCACACCTTGCCGCCACGACGTATCTCGCGGGTGATAGCTCGCCTCGCCGCCTCTATCTGGCGGTTATCTATCCACGCCGCTTCCGTCGCCTGAAGGCCGAACTCACCGAAGGACACATCCGTGCCCCGTGTAGCCTGCTGCTCGTTCACCTCCCCGCGATGGGGCTTTCTGTACCGGGTCCTCTTGGGCATCAACATGGACGGCTATCTCCTTCCCCTCGCGGGCGCCCTGTCCCCCTGCGGACCCCTGTCACCGCGCGGCGGACCGCCCCGGTTATCCCTAGGGCCGCGCCGTGGCCGGTCACGCTCCGGAACAGGCGGCGGTGCGACGACGGGGCGAACGTCTATCTCGCCCGCAGGCAGGATGTCGCCCTTGTATATCCAGACCTTGACTCCGATGCGACCGCCAGGCGTGTGAACGTGTACCTGGCCGTAGTCAATGTCGGAGCGCAGCGTCTGCAGCGGCACGCGGCCATCCTTCTCCGTCACGGAGCGGGACATCGAAGACGGCCCTGCGAGCAGCCCGGACACCCTGATCCGGACTCCCCTCGCACCAGCACGGATCGCGCGCTGCACGGCCTGCTTCTGCGCCCGCTTGTACGACACACGCTTGTTGATCTGCTCCCCGATGGACTCCGCAACTAGCTGCGCGTCGAGCTCCGGCTGCCGAATCTCCTCAATGTTGAGGTTGATCCGCTTACCCGTGCGCGTTTCCAGGTCGCGCCGCAGCGCGTCTACCGTCGAGCCCCCTTTGCCGATCACGATGCCCGGCTTCGCCGTGAACACGTTCACCGTGATCTCGTCGCCCGAGCGGGCTATCGTCACGCGCGACACCGCGGCGTTTGCCAGGCGGTTTCGCACGAAGCGGCGGACCCTGAGGTCCTCGTGCAACTGATCCGAGTAGTTGCGGTCCGCGTACCAGCGGCTCTCCCAATCCCTAACGCCTCCCAGACGAAAGCCTATAGGGTGTACTTTTCTACCCAAGCTTATACCTCCTCGTCCTGGCGCACTTCGTCCACGATCACGGTGATGTGGCTCGTGCGCTTGTTGATGCGATGTGCCCGTCCACGGGGGGCAGGCCGTATGCGCTTGAAGGTGGGGCCGTCGTCCGCGTAGATCGCCGCCACGTAAAGATCACCGCGATCGAGCTCGTGGTTGTTCTCCGCGTTAGCCGCCGCGGACTGCAGCGTGTTTGCGATATCCACCGCCACGCTCTTGTTCGTGAAGCGCAGGATCGCGAGCGCGTCCGTCACCTTCTTGCCGCGCACTAGGTCCGCCACGAGCCGTGCCTTGCGCGGCGATGTGCGGACAAACTTCGTTGTAGCCTTTACTCTCATTCTCTCGTGCCGTCCTCTTACCTCGGCCTGCTCGAGCGCTCGGTCTTCCCGCCGTGGCCGCGGAAGAAGCGCGTCGGAGCGAACTCGCCGAGCTTGTGGCCCACCATGTTCTCCGAGATAAAGATGGGCACGTGCCGCCGTCCGTCATGCACCGCGATCGTGTGCCCGACCATGTCGGGGAAGATCGTGCTCGCGCGCGACCAGGTGCGCAGGATGCGCCTGTCGCCGGAGGCGTTCATCCGCTGTACTCGCTCGAGCAGGCGCTGCTGCACGAACGGTCCCTTCTTTGTGCTTCTCGACATACTCCCTCTTCTCCCTGCCTGCCAGGCTGGCTATTACTTGTCGTAGCGTCGGCGAACGATGTACTTGTCGCTTGGCTTGTTCTTCTTGCGCGTCCGCACGCCCATCGCGGGCTTGCCCCACTTCGTCTTCGGCTGCCCGCCGATCGGGGCGCGTCCCTCGCCACCACCGTGCGGGTGGTCGTTCGGGTTCATCACTGAGCCGCGCACCTCCGGCCGCTTGCCCATCCAGCGGGCGCGGCCCGCCTTACCTATGTTCTGAAGCTCGTGCTCCAGGTTGCCGACCTGACCTATCGTCGCCAGCCCCTCGGCGCGCACCCTGCGAATCTCACCAGAAGGCAGGCGTAGCGTGGCGTACCCCCCCTCGCGCGCGACCAGTTGTGCGGACTGCCCTGCGCTGCGAGCCATCTGGCCGCCCTTGCCGGCGGTCAGCTCGATGTTGTGGATTTGCGTGCCGAGCGGTATATTCGCCATCGGCAGCGCGTTTCCTGGGCGTATCTCCGCCCGCGGGCCGCTCATAACGCGGTCGCCGACCTTCAGCCCGTTCGGCGCGAGTATATAGCGCTTGTCGCCGTCGCGGAAGAACACGAGAGCCGCGCGTGCGGACCGGTTCGGGTCGTACTCTATCGCCTTGACCACTCCCGGCACACCCACATTATCCCGCTTGAAGTCAATGATCCGATACCGCTGCTTATGACCGCCGCCCTGGTGTCGCACGGTTATCCTGCCGTGCGAGTTGCGCCCGCCCTTCTTGCGGAGCGCCTCGGTAAGCCGCTTCTCAGGGGCCCTCTTCGTGACCTCCTCAAAAGTGGAGACCGACATCCCACGACGGCCGGGAGACGTGGGCTTGTACCTCTTGATAGGCATTCTCTATAACCTCTTCCCTTTGCTGCCCGCTACAGACCTTCGAATATCTCTATTCGCTGGCCCGGAGCGAGCTTCACTATGGCCTTCTTCCAGCCCGCCGTGCGGCCCTCGATGCGGCGCGCTCCCTGGCGCGTCCTGACCCTCTTGTTCGACTCGCGCGACGAGACGTTGATCGTGTTCACCGCTACCACTTGCACGTTGAAGATCTGCTCAACGGCTTGCTTCACCTGCTGCTTCGTGGCGTTGGGCATCACCTCGAAGGTGTACTGCCCACTCTCCATCAGCATTGTGTTCTTCTCCGACACCACTGGGCGCCGGATCAAATCGTACGGACTCATCCTACTGTCCTTCCTCCACCTCGGCGGTGGCGCCATCACCCTGTGTCTCCGTCGGGGCTGGCGCAGGTACGGAAGCAACCGGCGTGACCATAAACGAAGCATCTGCGACGGTCGCAACTGGCGCCTCATCCCCGTTCGCCACCTGGCGCACACCGTCGAGCAGCGTCTGCTGCACGGGTTCGAGCGCCTCACTCGCGAGGAGCAGGTAATCGTACTTCAACAGATCCGCGAGGTTCAGATTCGAGGCGTGAATGACCCGCAGCTTTATAAGGTTGCCCCCCGCCTTTTCCGCGTTCTCCACCCTGCCGTTCGTAGCTACAAGCGCGCCGCCCGGCCTGACATTCAGCGCCTGCAAGGCGGCTTCCATACTCTTCGCGCGCGGCTCAATATCGTGCAGGCCCTGGACAATGAGCACCCGCTGCTCGAGCGCCTTCTGCGAGAGCGCGGAGCGTACCGCAAGCCGGCGCATCTTCTTCGGCATCTTCTGCTCATAAGAGCGCGGGTGCGGCCCGAACACGATGCCGCCGCCCCTCCACTGAGGCGCGCGGATACTGCCCTGGCGAGCACGGCCGGTGCCCTTCTGACGCCACGGCTTCGCGCCGCCGCCGCTCACCTCACCGCGCCGCAGGGTATTATGAGTCCCTTGGCGACCGTTCGCCTGCTGGCGCACGAGTGCCTGATGCATCACGGCGCGGTTCGGCTCGATGCCGAAGACGAGGTCGCTCACCTCAACCTGGCCCACCACCTCGCCATTGATGTTATGTACTGGTAACTGCACGTGTATCCTCTCCTCGTCCTACCGGCCGGCCTTCTGGACCACGAGTAGCCCCCCGTTCGCACCCGGAACTGAGCCGTGTACGAGCAGGAGGTTCCGATCCGTGTCCACGCCGACGACGCGTAGCTTCTTCACCGTCACGCGCTCGTCGCCCATGTGCCCCGCCATGCGCTGGCCCTTGAACACCTTACCGGGCGTCGAGGTCGCGCCGATGGAGCCTGGCGCCCTCAGGCGATCCGACTGGCCGTGCGTCTTCGGTCCACCGCGGAAGCCGTGGCGCTTGACTACGCCCGCAAAGCCCTTGCCCTTCGAGGTGCCTGTAACGTCCACCAACTCGCCCTGCGAGAAGATGGACACATCCACCGTCTGCCCTCTCTGCAGGTCCGCGGTGGAAGACGCCTTCACCTCGCGCAGGTGTCGCAGCGCGGGCAGATCCTTGAGGTGGCCGCGCTCCGGCTTCTTCAGCCGGTTCGCCTCATCAAAGCCGATCTGCACCGCCTCGTACCCATCGCGCTCGCGCGTCTTCAGGTACGTAACAGTGCATGGCCCGACCTCAAGGACGCTAACGGGCAGCGCGCCTCCGTTCTCGTCGAAGACCTGAGTCATTCCTATTTTCTTACCAAGAAGTCCTTCAACCATGATCTTTTCGCTTTCGGACTGCTAATTACAGCTTTATCTCGATATCCACGCCCGCCGGAAGGTTCAGGTTCATCAGCTCGGATATCGTCTGGCGCCTCGGCTCCAACACATCAATCAGCCGCTTATGCGTGCGAATCTCGAACTGCTCCTGCGAGTCCTTGTCAATGAACGGTCCGCGGATAACGGAGTACTTGCTTATCTCTGTCGGCAGCGGCACCGGGCCTGCTATCTGCGCACCCGTCCGCTGTGCCGTTTCGACTATCTGCTGCGCAGACTGATCGAGTATCTTGTGGTCGTACGCCTTGAGCCTGATGCGTATCTTCTGCTTAGACATCCCCTTCTCCTGACTGTTGTCGTGGGGTTCCCAAAAAGGGGGGACGGCGTTTCCGCCGTCCCCGAACCTGCTATTATACCAGTCCTACTTGAGGATCTGAGTAACGACACCTGCGCCTACGGTTC
>JADDPP010000416.1 GCA_016781845.1 Rubrobacter sp.
AGGGCACGGGGCTAAGGCACCACCGGGACCACGTCGCCCTCTCCGGGGAGTGGCCGACCGACTTCAGCCCTCGGGAGTACGACGCGAGCATCCGCAGGGTGATCGGGGCCAGTGACACCGCGATCTACGGTGCGCACTACGTGGACCCGCACGACCCGCGGGCGACGGAGGATCCGAGGGTCATCTTCCATGCATCCACCCTTACGGGAGAGGGCGGGGAGCTCGGACCGAACGGACGAGACTATATAGTCGTCACCTACAGCCTGAGAGAGGCTCGCTGGAAGACTACGTTCCAGACGGACGAGCCGGCGGAGGACTTCATGCACAGAAGAATCTGGAGAGGAGCTAGGTTGCTGTGATACGGATCCAGGATACCGCTGACAGGGAGCGCAAGGTTCGGTCGTACATGGAGCTCACGCGCGTCGCCCTAAGACGAGTCCGCGAGGCGTGGGAGGA
The DNA here is from genome assembly GCA_016781845.1 of Rubrobacter sp. Lineage (GTDB taxonomy): Bacteria > Chloroflexota > Chloroflexia > Thermobaculales > Thermobaculaceae > JADDPP01. The sequence continues at coordinate 457 of JADDPP010000416.1, forward strand.
GGGCTCCCCGGCGGGGGAGGGCTTGATCGACCCGGTCGTGTGGACCCGGACTGAGTACGAGGTCGCCGCCCTCGCGCGATGGCACACCGAAGGCTCACTCACCGCCGACGAGGGGGCCGAGTGGCTAGAGCTATCGGCGGAGATCTCGGAGAGCGCCGACGCCGCCCGCGCGCTGGGGCTCCCGGAATTGCTGCCAGGACACCCACCCATTTAGGTGGTGAGCCGAAGGATGCTGAAGGATGTCGTGTCTGTAACTCAAGGGATATCACGCGGAAACGGGATACGAGGCAAGAAGATAGAACTGGACCCCGGGCTCAGAACCCGGCCAGGTGTCGGGATGAGGAATGGGATACAGGATCTCGGGGACAGAGAGTCCACCGAGGCCACCCCCAACAGCGCGTAGATGCTCCTTCTCATGCCCCGACTCCAGCCGCCTCATTCCTCGGCTTCCCCACCCGCGACGCTCGTTCCAGTGCAACAGAACCCTACCCCGTCGCCGACAACACCTTTCGGTAACCATCCGGGTCGGTAGCGCCCTCGCTGCTGAAGATCAGGACCCGGCTGTCCGGCCCTACGCCCAGCACTCTACGTGCCTCCTCGTGTCCGGGGCTCTCGCCACCGCGCAGGAGTTCGAGCAGCCCACCGAGGCCGGACGCGCCGGTCTCGCCCGACACGATCCCGGATAAGGCCATCAGGCGCATCGCCTCCCGCGCCGGCTCGTCATCCACGGCGACCAAGACATCTATGCCTCTCGACACCGCCGGCCAGGCGATCAGCGAGGGCCGCCCACAGTTGAGTCCTGCCATTATCGAGGTGTGCGGCCCCGGCACCGATACGATCCGCCTGGCGGCGACTGACTGGAGCAGGCAGGCGGCGCCCGCAGGCTCCACGGCCAGTAGCTTCGGGCGCGGTGGCGAGCCCGTTGGCGCGCGAGCTCCGCGGAAGTGGCGGACCACGGCGGCGGCGAATGCGCCCACGCCCACCTGCGCGACCACCAGGTCGGGCCCCCGCTCTCCCCTCCTCCGGAGTTCGTCTTCGATCTCCCAGAGCATCGTCGAGTAGCCCTCGATCACCCACGCGGGTATCCGCTCGTAGCCGGGCCACGACATGTCCGAGACTACGAGTCCCCGTTCCCCCGCTTCCTCAGCTGAACGCTCCACGGCCTCATCGTAGGAGCCCTCGACCACGACGAGCTCCGCCCCTTCCCGGGCTATGGCTTCGCGTCGCGCAGCGACCATGTCCTCGGGCACGTAGATGCGGGCACCGAGTCCCAGCAGCCTGGCCACTCGCGCCACGGCGCGCCCGTGGTTGCCGTCGGTGGCGGCCACGAGCGAGAGCGGGCGCAAGGGCTCTAGCTTCTCTCTCAACTCATCGATCGTCTCCCAGGCCCCTAAGCCCCCCGGGAGACGCTCCTCCAGCGTCCTGTAGATCGCCCACGAGGCGCCCAGGATCTTGAACGCCGGCAGCCCGAGTCTCTCGGACTCGTCCTTCACCCATACCTTCCCGACTCCCATGACGCCAGCAATCTCAGGCGCGTCCACCAGCGGCGACTCTCGGTAGCCCGGCAGGCGACGGTGGAACAAAAGGGGCGCTCGGTCAGGGACCTCGTCCTCGATCACCTCCCGGGCGAGTGGATTGACGAGAATCCGGATGGTCAACCCCTGGCCTCCCCGTCGATCAGGCACTCCACGATTGCAGCGTAGCCTCTGGCTCCCGCGATGAGCTGGCTGACCTCGATGTGCTCGTCGACGCGATGGGCCAGCTCCTCATCACCCGGCCCGAATCCCACGGTAGGGATCCCTCGCCTGCCGGCGGTGCCGCTGCCGTTCGTACAGAAGGCGTAGTGAGTGGTTTGCTCGCGCAGCCCCGCCCGACGGACGCCCTCCAGCGCCCTATTCACCACCTCGGCATCGTCCTCGAAGTACCAGGCGGGTGCGAAGTTCGGGGCCCGCACCCGCGCCCCGGTGTAGCACTCGAAGTCGTCCTCCGCGGTGGACACCTCGCCTGCGGCCCCCGTGCCCGCCAGCGCGCGCCCGACGGCCTCCCGTATCGGCGCGAGGATATCCTGCTCCGTCTCCCCTGGCAGGGTGCGCCGATCGAAGGTGGCGACGCAGTAGTCCGGCACCACGGACAGCGCGGGGTACGGGCGCGAGATCACGTCGGTGAGGACCAGTATCCCCTCTCCCAGGAGCTCGTGGCGCGGGATGGGGACCTCGCGCAGTGCCCGGACCACGTCGACCATCGCCTGGGCGGCGTTGATGCCCAGGTCCGGGCGGGAGGAGTGCGTGGGCCTGCCGAAGACTTCCACCCTGACCTCCGCCCGGCCGCGCTGACCCCTCGCGACCCTCAGAGACGTTGCCTCGCAGATGACCGCGAAGTCCGGTCCCACCCTTTCGGCCACCCGTTCGGTCGCTGGACCCTCGACGAGCTCCTCCGCCACCGTCGCCGAGACGACGACCTTACCGCGCGGGAGAGTCCCCTTGAGCGCTGCCACGCCGTGGATCGTCGCTGCTAGCGGACCCTTCATATCCATCGCACCCCGTCCGTAGATGCGGCCGCCCACCAGCTCCCCTTCGGGGCTATGAGACCAGGCGTTACGGTCGGTCACGCCTACGGTGTCCATGTGCGCGTCCAGCAGCACGCACGGCCCCGGCCCCGCGTCCAATGTTCCCGTGACGTTTCCCAGCCCGTCGCGCTCCACCTCCAGCCCCAGCCGTGCCATCTCGGCAGCCACCAAGTCCGCCACCTTGCCCTCACGGCCCGAAGGGCTGGGCTCGCGTATCAGACGCAGGGCGAAATGAACCAGTGCATCCTTGTCTATCGCGTAAGTCCCGTGCTGGCCCGACATCGGCCCTCCTCTCCAGCAGTCTCGGGGGCATTGTCAACTTAACGGATGGGCACAAACATGCCTCCCACTTTAGTGCTACTTTCGACCTCGGAATGATGCTTTTGCCCCGCCTGAGGCTTTGGATGTCGCAATACCAGGTCCTTACTCCCCACTTTGTGGAACGCGAACGCCCGAAAGCGGCTTGAGTTGACAGTGCCATTCCGACGCCCAACTGACGACTCTACCGGCCACCGAGTTGTAGCAGAACCTAGGCCGAGACCCTGAAGCAGGGGACCCGGGCCCACCCGGGATGTCGCACGTCCGGAGCGGCACTGTATCGGTCCGCTACCTCGGCGCCCGCTACATGTCGAGCGCGGGGTAGTAGTTTTCGGCGCCGATCTTCTTCACATCGGTCAGCCAGTCACTCCCATACACCTCTATCGCGCTCTGGTGCGGCCCGAGCAGGTTCCAGGCCTGCCGCTTGTACGTCCAGTTGTCCGGCTGCAGACGGTAAGCTTCCTGAAAATGGCGGACGGCCTGGTCGCGCCGGCCCATGCGATGTAGGTGCTGGCCGAGCTCGAAATGGGCCGCGGCCCTCGCTTCCTCTAGGGGGCGCGGGCGGCTGCGGCGCAGCACTTCCTCCGGGGAGAGCGCGAAACGGCTCGAGCTCCCGTGCTCGACCCAGTCGCGCAGGGCGAGGACGTACTTGTCCGCTTCGATCCGCAGCCTCCTCACCTCCGTGATCCTCTCGATATCCTCGGGAGAGGCATCGGGCGGGATCTCCCTATCGACAAAAGCGGGACGCCTGGGATAAGCCGTCTCGGGTGGACGCACTATGGTGCCCACCTCGTCGATCCAGACCCCGCTCGGTACATTGACTATGCCGAACAACTCGCCAACCACGTGCGCCCTGTCGATGAGCGAGGGATGGGTCGGGTCTGCCTCATCTATCCACTGGCGGACTGCCTCGACCCCGCCGGTGTCCATCGCGACGGTCACGATCTCGAGACCTCGGGGAGATAGCTCGGTATACAACTCCTGCCACACGGGCAGGTCCCGGCGGCAGCCTCACCAGGATGCCCACGCAACAAGTAGCACCTTCTTGCCCAGCATGGATCGGAGGCTGAACTGGCCGCCGCGGATATCGGGCAGCACGAGGTCGGGAGCCTGCACTCCGGAAAGCGCCCGCCCACCCGCCTCGGGCCCGAGGCACCACAACCCGCTCGCCTCATCGTGCACAAGGGGCATGCCCAGCCGGTCGGCGAGTTGCGGCACGTCGACCCGTCCCTCCCCGCCGAGTGGCATCGGGACGCAACGATCGCCCTTGCACGCCCCCTCGGGCTTTATCTGCCAGCCGGTGCGCCGCTCGAGCTCGGGGAGGCTTACCTCCAGCGTTTCCAGGATCATAGGGCGAAACTCCTTTCTGCGCGCCGCCTCATCCCATCAGCCCCCGGCCCTTTGGGGTCGGAGCCGGCGAAGATCGCATCGAGGGGCATTGACAAC
>JADDPP010000302.1 GCA_016781845.1 Rubrobacter sp.
CACGCATTATAGCTTGCCTTATTCATCGCGGAGTGAGAGGGCAGGCACGGGGACCTGCCCCTACCGGACCGCCCTCTGCGCTCTTCGTGGTCCCTGCTCTCACTGGGACGCGTGGATGGGAGGGCAGGGGGGGTGTGCTATAATCCTCAAGCCAAAACGCGAAGGAGTTACTACACATGGCCGTACCCACTGACCGATACAGCGAGCTGCGCGCGCGGCTCGAAGCAGAGCACCGCAGCCTGACCGACGAGGTGAATAGCCTTCGGGAAGGTATGATGTCATATACCGAGGACATCCGGATGGAAGACCGCAGCTACGGCAACCACATGGCCGAGGATGCCGCGGACACGTACGAACAAGAGCGATACCTGACGCTGCTACGAAACAGCGAGAGCGTGCTGCACGAGGTGGAGGATGCTCTGCACCGGATGGACCAGGGCACATACGGCATCTGCGAGGTGTGTGGCAAGGAGATACCGATAGAGCGCCTGGAGGCTCGTCCACACGCCACGCGCTGCATCGAGGACCAGGCCAGGGAGGAGCAGCGACGGTAGCTCCTGTGCATACTCCGCGCAGACTCTCGTCTCTGCCCCGAGCCCTTGCGCCTCTATACGCGACGGCTCTAGTTGTCATCGTGCTCGACCAGTTGAGCAAGGCGTGGGTGGTTGACCTGCTCGGCACAGCCGAGGGCAGCTATCAACGGCTCGTCGGCGACCTGTTGTGGCTGCGCATGGTGCACAACACGGGCGCGGCGTTTGGGATGGGGCGCGGCTCGTCGCTCTTTTTTGCGCTTGCCGCGGTAGCGGTAGCCGCAGGCATCGTGTTCTACTCGCGCCGCCTCGCCACCACCTCCTGGCTCGTGCGCGTCGCCCTCGGCCTCGAGCTTGGAGGCGCGCTCGGCAATCTGATAGACCGGATCCGCCTGGGCTACGTCGTTGACTTTATAGACGTGCGCCTGCCCTTCTGGCCGTACGTCTTTAATGTCGCTGACGCTGCAATCACCATAGGGGTTATCCTGCTCCTGATTACCCTGCTTCTGCCGCAGGGCGATGCGGAATCTACAGCGTCCCCTGTGACCCGTGAACAGCACACACGTGAACGCTCTGCATGAGCCGTTCGCCAGCCGCGTCGAACCCTCCCGCGCTGGCGAGCGGCTTGACGTTTATCTGGCGGCGACATTGCCGGGCGTGTCGAGGTCGCAGGCGAACGAGCTGATACGCACGGGCGCCGTACTGCTCAACGGCGTGCCTGCCAAGCCCTCCGCGAAAGTTCAGGCCGGAGATATTGTTTCTCTCGCCGGGCCGCTTCCTGCCCCGCCGCAGACCCGACTGGAGCCGGAGGAGATACCTCTCGGAGTCGTGTACGAGGACGCTGACGTGGTCGTGCTGGATAAGGCTGCTGGAATGGTTGTGCATCCATCGGCGGGGCATGAGACGGGCACCCTCGTACATGCGTTGCTGGCACGCTACCCTGAGTTGCGCGGGGAGGTGACGGAGCCAGGCAGTGTGGCGGCGCAACGCCCCGGCATAGTCCATCGGCTGGACAAGGACACGAGTGGGCTGATGCTAGTAGCACGCAACACGCACAGCCTGCGCTACCTCCAGGATGCGATGCGCGAGCGGCGGGTGCTGAAGGAGTACACCCTCCTCTGCTGCGGCGCGCTTGACCCTCCATCTGGGCGGATAGACGCGCCAGTTGGACGCCATCCCACAAACCGACTCAGGATGGCCGTGGTAAGCAACGGGCGAGCCGCGCTGACGGAGTACGAAACGCTGGAATCGCTCGGCAGGTACACCCTCGCGCTCGCTCGCCTGCATACAGGACGAACCCACCAGATACGAGTACACTTCTCCTCGGTCGGCTACCCACTGGCGGGTGATTCGCTGTACGGCAAGTGTACTGCGCCGGGCCTCTCACGACAGTTCCTGCACTCGTCGCGGCTCGTGCTCGAGCTTCCGAGCGGCCGGCACGCCGAGTGGAGCAGTCCCTTGCCCTCTGATCTGGCGGAGTGCCTGGCTACGGTCAGAGGGACGCTGTCTCTCGCGTAGCACTCGTGGCGCGGGGGAGGGGTAGTGGCAGTGCGACGCCTGGTCGGACAACCGGGTGAGCCGGCCCTGCATCCGCCTGTTCCTTCCTCACGTCAGGCTCAGGTATTGTGCCTCCTGCCGCCAGGAAGCGTAACCGCGGGTACAGTGGTTGAGGGCGGACGTTACAGTAGCTACCGCCCGATCAGGTCGTCGCGAGTGGCGAGAGTGCCTGGAGACGGCGAACGATGGGCGGCAGGTGCTCGAGGGCGTATTCGACCTGCTTCTCTGTCGTCGCCTCGCCCACGGTGAGTCGCAGGCTGCCGTAGATGTACTCCTGCGGCACGCCGATCGCCTTGAGGACGTGGCTGGGCTCCAGAGAGGCCGAGACGCACGCGGAGCCACTGGAGGCGTAGATGTTCTTCATATCGAGGCCCATCAGGATGGCCTGCGCCTCGACGCCCCTGAACGAGACGTGCGCGTTGTTCGCCAGTCTCTGTGTGAGGTGGCCGTTGATGCGCACGTCGGGAAGTTGCGTGACCAGGCGCTCGAAGATCTTGTCACGCAGGCGGGAGCAGTGTTCGTTATACTCCTCGCGCCGGGCGTGGGCACGCTCCAGTGCCACGGACAGACCCACGATGTAGGGGACGTTCTCCGTTCCAGAGCGCAGGCCACCCTCCTGGCCACCGCCCTGCTGCTGCACCTGAACAGGCGTGCCGGCCTTCAGGTACAGGACTCCCACCCCCTTTGGGGCGTAGAACTTGTGGCCGGAGAGCGCGAGGGACGTGACACCGAGCGCGTCCACGTCGAGCGCGAGTGAGCCTGCTGCCTGCACGCAGTCGGAGTGGACGGGGATGCCTGCCTCCTGACCTATGCGCGCTACCTCGGCCACCGGCTGTACGGTGCCTATCTCGTTGTTCGCGTACATCACCGAGATGAGGCGAGTGTCGGGCCGGATGGCGCGGCGAACATCCTGCGGGTCCAGAAGCCCTTCGGACGAGACGGGCAGTACGGTGGACTCGTAGCCCTCGCGCTCGAGCTGCTCGACGGTGTGCAGCACAGCGTGATGCTCTATAGCGGTGGTGATGATGTGACCACGCCCGCCCGCGGCCTTCACGATGCCCTTGATCGCGAGGTTTATGCTCTCCGTGCCACAGCTGGTGAAGACGACCTCAGATGGCTGGCAGTTCAGGACTCCTGCGACCCTCTCGCGAGCCTCCTGGACCGCCTGGCGGGCCACCTGTCCGAGGCGATGTGAGCTGCTCGGGTTGCCGTATTCGGGTCCCAGGTACGGCAGCATGGCTTGCAGCACCTCGGGATGCACACCGGTGGTAGCCGCGTGGTCCATATATACTGCCTGCACGGACATGAGGTCACCTCCGGAAGGGAGAAAGATATAACACCTTGAAGTATATCACGGCACCCGCAGCCGTCCGTTGCTCCCTTGCCCTTGTCGCGGTAGACTTAAGTAGACAGAAATGACAGGAATGCGGGCACTGACCGGACGGTGAGGAAGTGGCTCTTGAGGCATATCAGGTTAGGGACGCGCGGCAGCAAGCTGGCGCTATGGCAGGCTAACTGGGTTAAGGGGGAGCTGCAGGCGTGCTTTCCCGAGGTCGAGGTGGAGCTAGTCGTCATTCGCGTGGAGTCCGACAGGCAGCCGGATGTGCCGATAACGGCCATGAACTCCCGTGGCATCTTCGTCCGGGACATCGAGCTCGCGCTGCTGGAGGGGCGCATAGACGCCGCTGTACATAGCCTGAAAGACCTTCCCTCTGAGGACGCGGCGGGCCTCGAAATCGCTGCGACCAGCCCACGCGAGGACCCACGCGATGCGCTGCTGACGACCGACGGCCGGGGGCTTCAGGAGTTGCGGTCCGGTGCGGCGGTGGGAACAAGCAGCCTGAGACGGTCTGCGCTCGTGCGCGAGGCGAGGCGCGACGTGTCCGTGCAGCCCATCCGCGGCAACATAGACACCCGTCTGCGCAAGCTGCACGATGGGGAGTACGACGCCGTTGTCATGGCTGTTGCCGCGCTCAACCGGCTGGAGGAGCGGGTGCCAGCCTTGCTGCTGCCGGCCCAGACGTGGGTGCCTGCCGTCGCGCAGGGTATCATCGGTGTGCAGGCAAGGGTGGACGACCGGGAGACGAAGGAGCTTCTGTCCGCCGTGTCGGACTCGGAGTCCATGCTGTGCGCACGGGTGGAGCGGTCTTTTCTTCGCTCTCTTGGTGGCGGGTGCAGCGTGCCGGTAGGGGGCCTGGCGACGGTATCGGACGGTACGGTGACGCTTTCGGGGTTCGTAGGCTCGCCGGACGGGGAGCGCGCGCTACGGGTTGCCCAGACCGTACCCGTGTACCGAGCGGATGCGCTCGGACCGGCAGTAGCGTCGGAGCTGCGAGCGCGGGGCGGCGAAGCGATTCTGGCGCGGCTGCAGGCGGAAGTGCCGATAGTGAGGGCTGATTGATGCCCCGGCGCCCCGACATATCCGCTGAGATACACCCAAACGCCAACCACCCACTTCGAGGCCGCAGAATACTCGTGACGCGCGCACGAGAGCACGCGGCAGGGTTGAGCGAGTTGATACGCAGGGCGGGCGGGGAGCCCGTGGAGTTGCCCACTATCCGCATCCGGCCGCCCGAGGACTGGTCCGCGGTGGACGCGGCGATGGATGAGCTGTCTGCGTACGACTGGGTCGTCTTTACAAGTGTGAACGGCGTCAGGATATGGATGGAGCGCATGGGCGAGCGCGGCCTCGAAGCGGAAGCGTTTGCGGGTGTGAGGATTGCGGCCATAGGTCCGGCAACGGACCGGGAGCTTCAGCGCCATGGCCTGCGCGCGGACCTCGTGCCGCCCGAGTTCGTAGCGGAGTCGGTCCTGGAGGCGCTGCTGCGGGCGGGCGTCCGGGGCAAGCGCTTTCTGCTGCCGCGAGCCGCCGAGGCGCGCGAGTTGCTGGCCCGTGGGCTGGAGGAGGCTGGCGCCCACGTGACGGAGCTCGCGCTGTACGATACTCTGAGCGAGGCGGGAGACGCGGCTCCGGTACTGAGCGAGCTCCGAGAGGGGCGCATTGACGCGGTGACGTTCACCAGCTCCTCGACGGTGCGTAACTTCGTGCGACTCGCGGACGAGCGAGAGGTGGCCCAGACGCTGGCGCGTACGAGGGTTGTCTGTATAGGCCCCGTAACGGGCGCGACAGCGCGGGAGCTGGGCATCCGGGTAGATGCCCAGGCGGCCGAGCACACGATGCCGGGGCTGGTGGAAGCGCTGAAGCGGGAACTGGCTTCGGGCGTGGAGAGTACATAGCGTACAGGTTGCGGAACCAGGCGCGTCGGAGGGCGACTCGTCGCGCCCGTTCGTTTGAGGTCATGTGTGGGCGTGTTGAGTCGCGCTCCTACATGGATGTTGAGGAGTGGGAGGCGTTAGGGTTGGAGACTCTAGATTACGGTACGCGGGGCAGTACAGCAGGGGCTTCTTTTCCCGCGGTGCGGATGCGCCGGCTGCGAAGTTCAGAGGCGCTGCGGGCGATGGTGCGGGAGACGGTGCTGCGGCCCGAAGACTTCATCTACCCGTTGTTCGTCTGCGAGGGGGAGGGCGTGCGCCGGCCAGTTGGGTCCATGCCGGGCGTGTCGCAGCTCTCAGTGGACCAGACTCTTGCGGAGGTTGAGGAGGTACTGGCCCTGGGGATACGAGGCGTGCTACTTTTCGGCATCCCCGACGCAAAGGACGAGATCGGCACAGGCGCCTACGCTGGGGACGGCATAGTGCAGCGCGCGGTGCGGGAGCTGAAGGCGCATTATCCCGATTTGCTCGTCATAACTGATGTGTGCCTGTGCGAGTACACCAGCCACGGTCACTGTGGGGTGCTGCATGGCTCGGACGTGGCGAACGACGAGTCGCTTGAGTTGGTATCCCGAGCTGCGCTCTCTCACGCGGAGGCAGGGGCGGACATAGTCGCACCGTCGAATATGATGGACGGCACCGTGCGCTCCATACGCACCCTGCTGGACGAGCGGGGCTTTAGCTCCACGCCGATCATGGCGTACGCGGCGAAGTACGCGAGTGGCTTCTACGGACCGTTCCGGGAGGCTGCGGAGTCTGCCCCCGCGTTCGGGGACCGTCGCTCGTACCAGATGGACCCCGCGAACGTGCGCGAGGCGCTGCGCGAGGTGGCCCTCGACGTGGAGGAGGGAGCGGACATCGTGATGGTCAAGCCTGCGCTCGCTTACCTGGACGTGATTGCGAGGGTGCGGGACGCCGTGCGGTTGCCCGTGGCGGCGTACAACGTGAGCGGCGAGTACGCGATGATCAAGGCCGCCGCGCAGAACGGCTGGCTGGACGAGCGCCGTGCCGCACTGGAGACCCTCACGGGCATCAAGCGAGCTGGCGCCGATATCATCATCACGTACCACGCGAAGGATGCCGCGCGCTGGCTGTCGTAGTTGTGGTGCGGATAGAGGGGGCACTGCGGGCGACATGATCCCATGTCGCTGGGGGGGCGCACGCCTGCGTACCAGGGCAGTTTCGAGATCGCTGCTGGTGGGGTAGATACGGTGTCCAGAGGTAGCGGAGACGTCGCCTGCAACGTCTGTACAGGTATTTCATGCGGCATGCGTGGATATGACTGTGGGTGCCCCAAACCCTCCTCTTACGCTCAAGTCAGGCGCGGGCGTTTTGCCTTATGCCTCATCCCTCATCACTCGTGTATAATCCGAGCTTGACGCCTGGAAGGGACAGGTCGAGGAGAGGGACTGCGTATGCGTGCAAGGCTGCTGCCTGCCGAGCTCGGGTTGCGAGGCTCATCACCGGAAGTGGCTGTGATCGCCGGGAGCACTGCGCCCGCGCATTCCCTGCTGCCCGGCGTATGGGTGGAAAATGGCCTTGGCCCGGTGTTTGTAGCGCGCACGAGCTACGCGCTGGGACACCGGCAGGGGATCCACGCGCTTGAAGAGTTCCTTTCGGTTGATTCGCGCTCGCTTGCGGCGCTGTGCCGGGAGCCCGCGCTGGAAGGGCTCGACCTCTCCTCAGCGCTGTTCCTGGACACCGAGACAACCGGACTCGACCCGCGTTCAGGGGCCCTCGCCTTTCTTGTCGGTGTGGGATACTTTGATGGGGACCGGTTCCAGGTAAGTCAGTTCTTTCTCGAGGACGTGGACGCGGAGCGGGCCATGCTTTGCGCCGTCGCCGACCTGTTGCGCGAGTTCCAGCTGCTTGTCACGTTCAACGGCAAGAGCTTCGACGCACCCTTGCTCGCTACCAGGCTCGCCCTGCACGCTCAGGCCCACTGCCTCCACGAGATGCCTCACGCGGACCTGCTGCATCCCGCACGGCGGCTGTGGAAGGAGCGCCTGCAGAGCTGCCGCCTGACGAATCTGGAGCGCCAGATTCTTGGCGTGGGCAGGACAGGAGACGTGCCGGGGAGCGTGATACCGGAGCTTTATGCTCGCTACCTGGTGGACGGTGACGCGAGACGGCTGCTGCCGGTGTTCTACCACAACGCGCAGGACCTCCTCACGCTGCTGGCGCTCTCGGCCCGCGCGGCGTCCACCTATTCGCGGCCCTTCGACGGTACGGTTCAGCACGGACTTGACTTCCTCAGCCTCGGTAAGGCTTACGAGGCGGCGGGGGAGATGGAGATGGCGCTTCGAGCGTACGACAGGGCGCTCTCCATGCCGCTTCATCCCGCCGCGCGAGCCGAGGTGTGCAAACGTGTGACCCCTCTGTATAAGCGCACCGCCCAGCTTGCCCACGCCGTGGCGTTGTGGGAGGAGATGGTCTCCGCGCGCAGCACTCGGAGCACATATCCGTACGAAGAGCTCGCGAAGCACCACGAGCACGTTACCCGACAGTACGGACGCGCCGAGGCGCTGGTGCTGGAGGCGTTGCGGCTGCTGCCGGGCGACACGTGTACCCGCACCACTCGGCGGGACCTGGAGAAGCGACTCCGCCGCATCCAGACCAAGCAGGTTGCCGGATCATCCGAAGGTTGAGGTTGTATCGCCTTGTCCGTCCGCTTGCGTCGCGGAGGTTCTATTCGTGCGTACTGTTGAATCAACACCCCATCGGGTTTGCTTGCAGGGTACGAGACCACTATCTATACTCCTGATATGCAACCTTGCGGCGAGGGCCGACTAGCAGGGAGAGTGGCTACTTGAGGTCGCGTTCGAGGATCATCCGGGTCAGACAGGCTGCGCCCCGCTCGGAGAGGACGGGACGCCCCCTGACTCGGGAACAGACTTGGCAGGTGCTGTGCGAGGGCGATATCGAGATGGGCAGCCTCGTTCCGTGGGGCTCCAACTACACGTACTACGTAACGCTCCGGTACGGCGAGCTGGAGCAGCTAGCGGTTTACAAGCCGCGCAGGGGCGAGGCGCCGCTTATTGACTTCCCCTCCGGCACGTTGTATATGCGTGAGTACGCCGCATACCTCACCAGTGACTGGTTGGGCTGGGGACTCGTCCCGACGACGGTGGTGCGGCAGGACGGCCCGTACGGTCCCGGCAGCGTGCAGCAGTACGTGGAGGCCGAGGGGCCGCCGCACGTGTACGCTCTGGGACCGGAGGAAGCGGACGAGCTGAAGCGGCTGGTGGTGTTTGACCTTCTCGTGAACAACGCGGACCGCAAGCCGGCGCACTGCTTCAAGGGGCCGAACCATAAGGTATGGGCCATAGACCACGGCTTGACCTTCCACGCTCGCCCCAAGCTGCGCACAGTGATATGGGACTTCTGCGGCGAGCAGATACCCGAGTTCGTGATGCGCGATCTGGAGAGTGCCCGTTACGACGAGGGACGAGTTCAGGCCCTGAACCGCCAGTTGAAGCCGCTGCTGGCCCCGCACGAGATAGATGCCTTCTGGCGTCGCTACGACGCGGTGCTTGCGAAGCGCACCTACCCACAGCTGGACCCCCGCTACAACGTCCCGTACGGCTTCGCCTGAAGGGTCTACACAGCGCGGTTGGCTGCGCGCCTGCGGCGCAGGTCGCAGTTCAACTGAGCCTTCCCCGTCTCTCGCTTGCAGAATGGCAAGATCCTTGTGACACTGTAGCAGGACGAGTTGTCGGCAGCCTGTCAGTCTGCTGGCGACATCCACCTGTCGGTCAGGCGTGATGGATAGGCCGTCGAGGGGGCGTTCGCTCTCAGCTCACAAACCATCGCCGTGGCGTGTCCGCCACGAAGGAGGAGGTAGCAACTTGGTTAGAACTCCAATCGGTCGGCTGCGCGTCGTCAGTATCCTCGAAGGCGTCTCGTATCTCGCGCTTCTCGGGGTCGCTATGCCCCTGAAATACCTTGCTGACCGTCCGGAGGCCGTCCGAGTGGTCGGATCACTCCACGGACTGCTCGCCCTGCTCTTCATCATTGCTGTTATTCACGTGACGTTCGTGCGGCGCTGGTCTTTCGCGCGGTTGGTGACCGCTCTGGTAGCATCGGTGATCCCGTTCGGCGCCTTCGCGCTCGAGGCGAGCCTTCGTCGGGAACAGGAGGTGAGCGTGAGTAGTTCCTCAGCGACACATAGAGGTGCGGCGGAAGCATAACCGTCGGACGGGCAGAAGTTCTGGGAAGAGCCCGTCGGCGATGGGTTGGTCACGGCCCTCTGCTCCTGCGAGCGCGCCCGGCTGTACGCCAGCGCTGGCGTGCCATAATGAGCTTGCGACCGTACCTCGCTGCGATTACGCTCTCCGGGTGGGAGGTACGCGCTGAGCGAGAACCCTGACTGCATCGAGGAGTTTCTGGGCCACTGCCTGATTGAGGAGGGCCTCGCGCCGTCGAGCGTGAAGACTTACCGGCAGGTGCTGGGCGCGTTCGCCGCGTGGGTAGAGGGGCGGACGGGGCAGGGCTTCGCATCGGGATCGGTAACTCGGCAGCTCATCAAGGGTTGGCAGAGGCATCTGGTCTCCGAGCGGAACCTCGATGATGCGACGTACACGAAGTACATCTCCGCCTTGCGTTCCTTCCTCGCATGGCTCCATGAGGAGGGCGGCACGGAGCTCACGCGAGATGACGCGAAGCTGCCCAAGAGCCACCTCGACCTGTCATCTGTCAAGGCGCTAGCTCCCGAAGAGGTGGGCAGCTTGTTATCCCAGCCTGACCCGGAGACGCCCTGGGGCAGGCGTGACCGTGCCTTACTCGCGCTGCTCTACTGCTCAGGAATGCGCGTCGCCGAGTTGTGCGCGCTCGACCGCAGCCAGGTGCCTCTGGAGCGCCTGGGCGAGGCACCTGTACTGGAGTTACCGATCGTAGGCAAGGGGCGTAAGCCGCGTGTCGTGTTCGTTGACGAGCTGGCTCAGGAGTTGTTGCGCGAGTATCTGTCGAGCCGCGCGGACGAGTTGCCGGCGCTGTTCCGCCCGTACAAGGGGCCACCGGGCCAGGGCAGGCTCACTCCACGTGCGATTCAGGGGGCGATCCGCCGGTACTCGCGTGCTGCCGGGCTGATGTCCGCGCCGACACCCCACACACTGCGCCATACCTTCGCCGTCCACAAGCTGCAGGCGGGGGCGGACACCCGTATTGTGCAAGCCTTCCTCGGTCACTCCAGTCTCGCGACCACACAGCGCTACACTCGCGTCACCGACCGGTACCTGCGCGAGAGCTATGAGCGGTCGCACACTCCTGCACGGGTTTAGGGCGCCCGCGTCACTACTCTTCGCGCCGACCGAAGCACGCCCAGAGGTACGCCTGGCGGAGCCTTCGCTGCCCTCCACATCCTGTGGGCGAGGGAGGTGCGCAGGAGGGCACATAGCCACCACAACGGGAGGCGGGTCAGTCCTCAGGCAGGAGCGCGGCGCCCGGTCGGGCGTAGTACGCGCGGCGCGCGCGGACCTCGACGAGCTCCTTCTCGGGGTAGCGCAGGGCGGTGAGCGCGCCGCCGAAGACGCAGCCGGTGTCAATGTTCACTGTGTTGTTGCGAACCCCAGGCTTCTGCACTGGCGTGTGGCCGTAGACGACGAACGCTCGCCCGTGGTATTTCGCAGCCCAGTCTCGGCGCACGGGCAGTCCCTCCGGCGTGCGCTCCCCCGTCACGTCGCCGTACAGCGTGAAGTCCTGAATGCGCTTCGATACCTTGCCGATCATCTGCGCCTTGATGCCTGCGTGTGCCACGATGAGCTTCCCACTGTCGAGAATCAGGTACGGCGGCGCGTGGCGTATGAATCTAAGGATCGCGGTCCGGAGGTTGTTGCGCTCCGCCTCTGACAGGTTGTCAAGTTGCTGGGCGCTCTGCTCCAGCCCGTGCGTGATGCGGACGTTGCGTCCCATCAGGTAGCGCATCAGCTTGTTGTCGTGGTTGCCGGGCACGAACAGTGCCTTCCCGTCCGCGACGAGTTGCATCCAGAGTCGGAAGCACCCTGGCACGTCCGGCCCTCGGTCCGCGAGATCGCCCAGGCTCACGAGCGTCCGTCCCTCCGGGTGGGTGTAGCTATCTCCGTCGCGCACCCAGCCGAGCTTCTCGATCAGCTCCCGCAGCTCGTCGAGACAGCCATGCACATCGCCCACGATGTCGTAAGGCGGCTGTTTGTTGTTGTACACTCCCACCGGCAACCGTTCCACCCTCGCTCTGTCCGCTTCTTCGGGGCCCAGCAGGAAGACGCTTTCCCAGCCTTCGCTGCGTATATCGGATAGCGCCCTTTCGAGTGCCTCCTGCTGCTTTATAAGCACCTCGTCTGCCACCTGACGGCTCCGTTCGCGGTTGCGTGCGCGACGCACGTCCAGTCCGGCTGTGAAGACGACGGCAATCGCGGGGTAGCCGTGGTCGTAGGCGAGGCCGAGGAGGTTGCGGCGGACGGCTGGATCAAGCCCTGTGGAGTCGGCAACGATATGCTTGCCTAGCTCCATGCGCTTCTCGATCAGGAAGTAGAACAGCTCGAAGGCCTGCTTGCTGTACGCCTGCACCTCCTCGCGGTCGCCCACGAGGGCACGGCAGCGGTCCGTGGAGACGATTTGGGTGGGCAGGAAGCGGGCCTGCGCCCAGGTGCTCTTTCCCGCGCCCGCGCCGCCCACGAGGACTACGAGGTGTGGCCCTCGCAGTTGTATCGGGCCTGGCTCGCCGGCTTCGTTCAATTAGCGCCCGAACCGGGATGGCTACAGGTTGGTGCCAAAGAGGTCTCCCACGCGGATGCTTAGGCCCGGCAGCAACTCGCCGCCGTCGAGAGTATCAGTTTCGTGAAGCACTACGGGTTCGCGGTCTGGGGTGTATACCGTAACCGAGCGGGTGCGGGGGTTACGACCCACACCGCCCGGACGCCAGCAGCCAGGTATTCTCCAACCTTACGCAGGACCGCGCTATATCTGTCGGAAGGGGATACTATCTCTACTGCGAGGTCAGGAGCGAACGGCCAGAAACCGCTCGGGCGACCAGACGGTGGGATACGCTCGCGCGACACGAAGCCGATGTCTGGAGAGATTACTGTGTCCGGGTCGTGACTGACTATGTATCCGACCTCTACCGTGGTAAGCACACGGATTCTGTTCTGTCGAAGAAAGTTGTATAGAGGGCCAATGAACTCTATGGCCGTGCCGCCGTGCGGATCTTGAGGTGGCACCTTCTCTACTAGCTCCCCCGCTACTAGCTCGCAGTACTTGACGTCCGGCATCCGCAACAATTCTTCAGCAGTAATGAGCATCTTCGTGTTCGTCATCTGTTGCCCTCCCCAGGGAGTATTCTAACACGGCTCCGTGGCGTGGCTTGTGCTTGCCTGCGGCGTTAGCCCAGGGAGATCATTTCCGTATCGCGTACAGGGCGAGAGAGTACGCCGGATGTTCGAGCAGTTAGGAGACATACTTCATGAGTCATCCCACGCAGACTGACCAGACCACCTCGCTGGCTTCCCGACATCTGCTGGAGAGCCGGCACCTGATCATGGCGTCGAACAGGGGACCCTTCGAGTTCAGCCGGGCGGAGTGGGGATATGAGCGCAAGCGCGGCGCGGGCGGGGTGGTCACCGCCGTTAGCTCCGTCAGCAAGCTCGCGAACCCCACGTGGATCGCGGCGGCACGTACCGAGGCGGACCGGCGGATACAGAAGGAGCACGGAGATCAGCCTATCCACGTGGAGGACGGCGACTCGCGGTATATGCTGCGCTTCGTGGACCTGCCGGACTCGGTGTACGACGGGTATTACAACGTGATCGCAAACCCGCTCCTATGGTTCCTGCAGCACTACATGTGGGATACGCCGCGCGAGCCAACTATCGGAAAGGAAGAGTGGCGAGCGTGGCGCGAAGGGTACGTTCCCGCAAACGAGGCGTTCGCGCGGATCGTCTCGGAGGAGATACGCCGCAGCGAGAACCCCGTTGTAATGCTCCAGGATTACCACCTGTACCTGGTCGCCAGACGCCTGCGCACCGAGCACCCGGACGTGCCGATACAGTTCTTCCTGCACATTCCCTTCCCCGGATCGGACTACCTGCGAATCCTGCCGAACGAGATGCGTCAGGAGATCGTGCGCGGTCTGCTTGCCTGCGACGTCGTGGGCTTTCAGACGAACCGATCTGCGATCAATTTCCTGCGCACGGCGGGATCGTTCCTGCCAGGAGTTCGACTGGACTACGAGGATCCAGCGGTTGAATACGAGGGGCGGCGGACGCTGCTGCGCCCCTATCCGATAAGCATTGACCCTCCTTCGGTCCGGGCGATGTCCCGAAGCGAGGAGGCTGAGTGCCAGCTGGAGTTCCTGGCGTCATACTTTGGTGAGCGCAACATTCTGCGGGTGGACCGCATAGAACCGTCAAAGAACCTGTTGCGCGGGTTTGAGGCGTACAGCCTGATGCTCGATCACCATCCCGAGCTGCGTGAGAAGGTAAACTTCCTGGCCTTTCTGGTGCCTTCGCGTGGCGACATCCCGCAGTATGAGCGTTACCAGGACGAGGTGCTGGCCGCCATCGGGCGGATCAACCTGCGGCACGGAACCGACTTCTGGCGGCCGGTGGAGGCGTTCATAGGAGATAACTACGTGCGAGCGCTTGCAGCGATGCGGCGCTACGACGTGCTTCTAGTGAACCCCGTGATAGACGGCATGAACCTTGTGGCGAAGGAGGGAGTGGTAGTGAACGAGCGCGACGGCGTGCTCGTGCTCTCGGACGGTGCAGGTGCGTTCGAGCAGTTCTCTCCACTCCCCCTCTCCGTGAGCGCCGCGGATATAGAGGGTACCGCGCAGGCGCTGTACGACGCGCTGATGATGCCCGGCGAGGCGCGCAAGCAGCTCGCTGACCGGCTGCGTCGCGGCGTCGAGGAGGAGGACGTGGCGTGGTGGCTCAACCGGCAGCTGGAGGATATAGACACGCTCTGCCGGGGGGAGGACTGTTGAGCATCCCGGATGAGTGGAGGGTGGTCCTCGACGTTCTTCGCGAGAAGCCCGCGGGGTTGTTCACCGATATAGATGGCACCATCAGCCCCATCGCGCCCACCCCCGGCGAGGCTCGGGTCCTGCCCGAGGCGGCTGAAGCGCTCGCGGCGCTCGTTCCGAAGCTGTCAGTCGTCGGTGCCGTGACGGGGCGCGCGACGCAGTACGCCTACGAGATGGTCGGGGTCCCCGGCATGCTGTACACCGGCAACCACGGCCTGGAGGAGATGGAGGACGGTGTCATACGGCTGATTCCGGAGGCCGAGCCGTACGCGGGCAAGGTGCATGTCGTGTTCGAGCAGGCACGCCCCCAGGTCTCAGTGCCGGGCTTGCTGTGGGAGGACAAGGGCATCACTGGCTCGGTCCACTACCGGCAGGCCCCGGACAAGCAGCTTGCTGAGCAGGAGATTGTGGGGGTGTTGCGTCCGCTCGCGGAAGGGGCGGGCATGAGGCTGTATGAGGGCCGGATGATCGTGGAGCTCCGGCCCGCGCTAAACCTGGGAAAGGGGGCGGCCATTCGCAGGCTGGTGGAGCGACAGGGCCTCCGAGGCTGCGCCTTCCTGGGCGACGACATAACAGACACGGAAGGGTTTCGCGTGCTGCGCGAGATGCGCGAGGCGGGGAGGGTGCGGGCGGTGTGCGTCGGGGTGTTGAGCGCTGAGACTCCGCCCGCCGTGCTGGAGCTCGCAGACGTGACGGTGGAAGGCGTTCCCGCCGTGGCCGCGCTCCTGGAGTGGCTGAGTCATAACCTGTAGGCGACGGGTGGCCGGCACCGGGACGCCCGCGCCGAGGGCTTCCACGTGCGGCTGTGCTGGTCCTGGAGCCTCGCTGGTGAGGCGAGAAACGGGCCGGGAGAGTGGAGTGGTGGGCATGAGATTCGGGGCAGGTACGTCCACCTGCCCCTGCAGCGCCGAGTGAGACACCGTCTCACCCCTACAGCGCGTCCGGTCCGTCGCTAGCAGAGCGAGGCACGCGACCCCGCTGTACACCGATTCCCCAGCTCTCTGTGTTCTCCGTGCCTCTGCGCCCGATCCCCCTGGTCATGCAGGCACGGCTTGAGGCTCGAACTGAATAACGGAGCGGAGGGTCTCGCCACGCTCCATCGCCTCGAAGGCGGCCTCGCTCTCCTCGATGGAGATGGTCCGGGTGACCACATCATCCAGGTTCAGTCTGCCCTGGCGGTACCACTCGGCAAGCAGCGGGAAGTCGCGCGTTGGAAGGCAGTCGCCGTACCAGGAGACGCGCAGGGAACCGCCGCGAGAGAAGAACTTCGCCATCGGTAGTTCCAGAGTCATGTCGCTGCCCGGAACTCCGATGAGCACGCAAACGCCCGCGAGGTCACGGCAGAAGAGGGCTTGCATCAGCGTCTGAGGGCGGCCCACAGCCTCGAAGGAGTAGTCCGCCCCGTTGCCCCCCGTGAGCTCCAGGATGCGCTCGACCGGGTCCTCCTCGCGCGCGTTCACTGTGTCCGTAGCGCCGAACTGCGTCGCCCACTCGAGCTTGCGTGGGTCAACGTCCACGGCGATTATCCGGGTGGCGCCGGTGAGCCTGGCGCCCTGGATCACGCTGTCGCCCACACCGCCGCACCCGAAGATGGCGGCGCTGGTGCCCGGCCTCACACCCGCTGTATAGAGGGCTGCGCCGACGCCGGTCATGACTCCGCAGCCAATGAGTGACATCTGTGCGGGGGGCAGGTCAGGCGAGACGGGGATGGCCTGTTTAGCGTGGACAAGGGTATGGGTGCAGAACGTACCGATGCCGAGCACGGGCGATAGGGTCTGGCCGTCCATCGTGCGCATCCGCTTCTCGGCGTTGAGGCTGGCGGCGCAAAGGTGAGGCAGCCCTCGTAAGCAGAAGCGGCACTCTCCACACGGGGCGCGCCACGCCAGGATCACGTGGTCGCCGACCTGGGGCCGTTGCACGCCCGGACCAACAGCCTCGATAATACCCGCTCCCTCGTGACCGAGCAGGTGTGGAAAGTCGCCGGTGCCGTAGTCCCCGCGCTTCATCCCCAGGTCGGTGTGGCACACCCCGGATGCGAGGATGCGGACGAGGACCTCTCCCGGCCCTGGATCGTCTATCGTGAACTCCTCCACCTTGCCGGGCGCACCCGGCGTACGCGCGATGACCCCTCGTGCCGTGATAGGCATCCATGTCCTCCTGCTGTATGTCGTGCTGCGATCTCAGACTGCATCTTGCACCGAGTGCCCGTCCGTGTCAAGCGAGACGACAGGGCCTGTGGGGAGCACACGCGGGAGGAAGCGGCTCGAGGGATTCTGCAGTCAGATGTTACGGGGCTACGCGAGCTCCCCACTCGCTCAGAATGCGTGCTGCATCCGTAACAACCGTCTGCACGACCTCACCAGCGGGTCGTATCTCGCTGATGCGCCCTGATCCTTCGCCCGCCAGAAGGATCATCTCCTCGAAGTCGCCGGTTGATTCCGCCATCTGCAGGGCAGCAAGTGCCTCGCTCCGACGAGCCCGCAACTCGCCTTCCCGTCCCCCCCACCGTGCGGTGAGCGCGTTGCGCAGGGCACGTGCTTGCACGCCCGGCCACTCGTTACCCCAGATCATGTCGAAGATGCCGCTCGCTACCGTCGCACCAGGACGGGCGCGGAGTATGGCTGCCTTGTGCGCGGGTGAGGCGGGGCACTCGGGTGTTGCAAGGAAGCGAGTGCCCATCAGCGCGCCCGCAGCGCCGAGGCATAGCACGGCCGCGAGGCCGCTCCCATCCACGATACCGCCAGCGGCGAGAACAGGGCGCTCCTGTGCCACTGTTGTTACATCCGGGAGCAGACTCATGAGGGGCACTGGGCCCTGATGCCCCCCTGCCTCGGTGCCCTGCGCTACCAGCACATCAACTCCGGCGACGCATGCCTGCGTTGCCTCCTCTACAGTCGTGACCTGATGCAGGGTCACCGCCCCAGTCTCGCGCGCTCGTGCCACAGCTTCAGCGGGATCGCCGCGAAAGAAGGAGAAGACCGGCACGCGCTCGGCAAGGCAGGCGGCGAAGGTATCCTCGTCCAGCAGGTGCAACACGAAGTTGACCCCGAACGGGCGATCAGTCAGGGCACGAATGCGACGGATCTCCGCCACGGCCTCGTCCGCCGGTCTGCCTAGGCAACCCAAGATGCCCAACCCGCCCGCCGCGCTTACCGCAGCTACGAGCTCCGCACTGGTCTGTTGCCTCGCCATACCTGCCTGTGCGATGGGATGGACGATACCCAGGACATCACAGACTCTGGTATGGATCACAGTACCCCTCCTTGTAGCCCGTTGCTTGCCAGCTCCGTGCCACGATCGAGGTAGCGCCAGACATCCATCCGCGCTGGTGCATCCTCACATGTTGAGGATTTAATGGAGAATCGCAGAGAAGCCACCAGCTCCGACCTCGCGCGCACAGGTCGCCTTCCTCCCCTCCATGGGCCCACGACGTGTGGTATAATAAATGCAAGGTCGCGTAAGCGCCAGTACATCTTCATTCTCCCACTGTCTGACTTCTCACTCGGGTCTTCCCCATAGTCTGCTCAGTCGTAACGCGGGTTTGGTTGATGGGCTGGCAGCAGGATTTGGGCGCGACAAGAGCACATACAGGAGAAAGACACTTTGGCTAATCAAGACAAGACCCTCACCTGCCGCGACTGTGGGAGCAGCTTTACCTTCACGGAGGGTGAGCAGGAGTTCTACGCGAGCCGTGGACTCACCAACAACCCTTCGCGTTGTCCTGACTGCCGCCGCGCTCGCAAGCAGCAGGGTGGGGGCAGTTACTCCGGTGGTAGCAGCTACTCCACTGGCGACAGCTACTCGGGTGGACGCAGCAGCTACGGCGGTGGCGCGCGCGAGATGTTCGAGGTAACGTGCGACTCTTGCGGCAAGCCTGCGAGGGTACCGTTCCAGCCCACCGGCAACCGCCCCGTCTACTGCTCGGACTGCTTCCAGTCCCAGCGCTCTTCGCGCTCGGGTGGTGGCTACGGCAGCAGATACTAGAGTCTACGAGACACTACCGAAAGAGGATTCTGGCCCTGGCGGTCAGGGTCCTCTTTTTTCCTCCCGTGCCACGCTGATGCAGACTTGCCGCTAGATTCCTCTCCAACGCTAGCCTCTTGCGTGGTATCACACGGAATCGCCCCACCGAACTGCTCATTTACACCCTGAACGAAGTGGGGGGCGCTAGCTCTTACCAAGGTTCTCGCTCTGCTCGCAATGACACATGCACTTCTTCGAACTCGGCTGTTGCATAAGCCGGCTTGAGGCACGGTCGGCTGGATGGGTTGTGGGCTCGAGACAATGACTCCGATGAGTTCACTCACGCTCTCAAGACACCGCTTGCCCACATTCGTTTGGCCGTGCAGCTGCTGCTCCACAAGGGCGGCCTGGACGAGTGGGGGCACAGATGGGCAAGCGATATCGTCGAGGCGTCACGCGAGCTGGAGTACGAGTGTGCCAGGATACTCGCGAACGACAGAAGCACACGTGTGGACGCTGCTGGCGCTATGGACGGTAACGGAGAGGATCACAGGGCGCTGTAGCCAACGATCCTAAACGTGTGTGCGTAGCTTACTGTGCGCAACCTCTAGATGCGCCACCTCGATGATCGCCAGAGCCAGGAGCCACAGCTCGGCCT
>JADDPP010000424.1:0-1300 GCA_016781845.1 Rubrobacter sp.
AGTGGGTGACTGGCCACCCGCTGGCCATGCTCGCCAGACTTTGAAAAGGCCGTGAACAACTGGAGGGAAACCTGGTCGTAGACGTAGGCCGCCTCTTGGGCGTTGTCATAATTGCCGAGATTGATCTTCTGGTAATCGACCATGATTTGGCAGCGCCATGTTCGTCGATCGGCATACCAGTACACCCATTTGTAGGGACTACGGGAGTTCAACGGCTGGCGTTGGTTGCGGCAGTTTTGGGCGTTGGTAGCTGCTCGAAGGTTGCTCCGACGATTGTCGAAGGTATGCCCGTTGATGTGGTCAATCTTCGACGCGAGCGGGTCACCAGCCACTTCTCTGTGGAGATAAAGAACCCCACCCCTCCCGTCGGCGGCCACCACATAGGACCAAGAACCCTTCCGTTTGGCGTACCAGTGGAGGTGGGAGAAGCGTTCATAATCCTGGTCGTCCACCAGAGCGTATCGGCCTTCTCCATGCTTTCCATGGAGTGCTATTTGTTTCATCAACCTCCTAAAAAGCCCCCGGCGTGTTCGTGGCAAGCCAGGGGCGTTTTCAAAGGTTAGTCGCCACGAACGACTGCTGTCCCATCATTATCTCATTTATCGTCAACTTGTTCTCGGAGGTCCAGCAGACCCTGCCGATCTCCTGGAGCGTCCGGCAGGCCACTCAGACGGGAGCAGTTCCCCGTAGGTTGGTCCGGGCCGTGGGCGACCGTTAACCGTCACGATCGTGGGCGACGTGGATGAGTCGGACCTTGTCGCCCAGTTCGCGGCGCTGCTCGATGAGGGCGCGGTGCAGTTCGCTGACCAGGGAGACCGTGACGTGCTGCGGGGACCCGGGACCCCACGACTTCTACCGCGGCCAGCCTGTTTAGCTCGTCATGCCGGGGGCGGTGTCTGAGGCGCTAGAGCTGGCGCGCGGCGGCCAGTACGACAGATGCACTTCGATCAGGTGAGCCTTGAAGTGGGTCAGACTGCGTCTACGTGCTTGAGAGTTTGAGAGACTATCCCGGGCCGAGACGTCCAACTGTCCCGCCAGTCTGCCACCGATGGGGCAGGAGCGCTAATCGCGCATGGTCGGGTCAAGGGTGTCGCGAAGCGCGTCACCGAGGAGATTGAACGCCACCACCGTCACAAAGATGGCAAGCGTCGGGTACACGAAGGTATGCGGCGCCGTCGCGATGTACTGCCGCGCCGTGCTGACCATCGCGCCCCACTCCGGGATCGGTGGCTGGATCCCAAGGCCGAGAAAGCTCAGCGTGGCGCCGACGAGAATGGCTGTGGAGACGCGCAGCGACGCG
>JADDPP010000424.1:1421-4627 GCA_016781845.1 Rubrobacter sp.
ACCGGGTGAGGCGGGCGAAACCCGGGATCTCGTTGAGGCCGATGGCAATGATCGTGTTGATGATGCCGGGTCCCAGTGCGGCGACGATGGCAATCGCCAGCAGGATCCCGGGGAATGCCATCATCACGTCGATCAGCCGCATGACCAGCGTGTCAAACCGGTGATAGAACCCGGCGATGATTCCGAGCAGGGTGCCGATGCTGAAGCTCGTGGCGACCGCCGCGATGCCGATCGTGAGCGAGTAGCGTGCGCCATAGAGCAACCGGCTGAAGATGTCGCGCCCGAGCTCATCGGTGCCGAACAGATGCGTCGTCGATGGGCCCGCGAAGCGGTTCACGATCTCCTGGGATTTCCAGTGATATGGCGCGATGACCGGGGCGAAGATAGCCAACACGATGAGGAGCAGGATAACCACCAGCCCGAGGACACCCGGACGGTTCCGCAGAAACCGCTGGAGCAACGCTCGGCGCACCGACCGCGGCGCTTCCGTCTTTTGGGCTTGTCGCGATGCGGGTGCCAACGCGGTGAGGCGGCGCCCGGGCTGTTCGACACGCTCGCTCATGTGCCTGCGCCTTTCAGTCGTAGTGGATACGCGGATCCATGAACGCGTAGCCAACGTCCACGGCGAGGTTCACCAGCACGAACACGACCGAGATGATGAGAACCGTGCCCTGCACGAGCGGGAAGTCACGCGCCTCAATCGCGTAGACCGCGAGGCGCCCAACTCCTGGCCAGGCAAAGACGGTCTCCGTGACCACCGCGCCGCTCAACAGGTAGGCCACCTGCAGGCCAATGACGGTCGTGATTGGCAGCATGGCGTTCTTAAGCCCGTGCCGGAGGAGCACAATCGACTCCCGTAACCCCTTGGCACGTGCTACCCGAACATAGTCTTGATTGAGGACCTCGAGCATCGCCGAGCGGGTCAGCCGGGCCATGACGGCGACCGAGCCGACGGCAAGCGTGACAGCGGGCAGGGCCACGCTGCGGAGCCCATCGAGGGTCCAGATGGGGCCACCGTACCCGCTAATCGGGAGAAGGCGCAGTTCATAGCCGAAGACCAACATCAGGCCCAAGGCGACCGCGAAGATCGGCGCCGTGATACCTAACATCGAGACGAGCATGAGCCACCTGTCGACGGCAGAGCCCCGCTTGGCGGCCGCCACAACGCCGAGCGGGATGGCGATCAGCGGCGTAATGACGGCCGCGACCACCGTGAGCTGAATCGTGTTCGGCAGCGCGTCCAGCACATCGTCCAGCACCGGGCGCTTGCTGCGCAGCGAGCGGCCAAGGTCGCCCTGCGCTACCCGGCCAAGATAACGGGCGTATTGCTCGGGCAGGGGTCGATCAAGGCCCAGCTCTCGCTCGATCGCCTGGACCGTTTCGGGTGGAGCATCCGGCCCAGCGATCACCTGGGCCGGGTTGCCCGGTACGAGGTGGAGCACCAGGAACACCAAAACGGACACACCCAGCAAGACGACTGGCAGGATCAGCAGCCGCCGGGCGATGAACTGGGTCACGTGGCACCTACTTCAACGAGATGTCGAGCATCCGGTAGAGCCACCGCGAAGGATGGACCTGAACACCCTCCGCCGTTTCCGCCGTGCCGAGGGTGCCGAGCGTGTGGATGAGCGGCGCAGCCGGGGCGTCCTGGATCAGGCGCTCCTGGACGTTTTGATAGTCTTGGGCGACCTGCTCCGGATCGGGGTTCGTTCGAGAGTCCTCCAGCCACTGGTCGACTTCCGGCACGCTGTAGAAGAATCGGTTCGGTGCCGGCTGCTGCTCGGTCTTGAAGTAGAAGTAGAGGATGTCGGCCGTTTCGAAGAAGACGCCGATGATGTAGCCGACTTGCTCCCCGGAGCGAGCCGCCTCGAACCACGCCGTCTGCTCGTATTGCTTGGTCTCAACCTTGATGCCGACCTGCGCCAGCTGCTGCTCGATGATCTGCGCCTGCAGCACCGTCGTGCTGTCGTTGATGATCCAGAGGGGCAGGACCAACGGCTGCCCGTTCTTCGCCCGGATACCATCGCCACCCGGCGTCCAGCCTGCCTCTTCCAGCAAGGTGGCCGCCTGATCGGGGTTGTAGGTGGGCGCAACCGCGTCGGCACCCTCCCAGTAGTACGGCGTGTCCGGGTGGAGGATCGTCCGGGCCGGTTGACCGAGTCCAAAGTTGGCGCCCTGGACGATCTCCTCCTTGTTCAGCGCGTAACTGATCGCCTGGCGGACCTTCACGTCATCGACCGGCGGCTTGGTGACGTTCATGCCGAGGTACGTGGTCTGCAACTGCTGGTACTCGACAATCGAGACGCCGGGCCCTTGCTTGAGGCGCTCGACATCGACGGCCGGCACGTCCTGGACGATGTGGATGTTGCCGGCCTGGAACTCCGCGATCCTCGTGGTGTCCTCCGGGACCACCCGGATCTCGATACCATCAAGATGCGCAGGTCCCTTGTTCTGGAAGATGGGCGAGCCCCAGGTGTAGGCGTCGTTGCGGGCAAGTTGGATATTCTGGTTCCGTGTCCACGAAACGAACTTGTACGGTCCGGTACCGTCTACCGCGGTGACGCCGTAGTCCTGACCCGCCTGCTCGACCGCTTGCTGGTTCACCATGACCGCCCAGCTCCCGGCGAGCTGGTCGAGGAAAATGTTGTAGGGCTGCTTGAGGAGAAACCTCACGGTTTGCGGATCCGGCGTCTCGATCGTCTCGATCGGCTCGATGTTGTACGACGTGGGCGACGTTTCGATCGACAACCAGCGCTCGAACGTGTACTTCACGTCAGCCGACGTGAAGTCCTTGCCGGAGTGGAACTTCACGCCCTGCTTCAGGGTGAAGGTGTAGACCTTCCCGTCCGGGCTTACTTCCCACTTCTCCGCGAGCTCCGGCTTGAACGACCCATCGTAGTCGCGTGTGATCAAGTTGTCGTGCATCAACGCCAGCACCCGCGAGGCGAGCAGCGCCGTGGTGATGTGCGGGTCGAGAACTTCCGGATCGGCATCGAACGCGACGACCAGCGTGCCGCCCTTCTGTTGGGCAAATGGGGCGGCGGAGGCCGAAGATGGCCGATGGGCCAGACCCGCCAGCAGGCCCGCGCCCAGCATGACGGTCGAGCCGCCGATCAGGGTGCGGCGATTGAGCGGATGCTGAAGCAGGTCTTGAACGACTTCGGGGTCACCGGGAGCATGGCGAGGCATCCTTACTCCTCCTCGTA
>JADDPP010000271.1 GCA_016781845.1 Rubrobacter sp.
GAGTTATGATGCAACAAGGAGACTCGCATCAAAATAGGGGGGCGCAGGTGAGCGCCCGTAGCTGGCATAAGCTGGCACAGGGGCGTGTTGACACAAGTGAAGAGGGTGTCGAATAATGTAGGATCGATTGGACCTCCTGTTCTGAGGCCCCATAACCGTTCGCGTCTGGAAGCAACCGCTATGTACGTCGAGAACCTTATACAGACAGCCGCTACCTATTTGTCAGAGGATGACCTCCAGACGGTGCGGCGTGCGTACGAGTTGGCCGAGAGAGCGCACGACGGAGTAGAGCGCAAGTCGGGCGAGCCGTTCGTGTGCCACCCAGTTGATGTGGCCCAGATCCTGGCGCAGCTACGGCTTGATGCGCAGGCGCTGGCCGCGGCGCTTCTTCACGACACCGTGGAGGACACGGACGTCAGCCTGCAGGATATCGAGGCGGAGTTTGGCGAGGAAGTCTCCAGGCTCGTTGACGGGCTGACGAAGCTGGGCCGGATCAAGCTGTCTCCCGACGACGACCGCGACCGCCGGGAACGTGAGGCGCAGGCGGAGAATCTTCGCAAGATGTTCCTCGCAATGGTTGAAGACCCCCGCGTCGTGCTCATCAAGCTGGCGGACAGGCTTCACAACATGCGCACTATCAGCGCGTTGCCGCCCGAGAAGCAGGTACAAAAGGCGCGTGAGACGCTCGAAATATACGCGCCGCTCGCCAGCCGTCTTGGTATCAGCGAGTTCAAGGGCGAGTTGGAGGACCTGAGCTTTCGCGTGCTCCAGCCGGACAAGTACCGGGAGTTGGCGGCGTCTATCACTACGTCCGGCGGCAGCAGGCAGAAGTACATCGCCCGCGTGATCAAAACGCTGCAGCGCGCGCTGAAGGACGAAGGTCTGGAGGGCGCGGAGATCTCAGGGCGGCAGAAGCGCCTGTACAGCGTCTACCGAAAGATGCAGCAGAAGAAGCGTCCCTTCGATCAGATATTCGATGTAGTCGGCATTCGCATCATCGTGGACGAGGTGCTCCAGTGCTACGCTGTGCTGGGGGTGGTACACAGCCTGTGGCGGCCCATTCCTGGCGAGTTCGACGACTATATATCCATGCCGAAGGAAAGTATGTACCGCTCGTTGCACACGGCGGTGCTTGCCCTGGAAGGACGCCCACTTGAGATACAGATCCGCACGCGTGAGATGCACGAGGTCGCGGAGCATGGCATAGCGGCCCACTGGCGCTACAAGGCGGGCGGCAAGCACGACGCCTCTACGGAGTTCCGCGTTGCTTGGCTACGCCAGTTGCTGGAGTGGCGCGACGACGTAGCGGACGCGCAGGAGTTCGTCGAGTCCATGAAGACGGACGTCCTGCAGGACCACATATACGTCTTCACTCCGGCAGGCGATGTGATAGAGCTCCCGGCTGGCGCGACGCCCGTTGATTTCGCTTACCGTATCCACACCGATGTCGGCCATCACTGCGTGGGCGCTACCGTGAACGAGAAGCTGGTGCCACTCGATTATGCCCTGGAGAGCG
Source organism: Rubrobacter sp. (assembly GCA_016781845.1). GTDB lineage: Bacteria > Chloroflexota > Chloroflexia > Thermobaculales > Thermobaculaceae > JADDPP01. The sequence continues at coordinate 1,517 of JADDPP010000271.1, forward strand.
GCGATGTGGTGAAGATTCGCACCAGCAAGTCGAAGCAGGGGCCGAGCCGCGACTGGCTCAACCCCGCGAATGGCTACGTCACGACTGCCTCGGCTCGGGAGAAGATACGCCAGTGGTTTCGCAGGCAGGAGCGTGACGACAACATCGCGCAAGGGCGTGAGATGCTGGAGCGCGAACTGAGGCGGCTCGGCCTGGAACAGGTGCGGCTGGAGCAGGTGGCGGAGCACTTCCCTGTCTACCAGAAACTGGATGACTTTCTGGCGGCGGTGGGGTTCGGCGCCGTGACAATGCCACAGGTAGCGGGCAAGCTGGTTGTGCAGGAGGAGAAGAGCATACTCTCGCAGCCCACCACGTTCCGCCCTGCGCCCAGCGTCTCGGATGTACAGGTCATGGGCGTGGGCGACCTGCTGACCACGCTCGCCCGGTGCTGCTCCCCGATGGTCGGTGATGAGATAGTCGGGTTCGTGACCCGGGGTCGCGGCGTGAACATCCACCGCGCCGACTGCCCGAACATTTCCCGGACGGACTCCGAGCGGCTCATACCGGTAAGCTGGACGGGCGCCGGGCAGCAGTTGTACTCGGTCGTCCTGCAGGTTCTTGCTGTAGACGGTGTCGGGGTGCTGCGCGACCTCAGCACCGTGATCTCGAACGAGAAGATCAACATACGCGATCTGCAGACGTTCCACCACAAGGATCAAACCGTCACGATCCAGTTTGCCGTGGACGTGTCGGGCGCAGAGGTGTTGAGCCGGCTGCTGCTGAAGCTGGAGCGCCTCAAAGACGTGCTCGAGGTGCGCCGCCGCACGTCTGGCGGCATGTCCGCCGCCAGCGCCTCCTGAACCCTATGTAACGGTCTCCGCTCCTGCAAGCCACTGGCTGCATGCCCGGAACACTGTTGCTCGAAGCATCAGGGGACTCCTCGCCGCGGAGCCGGCCGCGTGTCGGGCCCCTCGCTTAGAAGACCAGGCTGGCGGCCAGGGTTCGTTACTTGTGAAGTGCGGGTGCGCTGGCGACACGGGCGGTATTGCACTTATCCTGTGCTTGATGCGTCATAGTCTGGGATGAGAGGAGGCCCGGCCTGCCCACATACTACGCGATCCGACTGGTGCTGCTCATCGCGCCACACCTGCCGAGGCGGACGGGTTACAGGATCTGCACTCTGCTCGGGCTTGTAGCGTGGCGTTTCAACGCACCAGCGCGCCGGGTGGTAGAGAGAAACCTGCCGTACACCCTGGGTGCTGGCGTTTCCTGGGCGCGGTGTCAGCGCGTTCTGAGGGACACGTTCATCAACCTCGTCAAGGACTACTACGACCTCGTGATGGTGGCGGTACGTCCTAGAGAGGAAGTGCTTAGCTGGGTTGTCACGGATGGGCTGCACCGAGTGGACGAGGCACGCAAGGCGGGGAAGGGTGTGATAGCTGTGTTCTTCCACACCTCGGGCTTCAATCTGGCGGTGCAGGCGGTGCTGCAGGGAAGGTGGCCAACCTGGGTGGTCGCGGAGCCGCTTGAGCCGCCGCCCATGCGCCGACTGGTCAATCGGCTGCGCTCGTCGAAAGGGGTGCGGCTACTCACGGCGGACCGCGCGGGTGTCCGCAAGATGATACGAGCGCTGAGGGCAAACGGTGTGCTTGGCCTTGCGGGCGACAGGGGGGTGTCGGGGACTGGCGCCTGGGTGCGGTTCATGGGCGCGCCCGCCTTCCTGCCGGCGGGCGCCGCCGCCCTGGCTCTGCGCACTGGGGCGGCGATCCTGCCAATACACGTCCGCAGGTTGCCGGACGAGAGGGTTCTGCTCCACGTGGGACAGCCTATCGAGTACACACGCACCGGAGACTTTGATACGGATGTAGCTACTATCACTCAAACAATCACCGAGCAGTTTCAGGAAGAGATTCGCGAGCGTCCGGAACAGTGGGTGGTGGTGAGGTCCGTGTGGGAGTATCAGGCCGCGTCCGAGGACACCCAACAGGTCCGCCACACCCGTCCCGAGTCAGCGGTTCGGTAACGCGATGCGATGTCCGGCTCGCGGATGAGTGTACTGATTAACGATGCGGGTGTTGTAGAGACGCTGCATGCAACGTCTCTACAACACCCGTGGCAGGCTACACGCCCGGGTCAGAAGGCTCTAGCCTGGCCTGCAGCTGACTGAGTTGCTCCTGCAGGCTGAGTATCTGCTGGCGCATGTGGAGGATGATCTCCACGCCTGCCAGGTTCACCCCCAGGTCGTCCATGAGCCGCTGGATACGCTGCGCCTGCTCGATATCCTCGTAAGTGTAGAGCCTCACGTTTCCCTTTGTACGCTGCGGCGTTACCAGACCGACGCGCTCGTAGTGGCGCAGGGTCTGAGGATGGCAGCTCGCCATGACCGCCGCGACGCTTATGATGTAGCGAGGCTGATTTTGGGCGTTGGAGTCTTCCATGGCTACGCCGCTCCCGCGGTTGCGGCGCCATCCAGTTCCTTGAGACGCCGGAAGAGGTCCTTCTGCTGCTCGTCGAGAGACGCGGGCAGTTGCACGGATACGGTGGCGTACAGGTCTCCACGCTTCGACGGGTTCTGCAGCGTAGGCATACCCTGGCCACGAAGCCGGAACACCTTACCGTTGTTGGTTCCAGGAGGGATGGTCAGCGCGAGCTTGCGTCCGCTCGGAGTGGGCACCTCGACCTCACCGCCGAGAACGCAGGTATACAGGTCCACCGGGACCTCTACCTTGACGTCCGCGCCGTCCACCTCAAAGCTCGGGTGCTTCTGGAGTCGCACCCTGAGGTACAGGTCACCTGCAGGCGCCCCACCAACGCCCGGCACGCCCTTGCCCGCCATTCTTACCCGGCTGCCGTCGTACACGCCCGCCGGGATCCGCACCTCCAGCCGCCGGTTGTCGGACACAGTTCCCCGACCACGGCAGGTGTCACAAAGCTGCGATTGCCGGATGCCCACGCCTCCGCACTCCGGACAGGTGCGCTCGTCCTGCAGCTGCAGGACGCGAGTGGTGCCCCGAAATGCCTCCTCAAGCGTGACCTCGACTTCCTGCTCCAGGTCGTCACCGCGCTCCATGCGCATGCGCTGGCCGACGCCGGCTGTGGTGCGCCTCGTTCCAACGTTGCCGAAGAGCGTGCGGAAGAAGTCGGAGAACCCTCCACCGTCGTCCGAGCCGTACTCAAACTGTACACCGCCAGGGTGTCCGGTGTACCAGCGGGCGAAGTCGGGCTCCTGCCCACCTGCCGCGGTCTGCTGGAAACGTTCCCAGTCCTTGCCGTACCTGTCGTACTTGGCCCGCTTCTCGGAGTCGCTCAGAACCTGGTACGCCTCGTTTATCTCTTTGAACCGGGTCTCGGCTTGCTGGTTGCCGGGGTTCACGTCCGGATGGTACTGGCGTGCGAGCTTGCGGTACGCGGAGCGGATGTCGTTCTCGCTCGCGTCCCGCGCAACGCCGAGTATCTTGTAGTAGTCCTTGTAGTCCATCGTCTAACTCACTCGGTAGTTGTACGCCTCGACAAACATTCAAGGCTTTATCATGGTATAAGGTTGAGTGAGTTGCTGTCAACTTTGTCGGGCAGGACTTCGTAATCCTCTGATACCGCGGCGGCGGGGGGTTCGACATCCACGTAGGAGCGGAACACAGGGTACAGGTCGTGGGCGGAGCGGATCGTGCGTGCGTCGAACTCGCTGTCTGTCGGCACCATGATGAACGGGTACGCCTGCGGGCCGCCGAACGCGCCATGTACGCCCATCTGCTCTTCGAACGCTACACCAACTCCGTTCGTCACGCTCCCCACTACCATGAGGTCCGCGCTCCTCGGGTAGCACGCTACACGCATTATCTCAGGCAGCGTCCAGTCGCCCTTCTCCAGGTCGGCGACAGGGTCTCGACCGACGATGCGCGGTGGGCCAGAACCCTCCAGTATGAGACGGCCGTGCTTGCCGAGGACGATAACGCGCCTGCCCTCGCGCCCGATGAGCAATCCGACTCCTGGATGCTCGACGAGCCTGTCAATCAGGCCGGGATACAGCGCCTCTATATTGGTCATGTCCGCGCGGCCAGGGATCCGGTTCAAGTAGATGCCAGCCGTGCTGCTGCAGCCTGTGACGACGACAGAGGGGCCAGGACCGAGGGTTGAGGGTGGGGTGGGCCAGTCCTGCCCGGCCCATTCCCCCGGCTTCTCTGCCGTATACTCAGCTTCCTCGACGTACCTGCGGAGTCGTCCGACAGCGCGGGCGGTAGCCGGGCGAAGCGACTGCTCGGCCGTTCGCAGCTCGTCCGCAAGGAACGCGACGTGGCTCCGGGTGTGCTCCTCCGCGCCCGCGTGCTCCGCCAGTGGGAGGTCGTCGAGCAGCCGGGAAACATAGTGGCCGAACGACTGGCCGTAGAGCTGACGGAAGGGCACGGCCGGGGTCTGGCCGTGGTCAGAGAGTATCCATAGGTCGTACGGAGTGGCGGAGTGGCGGCGCATCCGGTCTAGCTGCCGTATCTGCCGGTCCACCGTGCGGACCGCCCGCATCGCGGGTCGGGTCGTGGGGCCGAAGTGGTGCGCCATGTTGTCGTACGTGTTGTACGTAGTGTAGATGTTCGGTACGCCCCGGTACATGTCCACCATGACCGCGAACGTCTGCATCTCCTTCACGAAGACGTGCGCGAGGACGCGAACGAGAGGGAAAGCGCCCTCGAAGCGCACCCTCCGCTCGTCCATCCAGTAGGAAGCGCTGCGCTCCGCGAATGCGTAGAGAAACTCACTAACCGATAACCCGATTACGCGCAGGCTGCGTACGGGACTGAGCAGGAATAACGCGAAGAAACCGAGTCCTTTGATGCCGTCAAGCAGTGAGCCCTGCCCGAACGTGCTCATCGTGAAGAGGGACCTGCTAGCGCCGCCACTAATCAGGTTGGAGTAGGAGCTGCCGCCGGGAGCGAGGATGCCCGTCTGCCCCTGACTCACCTCTCGCTCGAGGTCGTGGTTGTTGCCTGGCAGTTTGTAGCTGACAGTGCGGCGTGCCGCCTTGTCATACCAGCGGAAGGCGGGTACGTCGTGGCTGTTGCCGAACATGATGGCGCTCTGGCACGCGGCAGTGCTACTGGGCAGGCCGCAGGTGTACGGCGCGAGCCGGTGACCGCGCTCGCACAGCTTCCTGAGGTACGGCGCGTAGCCTCTCTCCATAGCCTCAAGCAGGTGCTCGTGCGAGAGGGCGTCTATCTGGACCACTACGAAGCCGCGCCTCGGAGTGCCCTCACCGTCGTGCTCAGGTAGCCCAAGCTGCTGGCTTACCGCACGGTACTTCGTGCGGTAGAACTTGTCTGTGACCAGCATGAATGCCTCGTGAAGACGCTGGCGAAGGGACGACAGGTTCAGCCTCAACGCAACGCGCCCGCCCTGCTGCTTCGCCTGCCCGCGCGAATGCCCCGGCGCAGCCGGAGCAAGAGCCACGTCGCCAGGCCCATGACGATTAGCAGGACGAGTATCCCGATGAAGGGCGCCAGCATCGCCAGGACGACGGTCGCCCCGGCAACGAGGTCTTCGAAGACGCTTACCACGGGATTCGCCAGCCCCCCAGTGCTGAGGGTCCAAACAGGGCGGGTGCCGGCCTTGAATGCGTGCAGCGCACCCGCGGCGGAGCCGCCAAGGAGGAGGGCCAGAAGTTGATTCATCTCCCCACTTGTTCCGGCAAAGAGCATAGCACCGGCAACAGGGCGCACAACGGTGCCAACGATGTCGTTGACGCTGTCCAGCGCGGGTATCTTGTCGGCCACAAGCTCGATGGTCAGGAGCACCGTCAGCAGCCCGAGGGCGGTGTTACTCTGCAGCAGGTCGTACGGCGAGGCGAGGTTCACCCAGCCGACACGGCCGCCTATGCCAACGAGCAGTAGGGAGAGGTATGCATTGAACCCGGCGGGCGCCGCCGCGCCAAGACTGGTCAGTATCTGGGCCAACCCCTCCATGCTCTCCTCCCGCTCGCGGTACACAATCTGTTCTGATTATACCGAATGCCCATTCGTGGCCGAGACGTTGTTTGTGCAGTTGCGTGGGGAGGCGGAGAGGTTACAGGCGGGTGCAAAGGGCGGGCGCTTGACGCCCGCCCCTGTTGTGTATCAGCGCCCGAGTTGGCGGATAACTCCGACGAGCTTACCCTGGATGGCAACGTCAGTGGGGTCGGCGTAGATCGGTTGCATGGTGACGTTCGCTGGCTGCAGGCGGACGCGACTGCCCTCGTTGTAGAACTTCTTGAGCGTCGTGGTCCTTTCCGACTCGATCCAGACCGCGACGGTCTCGCCGTTTTCAGCCGTCTCCTGGTGGCGCATCAGTACGATGTCGCCGTCTCCGATGAGAGCGTCCACCATCGAGTAACCCTTTACCCGCAGCGCGAAGAGGCCATCGCCGCGCAGGTCCATGAAAGACGGGTTGAGGTCAACAGTATCGCCCCACACGTGAGGGTCTGGCAGGCTCTCGGGCACTTCAATCGGCGCGCCTGCTGCAATGGTGCCGACGATTGGGACGGAGATGGTGTCGTCACGCAGGGAGGGCGCAGGCTCGGTAAGCTCGATTCCACGGCTGATGTTGCGGTTGCGCCGCAGCTCGCCCTTCTCGACCAGTTGGTTCAGGTTGTAGTCCACCACAGAGGTGGAGGAGATCTCGAGCGCCTTCTGTATCTCCCGCACCGTCGGCGGGCGTCCGTGCTCGGCGGAGAACTCGCGGATGTAGCGCAGGATCTCCTTCTGCCTGGGGCTGAGCGTCTTGTTCAACTTATATCCTCGCTACGTTAAGCTCTTGTTTGAACGAGTATAATTCCGAACGTATGTTCTTGTCAATAACTGCACGCGCTTTGTACCATTTTTGCCTGATTGACTCGCACAAGCGTGTTTGGGTACATTGACGCCGGGCATGCGAAGGCGCGTGTCCCCCTCTGTCCCGCCACACACCGCCAAGGAGCGAAATGGTTTGAACAACATATACGTCGCGCTCGACTTGGAGATGACGGGCCAGGACTCCGACCGAGACGACATCATACAGATAGGCGCGGTGAAGTTCGACGAACGCCGCGTGCTCGACAGGTGGCACTCCCTGGTGAAGCCGGACGTCCCTGTGCCGCTCCGCATAACGCGCCTCACGGGGCTGCGGCCGCGCGAGTTGCAGAAGGCGCCTCGCTTCGAGGAGGTGCGCCGACCTCTGCAGGACTTTATCGGCTCTTATCCTCTGGTGGGGCACAGCATCGGAAACGATACTCGCTTCCTGGGCGCGAAGGGGCTGCCTACTCACAACCCGGAGTACGATACATGGGAGCTCGCCACCCTGTTGGTCCCTTCGCTCTCGGCGTACAGCCTGGAGGGGGTCGCCGCGGCGCTCTCGGTTCCGACGCCGAAGTCCCACGACGCGCTTGCCGACGCGGAGGTATCTCGGCGCGTGTTTCTTGGGCTACTCGCAAGGCTCCGCGAGCTACCGGACGACCTGGTGAGTCAGGTCGTGCAGCTCACGGCGGGTACCGGCTGGAAGCTGGAGCCGCTGTTCGCGTCCCTGAGAAGCACTAATGTTCGCTCCGCTCTAAGCTCCGCCATTCCAGGTAGCATCCGTGCGCAGCTTCTCGCCAAGGGGGTGAGCGAGTCCGACGTTGCCACCTCGCTGCTCGCGCCCGCCCCGCGGGTTCAACCACTCGAGCCGGTCGAGGCGCCGAAGCCGCTGGATGTGGATGAGCTGGCGGAGACGTTCGGGCCGGGGGGAGCACTCGCAGGCACGTTCGAGGGGTATGAGCAGCGCCCGCAGCAGGTCGAGATGATGCGGGCGGTCGCGGAGTCGTTCAACGAGGACCGGATGCTGCTCGTCGAGGCAGGTACCGGCACTGGCAAGTCGCTGGCGTATCTGCTGCCCGCGGCATCGTGGGCGCTGCAGAACGGCGAGCGGGTAGTGGTGTCCACCGACACGATAAATCTGCAGGACCAGCTCTATAACAAGGACATACCGGACATTCGTCGAGCCCTCGGCCCTGAAGGAAAGAAGCTGCGGGCAACGCTTGTGAAGGGCAGGAGCAACTACCTCTGCCTCAAGCGGTGGGAGCAGTTCCGACGCAACGGCGGCCTCAGCCCCGATGAGACACGGTTCCTCGTGAAGGTGCTTCTGTGGCTTCCCAACACAACTACCGGAGACGTGGCGGAGCTGCCTCTGACCGCCGAGGAGCGCGTACACTGGCTGAAAGTGTGCGCGACACAGGATACCTGCGTGGGCCGGCGGTGCCAGCTACCCGGCGGCAGGAGGTGTTTCCTGTTCCGGGCGCGGCAGGAGGCGGAGGGCTCCCACATCGTCGTTGTCAACCACTCGCTGATGCTGTCAGATATCGCCGCCGGGAGCACGGTTCTGCCGGATTACGACTACTTGGTGATTGACGAGGCGCACAAGCTGGAGTCGGTGGCTACAGATCAGCTTGGATTCTCTATTGACGCCCGAGCCCTCGGGGAGCACCTTGACCGCATCAGCGAGCCCCTGCCGCCGGACCGCCACGAGGGTCTGGCAAGCAGGCTGCCCGTACACCTGCGCGGGAGCCGCGCCACGAGTGATACTGCGAACAAGGTGATTAGCCTGTCTCAGCAGCTCGCGGAGCGTACCGCGCGGGTACGTGCTCGCACCTCCGACCTCTTCCTCGCCCTCGGGCCGCTGCTCTCCGGCCTCGGCACTCCCTCCAGCTATGACCAGCGTCTCCGGCTCACCTCGGCGGTCCGAGACCAGGAGGCGTGGAAGTTTGCTGTCTCTACCTGGGACAACCTGAAACTCACGCTCACGGAGCTCCAGGCGTCGCTCGACGAGGCATGCAGACTGTTCGAGGAGCTCGAAGGCCTGAACGTGCTCGAGTACGACGAGGTGATGGCGGAGCTGCAGTCGTTGCAGATGAACAACACGGGCATCACGAGCGCGATGGACGCGATACTGGCCCACCCGCGCGAGGAGGACGTGTACTGGCTGAACATCTCCGCCAGGGCGGGCACTGTCTCTCTGCATCAGGCGCCGCTCCACGTGGGCCCGCTGCTGCGTGACCGGCTGTACTCCCAGAAGAAAGCGATAGTGCTTACCAGCGCGACGCTCTCCACCGACCGCAGCTTTGACTATGTGGAGGAGCGACTCGGCCTGGGCGAGCCGGAGCGCCTCATGGTGGGCTCGCCGTTTGACTACCGGAACTCGACGCTTCTGCTGGTCGCGAGCGACATGCCGGAGCCGAACTCGCCAGGCTACCAGAAGGCGCTCGAGGCCGCGATACTGGACCTGGTGCTCGCGGCGGAGGGGAGGACGATGGTGCTGTTTACCTCTCACAGCGCGGTGCAGACAACGCTCAGGGCGATACAGCGGCCGCTCGCGCAGCACGACATCGTGGTGCTCGTGCATGGAGATGGCCCGCGCCACCGGCTACTCCAGCAGTTCAAGAGCAACCCCCGCAGCGTGCTCCTCGGCACCCGCTCTTTCTGGGAAGGCGTGGACGTGGTAGGCGAAGCGCTGAGCCTGCTCATAATCACGAAGCTGCCGTTCGAGGTGCCGACAGACCCGGTGTTCGTCGCACGCAGCGAGAGCTTTGAGGACTCGTTCTCCCAGTACAGCGTGCCTCAGGCGATCCTGCGCCTCAAGCAGGGCTTTGGAAGACTGATCCGCAGCAAGAGCGACCGTGGCGTGGTAGTGGCGCTCGACAGGCGGCTGCTGACGAAGAGTTATGGTCCAGCGTTCCTGCGCTCCCTACCGGGAGCTACGTTCCGCAAGGGGCCCTCTCGGTTGCTGCCCCGCGAGGTTGCTCGATGGCTATCGGCGGAGCCAGCGGGGGAACAGGCCCCCGCCTCGACTAGTCCTGCAGGGCGGGAACGAGTGTAGCGACGGGGTCCACACGCGCGGCCCCCTGCCGGGGCGGCCGCGCTGGTCGGGGCGTCGGCGTGTTCGTCGGCCGAGGCGTGGGCGTCAGCGTGGGTGAGGGCGAGGGAGTGGGCGTCGGCGTCCTTCCGAACGTGGGTCTCGGCGGCGCGGCCTCGGTGGGCGCGGGCGTGCTCGTGGCCACCGAGGTAGGCAGCGGTGTGGGAGTCCGGGTGCTCGTGGCTGTGGGGAGAGACGTACTCGTAGCGGTAGGAGTCGCAGTCGCCGTCTGGGTCGGAGTGGGTGGTGGTGCGAGGATGGCTGGGAGGCTCTCCGCGGTGCCCAGCTGCCACAGCAGCGCGGGGATGCCCACGACACAGGTGAGAGTCAGCAGGCCGATGAGCCACGTGAGACAAGCGCCGCCGCGCCGGCTGCGCTCCCTGGCTGATCTGCGTGGTGGACGGGCGGCCACGCCCGCCGCAGTTGCCCCCGCACCCGCCTGAAATGACGTGGCGGCTCGAAGTCGCTCCACCTCCTGCAGCGCGCGCCCTATCTCGTCCGCCGACGCGAAGCGGTCCCGCGGGTTCTTCGCGAGCGCGCGCATTATTATGCGCTCCAGCTCAGGCGATACATCCGTGTGGAGGGTGCTGGGAGGCACCGGCTCGCGGCTGATATGCGCCTGCGCCACGTCCTCCGCGCTCTCCTCGGGGAAGGGGAGGAAGCCAGTAGCAGCCTCGTACAGCATGACCCCGAGGGAGTAAATGTCGGTGCGCGGCGAGACCGCCCCTCCCCGCGCCTGTTCCGGCGCGAAGTACTGGGCGGTGCCGAGGTCCGGCCCGTCGTCCAGCTTCGCGGCCTCGGTGAGCAGCGTGGCGATGCCGAAGTCCGCCACCTTCGCGAGTCCGGACGGAGTCACCATGACGTTGTGCGGCTTTATGTCCAGGTGCAGGATACCGTGTTCATGCGCATACTGCAGTGCGGAAGCTACCTGTGAGCCGATGTCTGATACTCGTCCGGGAGGCAGGGTGCCGCTCTGCAGCAGCAGTTCCTTCAGGTCAAGTCCTGGCACGTACTCCATGATTATGTAGTACAGGTCACCATCGTTGCCCACGTCGTACACGCTGACGATGTGCGGATGGTTGAGCTTCGCCGCAGACTCGGCCTCCCGGCGGAAACGGGCGAGGAAGCGCTTGTCCCCGCTCAGGACGGGGTGAAGTATCTTCACGGCTACCTGGCGCATCAGGAAACGGTCGCGCGCCAGGTACACGCGGGCCATCGCGCCCTGCCCGAGTGGACGGCCCAGCTCGTACCGATTGTTGAGTACCAGGTTGGTTAGCGCGATCGTCGGCCTCCGTAGGGTATGGTGTGCAAGTGTGTCCGCAGACCATGGTATGAGCGTTCGCGGCAGGTGTCAAACCGTGGCCCACGCTGGCACCCGTCTTGCGCGCTGGTGACGGTCCAAAAAGGCAGTGGAAAGGTAGAGGCCGATCTTGTCGAATACCGAGGAATTGCACAACCAGAGAGTTCCGACTGACGAAGAGTTGGGGTTGGAAGGGGGGCTGGTCGACGATGAGAGCCTGGAGGCTCAGGACGACGTAGAGGTCGTGAGCCTTGATTCGCTGGACCCGGACCTTTCGAACGACCTGGGCACACTGACCGCGATGGAGTCCACCGACGAGGGAGAGCCGTGGTTCCCGCCGACCGACCCCGTAATCGAGGCCGTTGGCAACTCGGAGGGCGCGGCGCGGGTCGTAGGGGGGCTTGATCAGGCACACGACGAGAACCTGCGCGACGACGTGGACGAGGACGAGTACCTGGCGACCTCGGATGACGAGCTTACGGGCATGGTCGAAGACGCATTGGCCAGGGACGGTACCACCGCAGCCCTGGACGTGCAAGTGCTTGTCTCGAACGGAGTCGTTACGCTCCGCGGCAACGTGGAGCACATCGTAGACGCCGAGGCTGCGGAGTCGGTTGCGGGCCAGGTGCCGGGGGTAGTAGACGTGCGTGAAGAGCTTCAGATAGGCACGCTGTAGGGCACAGGGAGAGGGTGTAGCGGGTGGCAACGCCGGAGGCGAAGCGGGCGATAGCGGCGGCGAGGCGAGACCTGGCGTTCCGCGCCAGTGTCTCGGAGCAGGAGATCATCGTAGCCGAGGTCAAGGCAGTGGAGTGGCCGGACACGAGCATGGGGTGCCCGGAGCCACACGGCACGTACGTGGACCAGCCGACGCCAGGGTTCCGCATCGTGCTCGACGCTATCTCGCGCGAGCACGAGTACCACGCGGATACGAGCGGACGGGTAGTCTACTGTGGCAAGCGGCGTCAGGGTTGAGGAAACAGAGAGAGGGTTGGGATGCTCGATTTCGGCTGGCAGGTTGAGACGACGGACTCAGCAGTTGCCGGAACGGTTATGGGCGCCGCCTACGATGCGGAGTCGCTGGACCTGACCGCCGTAGTTGTGCGCAGGGGTGCGATGGCGACTCGGGACATCGTGGTGCCTGCCGAGAGCGTCAATGCTATAACGGATGGCCTGGTATCCCTCTCGCTCACCGTCGACGAGCTGGAGAGTCTGGAGGACTTCCGGCTGCAGCGCGCGGTTGTGCCTGGTCGTGATTTCGAGCCTGCGGAGAGTACTGTTCCAGTGGATGAGGACGCGACGGAGGTCGTCGCCCCGCGCCTGCTCGCGCCTGCTCCCACGACAGCCGTTCCCGTTGCCCCCGTTACGGTAGTTGAGACTGTGGGCAACGTGCCCGAAGGTTCCTACGCTTTCTCCGCAGGGCAGGAGGTGCTGTCCTCCGACGGTGACCTGCTCGGCGTTGTCTCGCACCTGCGCTACGAGGGCGAGCGGTTGTCGGAGCTGGTAGTGGACACGGAAGGTGTGTTCGGCGCCGGGAAGCTCGTGCCAATTGACCTGTGCCAGGAGGTGGCGGTAGATGAGCTACTCCTCAGCGTAGACCGCGCTGGGTACGATGCGCTGCCGGATGCGCCGGTAGTGTAGCGGTGAGGGCAACTGCCGCTGGCTCCCGCGCGGGGATGTCTCGCGCCTCATGCTGGGGTGACACGGCTTCGGGTCTCGGCAACTGTGTGACCGTGCGGTGACGGCGTGGAGACACACGTTGCGTGCAACGTCTCTACGGACACCGCAGGGGTAACGGTGACATGACCTTGCCGCTACGGTGGGGCGGCATCGTGCGCTCGCCCGTGTGATAAAATTGTGTTGCACTATCACACGGAGACCTTCCCTCATGCCCCTTGATATGATAAGCGTGCGCGGTGCACGCGAGCATAATCTCAAGAACATCTCCATAGACCTTCCCCGCGATAAGCTTGTCGTGCTGACCGGCCTTTCCGGCTCGGGCAAGTCCTCGCTCGCGTTTGACACAATCTACGCCGAAGGGCAGCGCCGGTACGTAGAGAGCCTCTCGGCGTACGCGCGGCAGTTCCTCGGGCAGATGGAGAAGCCGGATGTTGACCTCATCGAGGGCCTCTCGCCCGCCATCTCCATTGACCAGAAGGGTACAACCCGCAACCCCCGCTCGACGGTAGGTACAGTCACCGAAGTGTACGACTACCTGCGGCTGCTGTTCGCGCGCGTCGGCAGACCGCACTGTCCCGTCTGTGGCCGGGAGGTGTCGGCGCAGAGTATCGAGGAGATAACGAACTCCATCGCTCGGCAGCCATCAGCGACGCGGCTGATGATCCTCGCGCCTGTTGTAAAGGACCGCAAGGGAGAGTACAGTGGCCTGCTGCAGGACCTCTCCCGGCGAGGGTTCGTGCGCGTCCGGGTGGACGGCGAGGTACACAGCCTCGACGAGCAGATCCCACTGGAGCGTTACAAGAGCCATACCATAGAGGTGGTCGTGGACCGCATCGTGATCCGCGATCCGCTGGGTGACCCCAGCGAGCGACAGCGGCTCGCGGAGTCCGTGGAGACGGCCGCGCGTTTGAGTGAGGGCATAGTCGTCGCGAACATCGTCGGCGGTGAGGACCTGATTTTCTCAGAGAGGAACACGTGCCCCGTCCACGGGATCAGCGTAGGCGAGATCGAGCCGAGGACGTTCAGCTTCAACAGCCCGCACGGCGCTTGTCCCGAGTGTACGGGGCTCGGCATCACTCATGTGTTCGACCCGGAGCTTGTCATCCCGAACCGGAACCTCTCGCTCGCTCAGGGTGCGGTCGAGCCGTGGGCGCGGGCTGGCCAGAACACCGCGGCGTACTACACCAGCGTGCTGGAGGGAGTAGCCGAGAAGTACGGGTTCTCAGTCAAGACGCCTGTCTCCGAGCTAACCCCGGAACAGGTGCAGATTATCCTCATTGGCTCGAATGGAGAGCCTGTACGGGTGCGACACCGCAGGCAGGTGTTCGAGACGGCGTTCGAGGGCGCGATACCGAACCTGGAGCGCCGGCTTCGGGAGACTACCTCAGACTTCATGCGGCAGGAGCTGGAGAAGTACATGTCCGTGCAGCCGTGCCCCGTGTGCAAGGGTGCGCGGCTGAAGCCTGAGAGCCTGGGCGTGACCGTCGCGGGCAGGAATATAGTGCAGGTTACGCGAATGAGCATCCGCGAAGGGCTGGAGTTCGCTCGCGCCCTGCAGGGGATGGCGGATGCCAGCGGCGACGGACTGGTCGCGCTCAGTGGTCGCGAGGCTATCATTGCCGCGCCGATACTCAAGGAGATACGCGAGCGGCTCGGCTTCCTGGTGGATGTGGGCCTCGACTACCTGACGCTGGAGAGGTCCGCCAACACGCTGGCGGGCGGCGAGGCGCAGCGCATCCGGCTGGCGACGCAGATAGGCAGCAGCCTGATGGGCGTGATATACATCCTCGACGAGCCGAGCATCGGCCTTCACCAGAGGGACAACACCCGGCTGCTGCGGACGCTCACCCGCCTGCGCGACCTGGGCAATACTGTCCTAGTGGTTGAGCATGACGAGGACACGATGCGCGCGGCAGACTGGCTTGTGGACATGGGGCCGGGTGCAGGCGAGCACGGCGGCGAGATAGTCGCGCAGGGGACGCCGTACGAGATTGAGCGATGTGGCAACTCCATCACGGGGCAGTACCTCAGCGGTGAACGGGGAGTCCGCGTACCCCGGCAGCGCAGGCAGGGCAGCGGCAGGAGCGTGCGCGTGCTAGGCGCTTCAGAGAACAACCTGAAGGGCATAGATGTCGAGTTCCCCCTCGGCAGGTTCATGTGCGTGACGGGTGTGTCAGGCTCGGGTAAGAGCACCCTCGTCAATGATGTGCTGTACAAGGCACTCGCGCACGAACTCAACGGCGCGCGGCAGCGTCCGGGCGCGCACGCGAAGGTCGAGGGCATCCATCATCTGGACAAGGTCATTGACATTGACCAGTCCCCCATCGGCCGCACGCCCCGCTCGAACCCGGCCACGTACACAGGTGTATTCACGGCTATACGGGATATCTTCGCGAAGGTGCCAGAGGCGAGGGCGCGCGGCTATATGCCGGGGCGGTTCAGCTTCAACGTGAAGGGCGGTCGCTGCGAGGCGTGCAAGGGCGAGGGAATCATCCAGATTGAGATGCAGTTCCTGCCGGACGTGTACGTGCCGTGCGAGGTCTGCCACGGGAAGCGCTACAACCGAGACGCGCTCGACATCCTGTACAAGGGGCAGACAATAGCTGACGTGCTCGACATGACGGTGGACCACGCGCTTGGCTTCTTCGAGAATGTGCCCGCCATCCGGAACAAGCTGGAGACGCTCGCAGCCGTGGGGCTTGGCTACATACGCCTCGGGCAGCCCGCGACGACGCTCTCGGGCGGTGAGGCGCAGCGTGTGAAGCTGGCGACGGAGCTCTCGCGCAGGGCGACAGGACGCACGCTGTATATCCTGGACGAGCCGACTACCGGGCTGCACTTCGCGGACATCGAGAGGCTGCTGAACGTTCTACAGCGGCTGACGGACGCGGGCAACAGCGTTCTCGTGATCGAGCACAACCTGGATGTGATCAAGAGCGCGGACTGGATCATAGATCTGGGCCCCGAGGGGGGCGCGGGCGGCGGCACAATAGTGACGCAGGGCACCCCCGAGGAGGTGGCCGCGTGCGAGCGCTCGTTCACGGGTGAGTACCTCCGCCCCCTGCTTGAGCGCGAGCTGGCACGGGCGTCCTAGGACGACCGGGCACGTCTACCCGCCACACCGGGCGAGAGTGAGGAGAGCAAGGGCACGGAATCGTGTGCCCTTGCTCTCAAACTTGGGTGCTATCTCAGCGCATCGTCACAAATGCGTCCACGTCCACCCTGCGAGACCTGGAGGACGGGTTGTTCAGGCCCGTCATTCGTACCTCGATGGTGTGCGTGATTGTGGGATCAAGCCCGGTCTGCACGAACACCATCCGCCGCGGCTGTGGAGTCGGCGAATACAGGTCCACCGTTGCCCTCACCACTCCGTCTACTCTTATCTCGGTTATGCCACGGCGGTCGCTTCGGGTGGAGACCCATCCTATGCTGCGCGTGCCTCGGGGTATCGTGAAGGTAGCCCGCGCCCCTCTCCAGATGGAGTACTTGACGCTGCCGCCGTACGAACCCGTCAGCGGGCCGGCATACCACGGGCTGGTGTATCGTATGCCCGAATGCGACTCCTGGTACGCATTGATCCGAAAGGTCGCGCCCTGCCTCCATGCGCTCGCGTTGCCTGCCCGGTCGTGTGAGCGCACTCGGAAGGTATAGCTGTGCCCAGGCGCCAGCCATGTCTGCAGCAGGGTGCTCATGCGCGAGGGCAGAGCGACCGCAGTCCAGCTTCCGCTGTCCGTCCTCCTCTGCAGCTCGTATCGGGCCACACCGCTCCCCGTGTCTGAGCCCGCCCAGGCAAGGCTCACCAAAACTGCGGGATTCCCCAGGTTGGCGTTGTTTACAAGCGTGTGCGCAGGGGCGGTGGCTGTAGGCACGCTGGTGTCAAGCACGATTGTGTCGCTGCTCGCTCCCGAGCTGTTGCCTGCCGCGTCTCGGTACTGGACGTACACCCTCCTTGCGCCGTTTCCGCTCGTAAGGGGCCCAGGTCCTTGCAGGCGCGTACGCCTGCCACGCGGACCAGCTCGTGCCCGTGTTGCTGAACCGCATCCAGGCAGTGCCGGTGCCCGGAGCTGGGTCGCTCGCCAGCAGGGTGAGGTTTACGAACCTGCTCCTGGTGTACGCTGCGCCCGCGTTGATCGTTACCGTGCCAGCAGGCGCCTTCGTATCGAGGTTGATTGTATCCTGTGCGGCGCGCGAGACGTTGCCCGCTCCGTCGCGAAACTGGACGTACACCGACTTACGACCATCGCCGTTGACCAGCGTCCAGGGTCGGCTCGTGGCGTACGCCTCCCACGCGAGCCAGTCGAGGCCGTCGTTGCTGAACCGCATCGAGACCACTTCGCTGGCCGGTGAGGGGTCAGTTGCTGAGAGAGCAAGGACGACCGAACGGCTCCGGGTAGAGTCTGCCCCATCCGGCGAGGCATCGGACTGGATTACCACGCGACCAGCGGGCCTCACAGTGTCCACCGTCCACGTTCGGCTTGCAGGCGTGCCATCTACGTTCCCGGCGGCATCTGAGGCGCGCACCTGGAAGGTGT
>JADDPP010000058.1 GCA_016781845.1 Rubrobacter sp.
TCGCCCCGCCTGTCGTACAGCCTGGTGGTGTCCGTGCTCGCGTGCCCCAATATGTCCGCTATTGTCGCCAGGTGAGGCGCGACAGGTACACAAGCTCCGGCAGCCGCGCAGGTCTCGCTGTATGCTCACCAGGTCCCACGACCCCGCTATCAGTCCCGCCAGCAGCTACCAGCTCACCCGAAACTGCGACGGTATAGCATTCTAGTTGGTGTCAATACTTGCCTCGTAACCGCCATAAACCCTTCGGTTATGTCGACCTTTGCCTCTATTTCGGCTTCGGTAGACAGTCATTTACAGAAGCGTCCTGAGCGTACTATGCGAGATGCGGGCCCGTTACAACTGCAGTGGCGGCTGCACAGGGCCACGGCGTTGCTTAAGCTGCTTGCATTGTCGCCTAAGCACCGGCTGCACCGGGAGCAGGTGCTGGAGTTCTCTGGTCTCACCCGGAGCCCAGGGCTGCGACGAATGATTTCCGCCGAGTTCTCCACGCGCTCCGGCGCATCCTCGCACCAGATGGCCAGTCCAACTGGCTGCCCCTACGGGACGATGTCCTCACGCTGGGTCCATCCGCCCAGGTGTGTGTAGACGTGCATGCCTTCGAGGCGGCGTGCAGCGCGGTTCAGCGCTCGCGCGATATCGAGCCGTACTACACGGCGCTCGCACTGTACATGGGCGAGCTGCTGCCCACGGACCGCTACGAGGACTGGGCGGCTGGCCGTCGCGAGGCTCTGCACCACATGTATCTGGGCCTGTTGCTGGAGCTCACGCGTCTGCACGAGTCCAGGCAGGAGCTGTCGGCGTCAATCGAGGCGCTCCAGAGAGTCGTGGAGAGCGAGCCCTCGCACGAGGAGGCTCACGCCGGCCTCATGCGCCTGTACGCGCTCTCCGCGCAGCGGCACCAGACGCTCAGACAATACCGGCAGCTAAGGGACGCCCTGCTGCGAGAGCTGGATGCGGAGCCGGAGGCCGAGAGCGAGCGCCTCTATCACGAGATCCGATCCGGTCTGTTCCCACCGAGAGTGCCCCCCACCTTCCCCAGCCAGCCCCCCAGGCTCGCCCGCTGGCACAATCTGCCGGCCTCCCTGACCAGCTTCGTCGGGCGCGAGCGCGAGGTCGGTGAGATCCAACGGCTGCTCGGCACCGCCCGGCCGATCACGCTGATCGGTACAGGCGGGTGCGGCAAGACGCGGCTGGCGCTCGAGGTGGCGAGAGGCTCGACCGATGTGTATGCGAACGGTGTGTGGCTGGCGGAGCTGTCGGAGCTCTCCGACCCCCGCTGGTGCCGGGAGCCGTCGCAGGCGCGCTGGCGGTGCAAGAGGATCCTGATAGACCAGTCATAGACGCTCTCTCGGGCGCCCTCCGGTCCAGGCAGGTGCTGCTGGTGTTGGACAATTGCGAGCACCTGCTAGTGGGTCAGTTGTCACGAAAGTGGCCATTCCTGCACCACAGAAGTCCAACTTTCGCGTCGCATTCGCCCCAGAACGAATGGCTATGAACATGACAATTGACCCACTAGTGGTCGGTACGGTGGGGGGGCTACTCGTCGCCGGACGCCTGTGGAGTTGGCAATCCGTCCTGAGCCGATATAGTAGCGCCCAAGTCGCACGGGAGAATGACCAGTCGAGATCACGGTTCCGACGTTGGTTTGGCTGGTAGTTGGATCGGGAATCTGACTGCAAGCACTCGCAACCAGGCAGAAGGCGGGTGAGTCGGACGACGACCACGACCAGCACCGCCACCACGGACTACTGGTACGATGCGACCGGGATGACCCTGGAGAGCTCAACCACAGGTGGAGCGAATGCGACGTACCTGCGTAGCCCCAAGGGCAAGCTGCTCTCGGTCAACAGCAGTGCGGGCTTCATGAACTACGCAACCGACAGGCTGGGTAGTGTCACCGCCACGACGAACACGGGTGGGAACCTGAGCAACACGTACCGCTACGACCCGTGGGGCAGCCACAACGGCATCACCGGCAGCACGTACAACCCGTACATGTACACTGGCACATACAACGACCACATGCTGGGCTACTACCAGATGGGGGCCAGGTACTACTAACGCATCGCCACGTATGCACATACAGGCAAACGCGATGACAGCTGTGTGAGGTTCAGTCCCGGACCTCGTACACGAAGCCCGGCCCGCCGAGGTACAAGCCGCCATCTACGTTCGTGCATAGACCGCCCGCGTACGTGTACGACCGAGTTACCTGCTCTGGCGACTGGCCGGTAACCTTCTGTATCGGCGTGTGACCGTGGACGAAACGGCGCCCGCCGTACCGCGACAGGAAGCGGGCGGCCAGGACAGCTCCCCCATGCCCGTCAAAGGCATGGCGCTGCGAGAAGTCATCCAGCAGCCGGTCCCACACCTGCCGGTCGGCGCCCCTTAGCAGCTCCTGGAACGCCCGGTTCACCTCTCCTATCGTCCTACCGTACCGCTCGTAGAACAAAGCGTCCGCATGGGCGTACAGAGTCCCACCGATACGCAACATCGCGGGCAGGCTCGCCACCCACTCGATATGCTCCTGCCGCAGGCGATGGAGGTCCGCGTCTATCCCACCATTTCGCCGCCACGAGGTCACGAAGTTGCCGCCGAAACGCTGAGCCGAGAGGATGAGCACATCGTGGTTGCCAAGCAGGACATGCACCCGGCCACCGGCGTCCTCCGCCTCCCCCTGCAGGCGCATCAGAAGCTCCACCACCCCGACACCGTCCTCTCCCCGGTCGAAGAAGTCCCCACCAACAGCAGCTTCGCATCACCACCAGTCCAGTGCAGCTCCCCATCCACCAGCCCAGCCCCCAGCAGCAATGCGACGAGCTTCTCCATCTGCCCATGCACGTCCCCGATCACGTACAACACCGGTCCCCTCCCCGCTCCAACTCCGAACCCCGGCCGCGCCGGCCAAGCCAACAACCTCGTTAGCGAGGAGAATTGTAGCGTGTACCAAGCCACCCGTAGCCGACGATGCGGATGTCGGTCGAGGCAGCCGCTGCATCTTGTCACACCCGTGCCGTATACTTATTACATCCCCACAACACAATACAGCGGGTTGCCCCGTGTCAACGCTTTGGGCCGCCCTCTACATTCGCTTACCCAAGCATCATTTAGGAGTGACTTGCGGTCGGCGCTGCAGGTCGAAAGGAAGGTCTTATGCAATGGAACTCGTGGTGGCTCGGTTTGCTGTGTGTAGTAGCGCTTACGGCGTGCGGTAGCGGTGGGGCCCCCGCCACTACACCCACACGCTCGACCGGCGCCCAGGTAGCGGCATCCTCGCCTGCCGCACGCCCCACCCAGCCGCCCCCCACCGAGGAGGCGAGGCCGCTTGAGGCAACGGCGACCCAGCCACAGCAGGAGGAGCCGGAGCCCACGAACACGCCAGAACAGAGCCAGGAGCCGACCGCGATGCCCACTCTTGTTCCTACCCAGGAACCGGAGCCTACAGCCACGCTCGAGCCCACGGGCACTCCCAAGCCCAGGCCCACGAAGGAGCCAACCCCCACAAAGGAGCCGGAGACCTCCGCCGCAACACGGATGACCGGGGTGGTCCGGGATGCGGAGACTGGAAAGGCCATTACAGGAGCCTGGGTCTATCTCGGAGATGAAATCGCGCGCACGAACAAGGCGGGCAGGTACAGGTTCGCGCGAGATGCTGAGGCCCAGCGGCTCACCGTGATGGCAGCCGGGTACGCAAAGGCAGAGTTGGGCGCCCGAGACGCCGCGGACGGTCGGGTGGAGCTGCGCCGGTTCGACGCGCGCGGTGTTTACCTGCCTTTCTACACTGCGATGATTCCAGCGCAGAGAGAGCGCATCTTTGACCTGATCAACGACACGGCGCTCAACGCTGTTGTGGTGGACATCAAGAGCGATGATGGCCTGGTGTGGGACGCGGAGGTGCCACTCGCCAGGGAGATAGGTGCGACCTACGACGGCTTTGACCTGGGCGAGTTTGTCCGCCAGGCGCACGAGCGCGACATATACGTTATCGGCCGCTTCACGGTGTTCAAGGACACGAAGCTCGCGACGAACCGCCCGCAATGGGCTATCCAGAGCAGTGAGGGCGGGCTGTGGACGGATGACACGAAGAACCGCTATACGGACCCGTTCGACGAGCGCGCGTGGGAGTACTACGCGGACCTCGCTGTAGAGGCCGCCGAGCTCGGAGTGGATGAGATCCAGTGGGACTATGTGCGCTTTCCAGTGGACGGCGACCTGAACACGTTGCGGGTGGACGGGGAGTACAACGAGGAGAGCCGCATCAACCAGATCACGGAGTTCCTCGCGTACACGGAGCGCCGACTGCGCCCTTCGAAGGTGTACATTTCCGCCGACATCTTCGGCCTCACCGTTTGGCACACGCGCGAGAACTACCTCGGACAGCGGCTTGAGAGAGTCGCGCAGCACATTGACTACGTGTCGCCGATGCTGTACCCCTCCGGCTTCAACGCGGGCTCCGGTGGCTACGACGTACCCCCGGCGCACCCGTACGGGCTGATCAAGCAGAGCCTCGAGAAGACGTACCCACGCATCGAGGGCATGCCCGTGCGTGTGCGGCCCTGGCTCCAGGCCTTCCACGACTACGCCTGGGGCATCCCGTATGAAGTACCACAGGAGGTGGCGCAGCGCAAGGCGTCCGAGGACATGGACACCTCCGGCTGGCTCTTCTGGAACCCAGCTGCCAAATACGACCCCGACTCGTTCGTCGCCAACCCTTAGCGGGAGCCTAAGTCTGGATTTCGCAGTTTAAGGATGGGAGATAGTAGGA
>JADDPP010000273.1 GCA_016781845.1 Rubrobacter sp.
TGGTTCTTAGACGGAGTTTACGCGATGGACCACGACTTTGACATGACCCTGGTCGTCGCCTGAGGGCGATTTCAAAGTCGCTCGCAGCGCACCGTACACCCGTAGAGACGTAGCGTGCTACGTCTCCTCCACCTCTCGGTTACCTTCGCCGTCTGGGACCACTCGAGAGTCGCCGTTGATGGGGGTAGAGGTGTCGCAGAGACGTTGCGCAGACGTTGCGTGCAACGTCTCTACGGTTGTTTCCCCCTGCACATGCTGATGTAACCGCCAGACACCCGGCGGGAGTGGGAGACGTAGGGCTGCCATGCCGATTTTGAAATCGACCTGGTCGTCGCCTAGACGGTGCCGCAGGTATCAGTACCGCTCGCCTGTGCGTTCTGCATCTCCAGCTGCTATCAGGACCTCAGCCTCGTCGGTCGTCACTCCCGCGCGCTGTGAGTCCAGAAGCTTTGTAGCTGTAGATGACCAACAGTTGCATTGGGCCCAGCCCGTGAGCAGCTATGAACTGTATTTGGAAGGCTCTACGCGCCCCATGCTCCGTTCAATCCGCCTGCTCAGCGCGGGCATCAACGCTATCAGCAATGCGGGGGCAAAAAGCACGACGGGTCTGATATCGCCTGTCCAGCGGAGGCGGAAGAGCAGTCCTCCAAGCGTAAGGCCCGCCACCACTGCCGCCGCCCTGCCAGGACCGCAAACCGCTGCCGGAACTACCGCGAGCACGAAGTACCAGGGCCAGATGTACGCGGAGGTAAGGCACACCGCGAACCACAACCACGCCCAGGAATCAGCCAGCGGGCGGCCCCTCGCGAGTTGCCAGACGAGTACGGAGATCCCACACAGCAGGAACAGGTTTCGCACTACATCGAGTTGGCTGGTCACTACGGCCAGTGCCGCTTTATCGTTGGGAGAGGCAAGCTGATGCGCCAGTGAGACCCAGAGAGAGTTGTGGTGGAGTCTCCTTGCTACTCGAAGCACGTTGGTAAACATTGTCGTGCCTGCCCAAAGCGGGGCATACAGTACGACTACCGTCCCCACCGTTACCGCAGCTGCGCTCAGCAGTGCGCGGCCCCGTGCCACCCAGCCTGGCAAGGACAACAGCCACGCGAGCACGAGCAAGGGCAGCAGGACGACGGATGTCAGCTTCACCATTGCCACCGCCGAAACGAAGGCCACTGCGAGGAGCCACCGCCCATATACAACCGCTAAGTAGGTGCAGGTAAGTTGTTGCGTGAGACGGTGCGGGGTTTGGAG
>JADDPP010000288.1 GCA_016781845.1 Rubrobacter sp.
GGTCTCTCGACGTGCCGTCTCACGAACCTCTTGCCGTATGGACCTAAGCCACTCCTCTCGGATACCCTCGAGCTGTGTCTTGACTGCCTCTTGCACGGTGTGCTGGACGGAGGGTAGGAGCAGGCCCTCCGTGCCCTCGTCTATCTGAGCCATAAGTGCCCTGCGTATGAGATGGGCACCCGCTTGAGAGACGGTCTCGAAACGGCCGGAGTGCATCCTCGTGTACTCCGCGAGCGCTCGCATCTCGTCTGCTGTGAGAAAGATCTGCGCTCTCTCCTTACGTTGCTCCGGTATGATCTGCTCCGTGGTCATCGTTCCCCCCTGTAACCCTTCACGAGTAGCGGAAAGGCTTCACACAACGTATAGTTTCGCGCTCCGCGAGTAGTGCGGTCTATGCAGCTCTAGGATGGCGCGAGTAGTAGAAAAGCTCCGTAGTATCTGAGGTTTCTGGGTCTGCGAGTAGTTGTAAGGCTGCCTCCTTTATCTTGCCTTCGCGAGCTCAGGCCTCTCGTCCGGCGTTTGCGGGGCCTGCGGCTCCGTTCCGAGAGGCTGCGTCTTCCCGTCCAGTTGGGATAATGACCTGTGTCCGTTGCCATCAAGGGCCGCGAGCTCGAGCCTCACCGCCTCCCGGATCGAGGGGATCAGCACCGCCTCAATGCAGTCACCGATCTCGCCCAGCAGCGCCTTCCGGAGGAGTTGATCCGCGCTCTGGGATACTGATCCCAGCCTGTGTAACCGTGTGTACTCTTTCAGCGCCCGCACAACGTCGGGGGATAGGAAGAGTACGTGCCTGTCCTTAGCCAACTGCTCTCTCCTTACAGAACAGATCCCACTTCACGGCGCGCCCTCGCTTCCAGGGGTGTGCGTGTCCACCTTCCCATCGGACACGTTCGTCACGACCCAGCGGCCTTGCTCCAGCTCCATGTTGATCACCAGGTGATCGGTGAGCGGGTTGAGGGGCTTGGGGACACGCTTGCCGCTCTTGTCGGTGAGCCAGACACTCCCCTCCAGATACCCCACCATTGCGGCGGTGTTCTCCGGACCTACAAGCGCGAGACTGTCTTGTTCGCGCACCTCGACTCGCTCCCACTCGACCGGCTCGAAGCTGAAGCCGGTCACCTTCTGGCCGGGTGGAGCAAAGCGCGAGATGATCCCCTTGATCTGCCCCACGACCTGGGGCCGCAGCTCGTACGGCAGGGGCTCACCAGCACCGAGAGTCGAGATGCACATCAGGACCTCGTCGGCTCGCTCACGCTGCTCAGCGACCGTCTCCGGCCCGGGCGTCGTGGCCGGCATCTCCAGTCCAGAGGAAGGGGCTACAACCGTCCCAGCAGTTGGGCTGGGTCCCTGCGGCACGGTGTCCGTCTGCAGTGGGACGAGCGAGGGCTCGAACTGAAGCGTCAAAGGCTCCCAGTTCGGACCGAACTCCCGTGAGAGCTCCACCGTTGCGGAAACGGCGAATGGCTCTGCCCTTGCTGGCTTGCCGTCCTCGAGGTCCACCTTCTTGGTCCCCGATATCCGGGCGCGCAGGGTAGCCTGGAGAGGGTTCCACGTCGAGATCAGCAGGCCACTAATTGGAGCCCACACCGGCTTGGAATCCAGCTCGAACCCAGCGAGGCGAGGGGTCCGATCGCAGCCGAATGGACAGGCCTCTATCACGAGGTCAGTGGCGAGCGATCCGGGCAGTTCGTGGGGATCCTTGCCCTCCGCGACCTGGCGCAATTGATCGAGTGCCTGGTTCGCCGCGGCGTCCTGAAGCCTGGCAACCTCCGGATCGCGGGTGGGAAGCGGCGTAGGAGTTGGGCTGGGCACAGTGGTAGGGAAAAGCATCGCCTGCGGCCGGTGGTCCGTGCGGGAGCGATCGACCAGAAGATACACGAGCGCGACGGAAAGGATGACCACAAGCCCCGCCAACGCGGGTACCAGCATGCGTCTTCGCGATCTCATCAGGGAGTCCTCCTGTTGGCGGTGGATCGGGCTGAGACAGCCGTGCTAACCGCGCTACCCACCCTACCGGCGGCGCCCGCGACCGCGGACGTGCCTCCGGACACAACCACGCTGCCTGCCTGGACAGCCTTGGTGCGCACGCTCTGAATCACCGTGGCGTTGACCTGGCGGCTCATCATCTCCCAACCGTGCATGGGCGTGGGTCCGGGGATCGCCTTCGGCGTCTTGAACATCACGAAGAGGAGCGCTAGCGCCACGAGGGGAGCTAGCGCCTTAGCGGGAACGTTTCCCGTGGAAGCAAGGGCCACGACGGCACCGAAGAGCTTGAACTCGACCGCCCATACCACGGACCAGGCGAGCACCCGGAGCACACTCTTCCACCAGAAGTCGAAATAATTGGCGGAGCCAGGGTGCAACCACAACGGGATCACGAGCGGCCCGAAGACGTACAGAAGCAGGAGGTACGCGAACGCCATCAGGCGCATCACCCCGAGGAAGAGGACGAAGACAAGTCCCACGATGCCGATCACGACGTAGATCGCCTGCAGGCCGGGCGGGGATGCGCCCCCGAACCGTAGCATCTCGTCGAAGCCAGTCCTGGCATTGCCGGCGTCGAGCACGCTGAAGGTGAGGGCGTTGCTCCCGTTCACAGCGTGCCTGAACAGCGTCCGGTAGAAACCAAGGAGAAAGATTACGATTGTGAGACGGGTGAGAGCCCCGGTTGGATCGAGCAGCCGACCGTAGCAGAAGCGCCACACCGTCGGCACCCACATCACGATGAGGAGGGGCAGGGCGACCAGGAGGAAACCGTTGACGAGGTCCTGCACCGGCTGCAGCTCACCTCCCCCCCTCGTCACGTCGGGGTTGGTGAGCATCAGAGCAGCGATCTGGTTGGCGAGCCCCTTGATCTGGTCGCCCCCTACCGCCGCCCACGCGCCGTACATGAACTTGAGCACCCAGTCGGAGAGATCGATGGAGAAAGGCCCTATACCCACCGTGGTGTCGGAAGTATCGGGACCGTCGGGGGAGGGCTGGTACGTGATCACCAGCGTGATCGGACCCGCGTCCGGGTTCTCCTGGCGAAGCTTGAACTCGTTGCGCCCCTCGTTGAGCGTGACGGGTATGCTCCAACCGCCGCCCTGGTCCACGACCGCCACCACGTCCGATGACAGTAGCCCCCGGTCCCAGATCGCCTTGGCTCCAGGCACCCCAGTGCCCCTGATGGCTATCGAGCGCTGAGAAACGGTCTCGCCCGGCTTGGGAGACGTGACCGCGAACCCGGTCCCTTGCGCCCCTGCACTGCCCAGATACACCAGTGTTAGCAGCAGGACGAGGATAAATAGCACGATGGTCTTGCGCGACATCGAAGCTCCTTTCCGGGTATTCGTTAGCGAATAAAAAGCATGCATCCGGTCCTCCTACCTGAGCCTGCACACCCACTGCTCGGGCGGTACCCACGCCCTGCCCGTGCCGGGTGGCTTCAGCTCGATATGCAGGTGAGGTCCGCTGGAGTTGCCCGTTGAGCCGATGTACCCCACTAGCTGCCCCTTGCGGACAGGTCCCTGCGCCACCTGGCGCGACAGGTGCAGCAGCTGCCACTTGTAGCCTGTAGACAGCGAGAGGACCTCCACGAGGTTGCCGTCGGAGAAGACCACCTTCGTCGCAACAGCTTCGTCAGGTGAGTACAGCGGTCCGCCGAAGTCGCCCTTGTAGTTCAGGTCGTACCCCATATGAAACAGGGGGTACCGCCTGCCCTGGTACGTATAAGGGGGCTCGCCGGGAAAGTCTGATGGTCCCCAGCCCTGGTACACAGAGTAGTCTGTGCGACCAAGCACCGTGTTGAGTATCTGGGGCACTCCCGGCTGCAGCCTCTTGCCCTGGTCTGTCTTCGCCCACACCACCCCACCTACAGAGGCACTGATTGTTACCTCGGGAGGACACTCCCCCGGCAACTGGTAGCCCCCATCCCAGTTCGACAGCACCTCTCTTGGGTTAGCCCACGGACTCCTGGTGCCTGGCCACGTCACGCTGAAGTGTAGGTGTGGCTTCGGTCCAGCACCCGCTCCCGTCCTGCCTACTGGTGCGACGTACTCTCCACGCTCCACACGCTCCCCCACCCTGTGCTTCGTCGGCACCTTGAAGTGACCCATGTACCACTTGCGTTCCCTGTCATCGTGGAGGATGAGCCCGTACCCTCCCAAGTAGTCCCAGCCCGACCACTCGATGCTTCCACCCTCAGCGAAGTAGATAGGGGCTCCCTCCTGCTGCATCAGGTCCAGACCGGTATGAGGCGCACCAGTGATGGAGCGAGGCTCCCCGAACTCCCCAGAAGGCTCAGTCCAGTGACCTGGAACCATAAGGGTGAAGGCAGCCACAGCTCCTGAGCCTGGTCCTGGTGCAGAATCGACTACAGGAGGACCTGCGTAAGTGCGGATGACACCGAGGATGAGGTTGCCGTAGTTGGTGCCGCACGGCAGACCTAGCGCGATGTTGCCGGGATCCGAGCAGGGGTTGTACCGGTTGACTACTGCATCCAGGTCGGGGAAGCTCTGATAGTAGGTGCCCATGTAGTCGAACCACAAGGAGAGCCCGGAGGGCACATCAGGGCACGTCGCCCACAGGTGGTTCAGACTTGAACGACCGGGGGTGCAACCGTACTGCTGCGTGGCTTCGAGCGCCGCAGCCCACGTCATGTTCCCGCCGTTCGTGGGGGAGTTTATCCCAGTCGTCGCCATCTCGCTCTCGAGCTGCCAGAACGCGATGAGCAGCGGATCCACCCTCCACTGCTGTGCG
>JADDPP010000210.1 GCA_016781845.1 Rubrobacter sp.
CTTCGCGGCCCCTATGATCTCGAGGTCTATCGGCCCGGCGTAGCCCGCCGACGCAAACTCCCTGAGTACCCCTGCGAGGTCAATGCTGCCCCGACCCGGGATCTGTGTGGGGGGCGGGCCAATGGGGATGACGGGCTCCAGGGTATCTCGGATGTGGACGGAGGCTACACGAGGGGCGAGTGTTCGGGCCGCCTCCACCATGTCGTCGCCCACGCGAAAGAGGTGGCTCGCGTCGTAGTTGATACCCCAACCCGCTGGTGGCAGCGCGTCCAGGGCGCGCAGGGCGCTCTTCGTGTTGTAGATGGCCTGGTTGACGTGCGCCTTGACGCCGATCCGGACGCCCAGGTCCTCGGCCTGCGGCGCGAGCTCCGTGATGGAACCATGTACCCTGCGCTCGGACTCGCCATCATCACTCTTGCCCCCGCCGCCAGTGTTCACCACCTCGACGCCGAGCTGCGCCGCGAACCGCAGCACGGCGAGGAAGCGGGGCCGGTTCTGAGCATTCGACAGGTCCATCGCGGCCTCCATCGCGACCGCGCGCAGCCCCGCCTGTTCCACCTGCTCCCTCACCACAGCAGGGTCACTGTCGGGCGAGACATGCTCGCACATGCCGGGGATCGCGGCCAGCTCCACCTCCTGAAAACCACACCACGCCACCCGTTCGAGCGCCCCCGCCAGATCCTGCGCGGCGAAGAGCACTGTATTACAACCAAGCCTCATACGGAACCTCGATTACTCACCGCAGAGAGGAAGCCTGCCGCGTACACGCGCATCTTCCTGAACGCCTCCTCATCCTCTGTCTGTCAGGTCGGCACGGCGGTTATCAACTGTTATCTCCGCGGTCTCCGCGAACTCTGCAGTGGATACCTCGATCCCCATCACGCCGGGAGTCTGGGGAAGAGGTCTGCGTTGTCGAGCGGAGCGCCGTCCTCCAGGTTCAATGGGTCGGTGACCGGGTGCCCCTGCTTTCTGTACCGGGTCTCCGCGTCCATCAGCAGTACGACGTGCGCTACCCGCGGCTCGTCCGTCGTGTTGTCCGCCGCCATGTGCGCGACCCGGCCATGGTGGAACGTCGCGTCGCCCGCGCGCAGGGGTACCGTGACACGCGGCTCCCACATCAGGTCCGGGCACACCTCGAAGACGCTCTTCGGGTCGCCCAGGTTCATCGCTGCAAGCTCCGTGCGCCTGTGCGAGCCGGGGATGAACGTCATGCAGCCGCGCTCGGCGGGCACGTCCACGAGCGCGACCCACGCCGTGACGGAGGAGTGCTTGTTGTCGTGCGGCCACAGTGGCTGGTCCTGGTGGAACTCCGTCGGGCGCTTGTTGTGCGGCTGCTTTATGAGCACCTGGTCGTGCCACAGCCGCAGCGGCACACCCGCGAGCTGCTCCGCGAGGGAGGCGACGGCGGGGTGCATCGTGAGCCGCCTGATCGTCGGATCCTCCCGCCACGCGTTTACCAGTTGTGTGAAGATTCCGCTCTCGTTGAAGCTCTTCATCTTCTCCACTAGCGCGAGCGCAGCGTCGTGGAACTCCTTGACCTCCTCAGGGGAGATGACGTTGGGAATGTGGACGAAGCCCTGCCGCCGGTAGCTGTCTATCACGTCCTGGTCAAGTATGCGCGTCGTGGCGTACATCGTGTCGCTCATCTTGAAGGTGTCCTCCTTTCCTGCTGCTAGCAGGGGGCATGCCCCCGGACGGAAGACCACAGCATAACACAAACCGCATCTGTGCAGGCCCGGCAGCGAAGCGCTACACAGGGTGAAACGACTGTAGAGACGTAGCATGCTACGTCTCTACAGGTGTAGGTGCAGGGTGTAGGGCGCGCTGAGAGGGACCCCGACATCACCCTGAATGCTACGCAACTGAAGGCACGATACTTGAGAGTGGACAGGCGGTTACATCGAACGCTGCATCGTCCGCGCCGTTGAACGGTTGTACGATAGGGGTGGTCGGACTATCATAGAAACGATTCGAACGGGTGACAGCAGGTGTGTGAAGTGTGAACAGGGACCAGACTGATGTCGGCGGTTACATAAGCCACCTTTCGGAACTGGCAGGCCGCAGCTTCTCCACCACGAACGAGGCGACGGAGGCTATCCTCCAGCTACTGTCGGAGCAGTTGGGCATGCGGACCAGCGTGCTCACTCGCATCCCGCCTGAGGAGAATCGCCTGGAGGTGCTGGCGGCGCACAACGAGCTGGGCGGGTGCGGCATCGAGTCGGGGGCCGTCTTTCCACTGCCCCATACCTACTGAAGCTCGCTTGCGGGCTCGGTCGAGCCCTCACCGCTGCTGATATCGGACGCTCACAGTGATCCCTCCGTCTCTTCCCATCCCGCTCAAGCCTTCTTCCCTCAGATCGGGAGCTATATCGGCGTGCCGGTCCTCCTCTCGGACGGAACGTTCTACGGAACCCTCTGCGCCCTGGACCCGGAGCCACGGGAGCTTGCGCGCCATCAGGCCGACATGCTGGTGGTGCTCGCCCGGCTACTCGCCACACAGATAGAGCGGGATCACGAGCTTGCCCGCCGTAAGCTCGCGGAGGAAGAACGCGAGGCACGGGCGCGTCAGCAGGCGGTGGCGGCAAACCTGGGGCAGCAGGCGCTGGCCCGGCCCGATCTGTACGAGTTGATGGATGCGGTGGTTGGCTGCATCGCCATGACCCTGGGTGTCGAGTACTGCAATGTCCTGGAACTGCTGCCGGAGGGCGATGCGCTTCTGTTACGCGCTGGCGTCGGATGGAAGGAGGGTCTGGTAGGGAGCGCCACCGTTGGCGCTGGTCTCGACTCGCAGGCAGGATACGCGTTTGTTTCCAGCGGGCCGGTTATCGTCAGGGACCTGCGAGCCGAGACACGTTTCCACGCCCCACCCCTGATGCTCGATCACGGCGTTGTCAGCGGGATGAGTGTCGTGATCGAGGGGCGGGACAGGCCATACGGAGTGCTGGGCGCCCACACCAGCAGCGAGCGCGAGTTCACGGAGGATGATATCAACTTCCTCGAAACGGTGGCGAACGTGCTCGCCACAGCCATCGAGCGTCAGGTACTCGAGAAGCGTCTGGCCGAGGACCGGTTCCGCTCGCTAGTGCAGAACTCCTCCGATGTCTTCGGGGTGATCGGGGCGGACGCCGTGGTGCGCTACATCAGCCCCTCCGTGGAGCGAATCCTGGGTTATACGCCTGAGGAGAAGATAGGCAGGAGCGTCTTGGACGCGACACTTATACATCCTGACGACCTTGAAGTGGCGCGTAGCGCGTTCGCGCGGATCTTGACCAGCCCAGACGGGAGCGGGTCGGCCGAGGTGCGGGTGCTGCACAAGGATGGGGCGTGGCGATACATCGAGGCAGTGGGCAACAATAGAATCAACGACCCAAGCATCAACGGTATCGTCGTTAACTACCGCGACATCACAGAGCGCAAACGCCTCGAGGAGCAGCTGCGCCACCAGGCGTTCCACGATCCTCTCACGGGCCTGCCAAACGGGGCACTGTTCATGGACCGTCTCGAGCACGCCCTCGCTCGCGCATCCGGGCGCGCCGAGTCCTTAGCGGTGCTCTACCTCGACCTCGACCGCTTCAAGCTCGTCAACGACAGCTTGGGGCACAAGGCGGGAGATGAGCTTCTATCGGTGGTGGCCCGGAGGCTTCGGGGGTGTCTGCGGCCGATGGATACGGCGGCACGCCTCGGCGGCGATGAGTTTGCGATCCTGCTCGAAGACATAGTGGCGGAGGCCGAGGCAAGGGTTATGGCGGAGAGGGTTGGAAACGAGCTACAGAGATGCTTCGAGATCGCGGGCCGTGAGGTGGTGATTACGGGCAGCATCGGCATAGCCCTGAGCACCTTTGGGCGGGAGGCCCCCGAGGAGCTGCTGCGAGCGGCAGACGTGGCTCTGCACAGAGCAAAGAGCACGGGCAAGGCGCGGCATGAGATGTTCAACCCTGATATGGGCTACAAGGCGTCCGGGCGAGTGGAGATCGAGGTTGATTTGCGCCGGGCGATTGAGCGAGAAGAGTTCAGACTGTACTACCAGCCCATGGTGGAGTTGGCAACTGGCAGGCTGCTCGGAGTGGAAGCGCTGCTCCGCTGGGAGCACCCCCAGAAGGGGTTGGTAACCCCAACTGAGTTCATCCCGATCGCGGAGGAGACCGGGCTGATCCTGCCCCTGGAAGGGTGGGCGCTGCGGGAGGCGTGCCGCCAGGCCGGGCTCTGGCGAGAGCGACATCCATCCCGCGCGTGGTTCTCGGTCAGCGTGAACCTGTCCGCGAAGCACTTCCAGCATCCTTACCTGCTCGAGGAGGTCGCGGAGGTTCTTCAGGATACAGGTATGAACCCGCGCTGCCTCGTGATCGAGATTACCGAGAGCATACTGATGGACGACGCCGAGTCGCACGTAGCGACTCTGTGTGAGCTCAAGGGGCTGGGCGTTCAGATAGCCATAGACGACTTTGGCACCGGTTACTCCAGCCTGGGCTACCTGCACCGCTTCCCGGTAGACATCCTCAAGATAGACCGCACCTTTGTGGACGGTCTGGTGCGGGAGAGCGAGGACGCGGCAATAGTGCGCGCAGTAATCAGTCTGGCGGGCGCGCTACGGCTGAAGGTGTTCGCGGAGGGCGTGCAGACAAGGGAGCAGGTGGAGCGCCTGCGGTCCCTGGGCTGCGAGCTGGGGCAAGGGTATTTCTTCTCCAGGCCGTAACTATTCAGCGTTGAGTTGCAGGCACAAAGGG